>CAZZGG010000005.1:0-55862 GCA_964654125.1 uncultured Oscillospiraceae bacterium
CCTAAGCTAATAGCTTAGGCGGGGAGGGTTCACTAAGGATGATGAGGATAGGGATATGAAACGCAAAACCAAATACCTCGCTAAAAATCGAAAGACTTACTTTATAATTAGCATACTGGTTTTACTTTCCTTATTTGTGCCAACAGGATGTCTTGCGGAAGGGCCAACAAATACGCCGGATGACGGACGAATAAGTAGTACGTTAGGCACTACAGGGCAAAGTGAAGCTCAAACACAAAGTCCCTCAGCATCTGCAGATCAAAACAAAACAGCAAAAGAGACAAGCACTCAGGAGCAAACATCACAGGCTGCAAAAGAGCCTGCACAGGCGCCTACATCAACAGAAGCAACAATGGCGACTACTCAAGTGACCGCTCAGGCTTCAAAGACAACAAAAACAACGCTGGCCACTCAGGCAACTACACAGGCGACCACGCAAGCTCCGAAACCAACAGAAACAAAAGCAACCCCAAAAGCACCTACGCAAGCGCCCACGCAGACGACCACGCAAGCAACCACCAAGGAAACAATAAAAGAAACAACGGTTAAAACGACCACGCAAGCACCGACAGAATCAGAGCCTGCGACAGTAAAATACATCGGCAACAAAAAAACTAAGAAATTCCACCTGCCTTCATGTGGATCCTTGCCGGATGAAAAAAATCGTGTGTACTTTAATACAAAAGAGGAAGCCATCAGCAAGGGTTATGTGGCATGCAAGAACTGCAAGCCGTAACCCGGAAAATGCGCCAGACTGCGCCAAATATCACTGCTACAATATACGCGCAATACGCAAAAAGCCCTGATACGACAGTGTTTCAGGGCTTTTTGCTTGTTTTCTAAAAGGGTAAATTACTTTAAGTTGCACAGCTTCTGACAAGTCAAAGAGGTAATAAACAAGGTCAGGTGACACAGCCACGGGCTGCGACCTTGATAGTCTCTTGTGGCTGGCCGTCTTGCATAAAGATAAA
The DNA here is from genome assembly GCA_964654125.1 of uncultured Oscillospiraceae bacterium. Taxonomy (GTDB): domain Bacteria; phylum Bacillota; class Clostridia; order Saccharofermentanales; family UBA5734; genus JAAYBY01. Next base: position 972 of record CAZZGG010000005.1, read on the forward strand.
ACTGTTGTGCAGGTTTATGCTGGTGCAGATGTGATTGGGTATGAACTCCAGCTGGTCGCCCACCTGCCAGTCCTTGGCTCCGGCATTTATTTTGACCATGCCGTGCTCTTCGGAAAAACGGTGCAGTAGGAGTTTGTCATCTGATTTGCAACAGGCATAGCCGGACAGATGCAGAGGAGCCTGATCAGGTGCGCTGTCGGTGGAAAAAGTCTTGCTGCCGCCATCGACAACCAGGCGGTCTGCTTGCTTATTGACGATGGTCACCAGTAAAGATGCAGCACAATCAGCCAGGCTGCAGGCCCCGGTCTGGACGGTTGCCATATCATTAAAGACATAGGTGCCTGGCCTTATTTCACTGACACCCGGCACGGTAGCGGCAAATTCAGCTGTCGGGGTTGAACCAATGCTGACAGACTGGATGGCAATGCCGGCGGACCTGATCTCCTGGGCCAGCTGGACTGCCAGCCGGCCTTCTTCTATCCCGGCGGCCTGGCGATCTGTGCTGGGTTGGCCGGCCAGGGTCATGGCCTTAAAGACATAGATGCCCTCCAGCTCCAAGCTGCCTGAATCAGCCACTAACTGGGCCAGCCGGACTAGATCCTGCTGGGCTGTGCCGGTGCGGGCAAAACCGATATCTGCCTCCAGGCGAACTTTCAGCACCTGGTTTGCACTGCGGGCAGCGGCTGCCATCTGTTTTGCACCACTGAAACTATCGACACCAACAATGAGCTGGCAGTTCTGGTTAAGGGCCAGCAGACGCTTCAGCTTAGCTGGCCCGATAATAGGATAAGCTATAAAGATATCTTTTATTCCCGCCGCAGCAAAAATCTCAGCTTCCGAGATCTTGGCGGTGGTGATACCGCAAGCGCCGGCCCCTAACTGCATTTTGGCTATTTCCAGACTCTTATGCGTCTTGATATGTGGTCTTAAAGCGACCTTGTTATGACGGGCCAGGTCAGCCATTTTTTGAATATTGTTGCTTAGAATATCCTTGTCGACCAGGATAGCAGGTGTATCAACTAGCATATGTGACCTCCATAAAAGCCAAGCGGCTGCAGCAAGCTTATTTGATTTTCAGCCTATCACTAGCCACAGCTAGCGTCAACACCGACTGTTATGCAGTATAATTGGGCTAGCTGATTTTGAGCAGGAGGTGTTATCATGAACGAGGCACTTAAAAAAACCGCCGGCTGGATCTGGCTGGAAAAAGGCCAGACAGAAGCCAACCAGTACGGCGAATTCCGCCGCGAATTTGAACTGACTGACCAGAATATGCAGGACACAGTCTTATATATTTCTGCCGACAGCGACTATGTGGTCTGGCTCAACGGCAAATTTGTGGCCTGTGGCCAGCACCCTGATTATCCGGATAAAAGAAGCTACGATACGATCAAACTGGACCAGCAGCTCAAAGCTGGCCGTAATGCTCTGTGTATTCTGCTTTATTACCAGGGCGAGAGCACATCCACCTACCTCAGGGGTGACGCTGGTCTTTTTTATGTGTTAGAGGGTCAAGAATTTTTTCTGGTCAGTGATCAGAAGACCCGCTGCCGCCGATCTTCTAGTTATCAGAACGGACCTTTGGCCAAGATCACCAGCCAGCTGACCTTTGTCTATCAATATGATGCCCGAAAGCAGGATGATTGGCTGGTACCAAGCTACCAGATGGATAATAGCTGGCAGCCTGCCTTGATCAATCCACAGGCAACAGCAGCAGTCCAGCAGTATCTGCAGCCCAGACCGGTGGAAAAGCTGCTAGTCAAGGATAGACTTGCAGCCAGACTGGTCGCCCAGGGCCAGTTCTGGCGTCAGGCCAAGCCTGCCGGATCAGTGGCTGAGCTGATGCAAAAAGATTTCCTTTCGCCTTTATTACAAGAGGAGCTTTTTGCTACTAGCTTTGCAGGAGCTTTTCCTTGTCCTAACGGAGCAGAATTGATTTTTCGGCAGCAGGACCCGCAGATGGGCATCTATCTGGTCCTGGACCTGGGCAGGATAGAAGCAGGACTATTTGAGATAGAACTTACGGCCGGCGCAGGTACGATCATCGATATCGCCTATGGAGAACACCTGGATGACCTGCGTGTGCGCAGTCATGTCGGAGGCAGAAACTTTGCCAATCGTTATATATGTCAGGCTGGCCGCCAGGTTTTTACCCATTACACCAGCCGGCTGGCCGGGCGTTACCTGCAGCTGCACATCAGCCAGCTTCGGGAAAAAACTGTGTTTTATTATGCCGGCCTCAGGCCGACAGATTATCCGGTTACAGAAAAGGGTAAGTTTTTTGTCCAGGACAGGCTCTGGCAGAAAATCTATGCAGTCGGGGTCAGGACCTTGCATCTTTGCATGCATGAGCATTATGAAGACACACCCTGGCGTGAGCAGGCCCTTTACAGTATGGATTCAAGAAACCAGGCCCTGTGCGGCTATTACTGCTTTGCTGACTACGAGTTCGCCCGGGCCTCTTTTCAATTGCTGGGCGATGGTCTAGACGAGGATGGCTTTTTGGAATTGTGCGCCCCGGCCAGCATTCCGATCACCATCCCCAGCTTCAGCCTAGCCTGGATCCTGGAGCTGGCTGACCACTATCTCTACAGCGGGGATGGGGCAGCTGCAGCTAGCTTTTGGCCCAAAGTTGAGTTCATGCTGGACAGCTATCTGGCCAGGCTGGTTGACGGCCTCTTGCCTTCACCCTGCGGACCCAGGTACTGGCACTTTTACGAGTGGTCAGAGGGCATGGACGATTCAGGTATCTTTAGCGGCACCAGTTTGACCAGCCAGCGCTTTGATGCGCCACTTAATGCTTTCTTCATCCTGGCCTTGGAAGCAGGAGCTCAGCTTGCCAGAGCAGTCGGACAAAAGAGGCAAGCCGACCAATATAGTATTCAGGCACAAAAAGTAAAAGCAGCTGCTGCCAATATCTTTTGGGACAGCAGGGCAGAGGCCTACCTGACCTATCAGGGAGCTGGTGCCAAGCCCCACTTTGCCGAATTGACCCAGGCCCTATGCCTTATGGCTGGGCTGGTAGATCAGGAGCGCCAGCAGCTTGTGCGGGCCCGTCTGGCCAAAGCAGACAATAAGCTGGTCCCGGCAACCCTCAGTCATTGCCTGTATAAGTTTACAGCGCTTTTAGAGGACCCGGATTATGCCCAAATTGTTTTTAAGATGATTGAAAAAGACTGGGGCTACATGCTCTTTTCTGGTGCCAGCAGCTTCTGGGAGACGATCAAGGGCGGCGCCGATTTTGCCAGGGCCGGCAGTCTCAGCCATGGCTGGTCAGCCATCCCAGTCTATTTTTATTATGCTTATATTTTGGGAATTAAGCCAATCGAGCCAGGCTTTAAGACCTTCACCTTTGATCCGGCCACTACGGTTGTCGCCCAGGCCTCTGGCCGTGTGCCCACTCCGGTTGGTGATATTGAAATAAGCTGGGATATGGACGACAATGGGCTAGCTTTCGAGTTGGAGTACCCGCAAAGTATCCAACTTTATCTGCCAGAGATGCAGGAAGGCTGATCTGCAGGATATGGCCTGCTATGCTATAGTTATAGGCCCATGCTATTACTAGGAGGTCACAAAATGGACATCAAAAAAGCAATCTGGCAGCGGCGCACTGTCCGCAAATACCAGCAGGAAAAAATAAAGACTGAGTTTTTAACCGAGCTAGTTGCTGCAGCTCGCCTGGCTCCTTCCGCAGCAAACATCCAGCCTTTGGCATATCTGGTGATTGATGATAAGGCCAAACTGGACCAGGTTTTCCCTCTGCTCAGCTGGGCAGGCTACCTGGCCCCGCACGGTACTCCCGGGGAAGGTGAAAAACCAACCGCTTATATTATCGTGTTAGCGGATAGTAATATCAGGGCGGAGGGCTTTCAATATGATGTCGGTGCCGCCATCCAGAATATGCAGCTGCTGGCCTTAGAAGAAGGGATCGGTTGTTGCTGGATCAGGTCAGTCAAAAGGCCTGAAATGCAAGAAATACTCGCCATACCAGAAAACTATCTGATCGACAGTGTGCTGGCCCTGGGCTACAGCGCCCAGCAGGCAGAAGCAGAAGATGAGCAGGGCTCCATCCGCTACTATGAAGATGAAAAGCAGATCCTGCGTGTCCCGAAAAGGAAGCTGGCAGATATCTGCTTTTTCAACAAAATCTAGTGATAAAAATTCTTAATCGTCGCTGTCCAGCAGCTGCGAGGCCGGCATAATGTTCTTGTTCCAGTAAGCATTGGTGCAGTCAGCGCAGACATCCTTGGCATAGTCCCAGTTGGTGACTTCCGGGATGACAGCATGACTGATGCGGCCTTCGGCAGCATAAGTGATCTTCTGGCAAAGTGAATCGGCAATGTCTTTTTTTAGCAGGGGGCAATAAAAACTGGCATTTGTCATTTGGTTCACCTCCGTCATGAAGCGATTTTAATCTGGCGGCATATGCTGATTATAGCATATTGTCAGTCTAATCAGGGCGAATTATGTCCAAAATGAGAGGCTGGACCTGCGGGTGCTGGCTGGAAAAACCAAAGATTGCTGGTAAATCAGCCAGGACCTGGTCCAGTTTTTCTAAATCATTGGCCTGGACTTCAAGCAAGGGGGCACCGGGCTCTAACCAGTCACCGAGCCGGGCATGCAAAGTGAAGCCGGCTGTATAGTCAATCGGGTCATCTTTTTTATGACGGCCGCCACCTAAAGCGACAAAAAGCTGGCCCAAGCCGGCTGTATCGATTTGAGCAAGAAAACCTGCCTGGCTGGTGTAAAAAGTTTTTTTATATTTAGCCTGGGGCAGGAGCTCGGGCTGGTAGGCCAGGGCCGGGTCAGCACCCTGGCCCTTTAACAAGGCAGCCAGGCGATCTAAGGCGGCACCACTGGTCAAGGCATGTATTAGGCGCTGTTCAGCTTCTGCTGGGCTGCTGGCCTGGCCGGCTAAAAGCAGCATCTCCCGGCCCAGAGCCAGACAGACCTGCCATAGATCACAGTCTATATCTCCCTTTAAAACCCGGATGGCCTCAGCCAGCTCCAGGCTGTTGCCGATAGAGTTGCCCAGGGGCTGCTCCATACTGCTGATCAGGGCCAGCAGCTGGCGGCCGGCCTGCTGGCCGATGCCAACCATGGTGCGGGCCAGTTGCCGGGCCTGGTCCAGGTCCGCCATGAAGGCGCCACTGCCGCACTTGACATCCAGGACAATCGCATCCGCACCGGCCGCCAGTTTCTTGCTCATAATGCTGGCCGCAATCAGGGCAATGCTGTCGACTGTGCCGGTCACATCACGCAGGGCGTAAAGTTTTTTATCAGCCGGAGTGAGATTACCGGTCTGGGCCATGATGACCAGACCGTTTTGTCGGGCCAGTTCCAGGGCCCGGGCTGGAGCTAGATCCGTCTTAAAGCCCGGGATGGCCTCCAGTTTGTCAATTGTACCGCCAGTGAAACCCAGGCCGCGCCCGGACATCTTGACTGTAGGCACACCACAGGCGGCCACGAGTGGAATCAGGACCAAAGTGGCAGTGTCGCCAACACCACCAGTGCTGTGCTTATCAACCTTACAGCCCGGCAAAGCCGAAAGATCAAGCTGGTCACCGGAGGCTGCCATGGCCAGAGCCAGGTCAGTTGTCTCCTGGATGTCCATACCTTGGATAAATATGGCCATCAGCAGGGCCGCTAGCTGATAATCAGGCCAACTGTCATTGCTGGCACCAGCCACGAAATAATCTAGCTCTTTTTTGCTGAGCCGGCCGCCATTTCTCTTTTTAATGATTATATCCACTGCTTCCACCCGGACCACCTTCTTTCTAGTAATAATTATACCACTAGCCATGGATCAGCCAGTCTTTTTTCCACCCCGCCGGCAGTACTTTAAATATCTAGCAAAAGGCAGTAAAATACAAAACTAGGCTCAAGAGAAGGAAAAATCAGCTAGCAGCCTAGTTGGATAGGAGAGCAGGATGATGGAAAGATACCAGACCCGCTATGATTTAGTGGTGGTGGGAGGCGGCGTTTCAGGCGCTATGGCTGCCCTGGCAGCAGCCAGAAAGGGCATCCGTGTTTTACTGATTGAAAAAAATGGCTATTTGGGCGGCGCCCTTACTTCCTATGGTGTCGGCCCAATGATGACATTTTTTTCTGGCGAACAACAGGTCATCAAGGGCTTAATGCAAGAACTGGTTGACCATTTGATCAAAAGAGGTTTTTCTTGTGGCCATGTCAAGGATTCAACCCAGTACATTTCTTATGTCACGCCCTTTAATGCCGAAGGCTTGAAGCTGGTCCTGGATGAGCTCCTGGCTGAGTCGGGTTGTGATGTGCTCTTTCACACGCTGCTAGCCCAGGTTGTAACAGAGGGATCAAGCATTAGTCACCTGCTAGTCAGTAACAAAGACGGTTTAAACAGCATTGCAGCTGAGCTATACATTGATGCAAGCGGCGACGGAGACCTGTCTGTCTGGGCGGGTGAAGACTACCTCGAAGGCCGCCCCCAGGATGGGGCTGCCCAGCCCATGACAATGAACATGAAGTATTGCAATGTGGATACCAAAAGACTGAAAAATTACATCAGAGAAAATCCAGCGGAGTTTCCAGTCAATATGCAATTTGCCCATTTGCTGGAATTAGATACACCCCTGGCCTGTAAAGGGATGCCGCTTAGCTTTTTAGCAGCCAAAAAGGAGGGCAGACTGTCCATTCCCCGCGAAGATATCCTCCTGTTTGAAACCGACCGGCCAGGTGAATTTATAATCAACACCACCAGGCTGCCAGGCTTTATGGCAACCAGTGCATGGAGCCTTGCAACAGCGGAGATGGCCGGTAGAAAGCAATGCTACGAGCTTGATCAATATCTGCGGGCCCACCTGCCAGGCTTTGCCTCTGCTTTGCTGGCCTACACCGGTCCATCAGTCGGGGTGCGCAGCTCACGCCAGATCATCGGCCGGTATTTTCTCACCAGCCAGGATATCATCAAGGCCAGGCGCTTTGACTCAGCAATTGCTCACTCAGCCTATCCGATCGACATCCACAGCCCGGCAGGAGAAGATACTATCACACACCGGATCGACGCATCTGCTGCTGCTGCTTATTACAGCATCCCCTACGAGATCATGGTGCCTAAGAAGACAAGGAATTTGCTTGTCACAGGGCGCTGCGTCTCAGCTGATTTTGCTGCCCAGGCCGCAATCAGGGTTTCGCCGACAGCTGGTGCCCTGGGTCATGCAGCCGGGCTGGCAGCAGTCCTGGCAGTGCGGGGCAACAAGCAGACTGCAGATGTCGATGTCAGCAGGCTGCGGGCTGAGCTGGTGCGCCAAGCTGCCTTTATTGACTAAAGGAGCTTTAGCCTAACGGGCAGATCTTACCTGTTCCAGCCAAGGTGCGAAGGAAGCTGGCAGAACCATAGAAAAGATCAGGGGCCCTCGCGTTATTACCTGGTCACCTTAACTTCCTGCAAGGGAAGCCCATTCGCAAAGAAGGTATAGTAGATGTCATCGTACTGGCCTGGCGCTGCCCCATTGGTGTTATAGCCCGCTCCTTTAAACTCAATGCCGTCCTTGGCTAAAAGAGCGATGGCGCCTGCACCCTGGGCTTTGAGCTGGAAGCTGCCCCGTAAATTATCAAAGACCAGTTTTCCGTGCACAGAGCAGCTGTTGCCTTTTACCGAGCTGATATCAGCTGAACTGGTGCCTGACAGCGTTAGGTCACCTCCAATTGAGACCCCGCCGCTTACAGTCAGGCTGGAGCTTTGCATGTGCAGGCTGGCCGCTAATATGGCAGCGCTGTCCAGGGAGACCAGGTTAACAGCCGAATTAATGAACAGCCAGCCCGCATCAATGTGGCTGTCACTCATAATTGGAGTGGTGGTTTCATTTATATTCTCCTGCTCCTTGAAGGCTTGCGCCGTAAAATGCAAGTCTTCAATAGTGAGTTGGACGCTGCAGTAGAAAGCGGTGCCATCGGTTGCCTTGAACTGCAAAGTTGACCCGGCTGCCACGCCCTTTAAGGTCAGCGGGCGCTCGATACGGACTGCAGTATGAGCTCTATCTACCTCATTCAAGGTGTTGGTCACGCTGCAGTCTCCCTTGATATTGATCAGGAGCGGGAGTGGTTCTTGATCAGTCTCGCGCTTTTCGGCATAAAGGATAGCGCCGCCATAACTGTAGCTAACTGCCAGGCTCAGCTTGTTGAAGCTGACTTCAGTTACAGCAGGATCAATAACCAGGCAGACACCGGGCTCACTGCCGCTGATGGTCAGGCCATTACCGAGGATGCAGAGCGTTGGCAGACCACAAGTTCCGTATGAGGTATCATCACCCAGGGCAAAACGGTAACCTGCAATAGTAGGTTCCTTACCCAGGCTGATCTGTTCCTTGCTTCCCGCCTGGTTGCTGATCCAGATGCCTTCTTGCGGATCCTTTGCCCGGGCTTCATAGACCGCCGTGTGGGTGCTGGGCCCATTCATGATGCTGCCTGCGCTATAGGCTGGATCCCATTTGCGAAAACTGTAGGTATAAGCGTCACTTTCAGCTTGATAAGGCCTTTCTAGGAAGACAGGCAGTAGATCACTGTAAGCGCACTGGATCTTTTTCTCTTTACTGCCATCATTGAATAGTCCCTCGCCAGCGTCAAAGGTGATGGTGAAGGTCTTGGGGACGGGCCGGTAAACTGCATAAAGGGTTATGTTACCCGTGACAGTGAACTGACTCACTTTTTGCCCTTGAGCTGCCAAAGGATCCGGGGACCAGCCCGCGAACTCGTAAGTGTAAAAGGTGCTGTCCGCCTTGCCGGGGACCTCAGTAAAGCTAACCTGTCTATTGTAAGGGGCAGTGACTGTTTTTTGGCCTATCTTGTCTGTAAATTGACCGCCATTGGCAGCAAAGGTGAGCGTCATATTCCGGGGCTGCTGCTCATAGACGGCATAGAGCGTCTGGTTCCCGTTGATGGTGAAGGAAGTATAGTCACTGCCTTTTGTGCCATCCGCCCTGTCAGACCAGCCGTCAAACTGATAACGGTAGTATGCATTGCCGCTGTGATCCGGGACTTCCAGGAAGGAGGCAGCAGAGCCATAGGGGCCGGTCAGGGTTTTATCGGATGATGAACTCTTGTCACCGCCCCAGTATTTGTATTCGTAATTGAAGCGTAAAAAGCCGGTCATTTCTTCGTAGACACCGATTTCCACGGCCAGGCCCACATTGGCAATACTATTCAGGCCAAATAAGCTGATATTACCGGAGATTTCAAAACCAGCCCGGATCCCCACCCGGCCTTTCAGGGTGGCAGAAAAAGACAACCTGCTGCTGATCCTGGCATTAACCAGCCGCATCTCACGCGCATTATTCCAGTTGGACAAGCCTATTCGGCGGGATTCAGTCGCATCGACATTCAGATTCAAGCCGCAGCGGGCTCCCATGCTCACCTTGAGGTTGAAGATAAACTGGAAGGACAAAACTTTATAGATATCAAAGCTGCCCTTGCCCAATTCTTTGGACAAGATCTCCAGATAATCCAGGTCCTTGCCGAAGAAACCCTCATCATTCAGGCTGGCGACGACTTGCTGGGTTTTGTCTCCATCTAGCGAATTAATGATTTTCTGGATTTCATCAGTAATATTGATAGTATTGCCGTCTGTCATGATCATGATGTCATAATTCATTTTGAAGTGGTTGGTCACATCGAAGCCCTTATTGATCAGCAGGTCATCTTTCTTATCCCAGTTGATGGAGCCATAGATGGAAAAATCAAGCTCCTCAGTCACATTCATGCTGATTTTCAAGCTGACCTTTTCATGGAGCGGTAATTTAGCATCTTTAATTGAATAGGTGACCCTGCCATATGCCCCGCTGTAGTTATCTGTCAGCTTATCTTTGGTCAGGCGCATGTCCAGGTCCAGATTCACATTGTTAAGCAGGTTTTTCAAGTCACCAGCGCCTATGGCCTGGATTGCGCAGGGGTCGTCACCAAGCGTGGCGATCAGGTTATTGAGGGTTGGGCTCTCTTCTATCGCCGAGCTGATACTGGAGCAAAGGAGGGTATATCCTTCACTATCCTTAAAACTGGCCAGGAGATCAGCCTCCAGCTTGGGATCGGCAGCCAGTTTTTCCGAAATAGGGCCCTCACAGCCCTTGTAGTAGATATCCAGCTCTGAATAGACATCAACCAGGTTTGGTTCCACAAGATCGAGATAGGGCCCGTCTGGCCCCTGGCCAGTAGACCGGACCTTGTAAAAGTGGTTCTGCTCCGCGCTGCCTCCTTCTTCATAGTAATTGACAATTTGTCCTGGTTGGACATCGCCCACACCTATGAGCAGGACCATACGGAAGATTGTCTTCCCTTGGTCCCCACTGGCCCTGCCCTCTTCTCCAATGACGCCAGCCAGGGCCTCCAGGCTGAGCACATTCTCATGGGCTAGGGGTATGATATCGGTCTGGTAGACCACATGGTCACTGCCTTCGCGAAAGATCGTGAAACTGAAACTGTTTACCGCCTTGTTCGCCACTTCCTCCCCGCCTGCCTTACTAAAGTAGATCTGCTTGGGTGACAAGATATCAATGCGGTAGCTACAACCGGGCACGAAGCCGTCTGCTGCATAAAGGAGATAGCCGTCAGCTTGTTTTTGCACAGCCAGGGACTTGCCGTACTGGCTGTCCAGTTCCTCCAGCCTGATATGGTCGGCCAAGTTGCTGCCGGTCAGCTCCAGGTCAGAGTGAATAAGAAAGCTGATCTGCTCATCACAATCCCTGATGTATTCAACCAGGTCTTCCTGGACGTCCAATTCATACCAGCCGGCATAAAGGGTCATATCTTCATTAAAGACATGATCCGGTTCATAGGGATTGACCGGGGCCTCCTCGTAAAACCAGCCGGCAAAAAGGCAGCCTATTTGAGTAGGCTCTTCACCTAGAGGAAGCGTCCCGCCCAGGGGCAGGGTCTGGCTGGCAATATCAGTGCCACCCAGGCTGTTAAAGCTGACCGTGACCGAAGCAGGATTTGGGGCAGGTGCTAAAGGCCCGGCTTGCCCGCAGCTTTTAGCTTAATTTTAGTATCTGCTTTTGCTAACCGCTTAAACATGCCCATACCTCCCGCTTTGTGCCAAACATGACAGATGATGCCTAACCCAGCCAGGACTTGACTTTAACAACGCTGGCTCAGCTTCTTTTGGCCTAAGCCGCAAGAGCCGCTTTTTCTCTCAGACAAACTGCCAGCTGGTTTTATAATAAGCGGGAGAGCTGATCAATAATATCCACTTGGCAGAGCGAGAACGTCACATCTTTAAGCAGGGAAAATAAAAGCATTCAGGTGAGCAGATGCCGTGTTCTGGTGATTTTCCAGCCAATATTTAGGTATTGTAGAAGCAAAATGGACTGCAGGAGGATAAGCAGTCCGTTTTCTGGCTTGGCAGGCGACTGTCAATCCGGCGCTGAAGCGCCGGATTGCCTAGGCACTCAGCTGCCAGAACTGCCCTTTTCCCTGAATAAAACATAATCAGCCAGCTCATCTCTTTTGCTAATGAGCAGCTTATCATAGATTTTGCTCATGATGTTCTTAACCCGGCCAGTGGAGATACCAAACTCCTGGCCAATTTTTTCATAGGAAATGCGTCGGGCAGCCATCTGGGCAATATGGCTCTCCCGGGGGGTCAGGGCATGGGTGATGTGGTCTTTGGTGAACTGGTTATGAAAATTGACCCAATGTTTTCCGGTTCTAGCCCATTGAGTGAGCACCGGTTCAAGCAGATCTGGATAATGTTCTGTTAAAAATGTCTCGACAAGGCCGCCCAGGGTCATCAGGTGCTCAGCAAATGGTGTGATAAAAGCATGGGGCAGGGCCAAGTCCATGGCCGCCAAGAGCCATTTGCGGCAGGCTTGGCGCTCATCCAGGGCCAGGCTGGTTACGGCACACATGAGAGTCAGGTAGATTTCATGAAAGGAGAGGCACTCGTCTTTCCTGATAAAATAGAGGGCTGTCTGGGCCAGGCTATGGGCTGCGTCGCAGCGGTGTATGCTGTAGAGGTATTTGCAGCGGATGTAGAGCAGGTCTGGCAAGAGCACGGCAGGGCATAAGGAGAAGTCGCCCTCTTTCAGCCAGGCTGGCGCCAGGCCCGGCGCAGAGGCACTGATGGCAGCAGTCGCCAGGGTTAGATCAGCCATAATGGTGACCGGGTCCGCCTGATCCGGCCCTTTCAGGCTGCTAGCAAAGTTGAAAATATCCTGATAAGCCAGTTTATCCCCCAGGCTGATTGCGGCAGCCATTGCCGCCGGGCACAGGTTAAGACGGACAGGCAGATCTTTTTCTGCCTGCCGGTAACAGGAGAGGACCAGAGGAAAATCCCCGCGCAGATAGGCCAGGCTGCTTTTGCAGAGCAAGGCCAGTTGCTGGTTCTCCAAATGCTGCAAGACGCAAGCAGGATTATCTTGGGGCACGGGCAGCTGCCCTGCAGTCTTTAGTTCGACAAACGCCTGACACAGGGTCTGGCGGGGCAGATCCTTGCTCGTCCGCAAGTCTTCTGGTTTTTGGGCTTGAGCAGGGATAAGCCAGATCCTGCCTGCTTTTTTAGCACAGGGAACCCTTTTTTCAGCCAGATGGCGCTGGACCTGGCGCAGTGAAATCTGCCACTTACCAGCAGCTTCGCTAGTTGACATATAGTCCATAAACAGCAACCCCCTATAAGTGGATTATATCTCTTTGGCAATCCTTGGGGAACAAGCGATGTTTTACGCAGTGCCCGGAGCAATGAGCTGGTAACAGGCTAGTCTAGGGTCCAGGTCAAGCTTGATCGATGCGGTAAATTAGCAGGTAAAATCCTGTAAGCCCGTAGATAATGGGTTACAAGGGTTTCTTCTATTTAAAATAAAAAATACAATGGCTTGATTTAACTTGCATTTCTCACGTTCAGTTTAAGGTAAGAGGGATGATAGGCCAGCTGCCATCTTCATGGTACAATTACAAGGATTGACTTTACTTAAGTTTTCAGCTGGACAAAAATCCTGGAGGGAAAAGTGGAGCAAAAAAGTGAATTAAAGGAACTGGCCCGTTCTGTCAGCAGTCAGTCGCTGCCGGTCCTGGTTGAGCAGTTCTTCATTGTTATTATGGGTGTTGTCAACACTATGCTGGCAGCCAATATGGGCAAGGAAGCCATCTCAGCCATCGGCATGGTTGGCAGTGTCAGCAACATCCTGATCGCTCTTTTCAGCGCCCTGGCCATCGGTGGCACGGTTGTTGTGGCCCAGTACACCGGGCGCAAAAACTATGTCAAGGCCAATCAGACAGCGGCTCAGGCCCTGCTGGCCAACTTCCTGATTGTTACAGCTATCGTTACCCTGCTGCTTGTTCTGAAAAGTCAACTGCTCGGCCTGCTCTTTGGTGATGCGGAAAAGCAGGTTCTGGACAACACCCTGGCTTATTTTTCGATAGCCTTGTGGTCCTATATCCCTGTAGCCATGACCAGTGTATCTTTTGGTATCTTGCGCGGCTCAGGCGACACCAAGTCGCCTATGCTGATTTCAATCATCATGAACTTTTTTAATGTTATCTTCAGCTACTCCCTGATCTATGGTCTGCACTGGCAACTGGGCAGATTTGTCCTGGCCGTGCCGGCCCTGGGTGTGCGGGGGGCAGCGCTGGGCCTGACAGCAGCCCGCACTTTGGGCATGCTTTTGGTGGCGATTCCGCTTTTGCGGGGCAGCCGCAATTTTAAACTGGATAGCTGGCGGCTTTTTAGGCCAGACTGGCATCTGCAGAAAAAAATCTTCAGCCTGGGCCTGCCGGCCAGTGCCGAACAATTGATGTTCCAGGGCGGCCGCCTGATCACGCAGACATTCATTGTCCATTTGGGCACAGTGGCGATTGCTGCAAACACAATCGCCACCTCAGCCAACACCCTGCTGCAGGTGCCGGGCAATGCCATGTCGACAGCCGCCACAGTCCTGGTTGGCCGCCAAGTCGGGGCGGGTCGTCTCAAGGAGGCCAGAAAGCAGCTCAATTTTCTGGTCCTGGCCGCCTCTTTGGCCATGGGCCTGATTAGCCTCCTGATGCTGCCCCTCAAAGAAGGACTGATCTCTTTTTATACCAAGGATGCTGAGATCGCCGCCCAGGTGGCCCGGATTATCCTTTCCGCCCTGATCGTCCAGCCGCTTTTATGGGCGTCCGCCTTTATTGCACCGGCCGGTCTGCGCGGGGCCGGTGATATCCGCTTCACCATGCTAGTTTCCATCTTCAGCATGTGGCTGCTGCGCATCCTGCTGGGCTACCTCTTGGCAATTGTGCTGGGCTGGGGTGTGCTGGGCATCTGGGTCAGCATGTATATTGACTGGCTGGCCCGCAGCATCTTTTTTGTGCGCCGGGCCCAGCGGGATGAGTGGTTCCAGAAAGTGGTTGTATAAAAAAGCCGGGCTGGGCAGCCCGGCTTAGCAAGCAGCTTACTTAAAAAGGTCTGCGGCGTTCTGCCAGCAGATTTTTTCTGTGATGGCAATCAGGGCCGGCCAGTCTGTGGGATACTGGCCGCTTTCCACCCAGCGGCCCAGCCGGTTGCAGATGATGCGGCGGAAGTACTCATGGCGGGTGTAGGAGAGCAGGCTGCGCGAGTCTGTGGTCATGCCGATAAAGGTACTGAGGACCCCGACATGGGCAAACTGTTCCAGATGCAGCTCCATGCCTTCCAGATGATCGTGGTACCACCAGGCCGGGCCCTGGCTAACCCAGGCTGGCTGGCCGTCCTTGGCGAAGGTGCTGGCAATGGTGTTCAAAGTCATATTGTCTGCAGCATCCAGTGAGTAGAGTAGTGTCCTGGGCAGCTGGTCATTTTGCTGGCAGGCATCCAGCAGGTCAACCAGGCGGCTGGCGATTGGCTCGTCAGCAATAGCGTCAAAACCTGTATCCGGCCCCAGCAAGTCAAAGTAGCGGCGGCTGGTGTTGCGCAGGGCACCGATATGCAGCTGCATGGTCCAGCCCAGCTCATTATAAATGGCTGCCAGGTCAGTCAGGATGATAAACTGGACCTGGGCGGCTTCTGCTGCTGTCAGCGTCTCGCCGGCCAGGCGTTTTTGGAAGAGCTCATCTGCAGCTGCCCGGCTGGCCGGCCGGCTGGGCATACTGTCCAGGGCATGGTCAGATAGGCGGCAACCTTGCTGGTGGAAAAAGTCAGCCCGATCTTTCAAGGCAGCAGCCAGGTCAGCCAGATTACTGATCTTGTCCCCACCGGGCAGCTCTTTGACGATTGCTGGATAAGCAGGGTTTAAGAGCCGGGTGAAGCGATCCGGGCGACTGGCTGGAATGACAGCAAGATCAACCAGGTCCTCTTTGAGTTGCTGGTGGTCAGCCAGGCTGTCAGTCGGATCGTCCGTGGTGCAGAGGATCTGGACATTCATTTGCTTTAGAAGCTCGATGGGCCGGTAGGCCGGCTTTTGCAAAAGATCATTGACCTTTTGCCAGATCCGCTGGGCGCTGGCTGGATTTAAAGGTTCCTCGACTGCAAAATAGCGCTGTAATTCAAGATGGGCCCAATGATAAAGCGGATTACCAATCAGGTTGGGCAGGACCTTGGCCCAGGCTAAAAACTTTTCTTCCGGGTCAGCTGAGCCGGTGATGGAGTTTTCCTCCACACCGAAAAGGCGCATGGCCCGCCATTTATAGTGGTCGCCGCCCAACCAGGCATCGGTCAGGTCACGAAAAGGCTGGTTGGCAGCCAAAACACCTGCTTCAATATGGCAGTGAAAATCGCAGATCGGCAGCTTGGCTGCATACTCGTGATAGAGAGTCCGGGCGGTGAAGGTTTCCAGCAAAAAGTCTTTGTTCATGAACTGTTGCATCGGGATGCCTCGCTTTTTAGTTTTTTCTTCTTGATTTTACCATAAAGATCAGGTCTCTGGCGGCAAACTGGTGGACTTAATCCGTCTGGCTTTTTTTTGCTGCTTGAGCACCAGCCAGAATAAAAACAGGCAGCCTGGCAGGGCAATAATATGGTAAATTGCTGCTGCCGGGCCCTGGCTGCTCAGGTCTGCCAGATGGCTGGGTTTATTAAGCCGCGGGAAAAGGGGCAGGTAGCTGATTAGCTCCGGGCGGCTTTCGCCTGCAGCCAGATCAGGCCAGGCTTCATCACTTTGATACCTGACCCAGCTCTTGTACTCCTTACCGCCAACCTTGAAACTGTAATACTTCATGACAGTCCTGCTGCGGCCTAGAGCACTGGGATGGTCTGTCAGCTGGCTGCTGTAGCCGGTCAGCTTTCCCGGGACGGTGCTGCCCCAAATTGACAAGGCAATGGTGCCCAGACTGATGTAAAGGGCCCAGGCCAGGCAGGCGCAAATAAGGACGAAAATGAAAGGATTGATTGCTTTTGGCTGCTGTTTGCTCATCATGCTGCTCCTTCAACCCGATTATAGCATAGCGGGTGGGGATAATTGCGCCAGAAAAATCCGTATGCTAAACTTACTAAAGAAGCCAATTGGCCTTATTACAGGCTAAAGGAAGGACTAGTTATGGGAAAAGACAGTATTGTTGAGCACCGCCGTTTTGCTTATAAGGAGCTAGCCGATCTGCAAGAAGATCTGGCAGCTTGTAATTTGGAGTTGCCACTATCTGACGAAATAGCCCTGCTGGGCCAGCCCTTGTCAATTGGCACAGGCCAGGCACCGAACCGGTTGGCAGTCTTACCAATGGAAGGCTGTGATGGAACCGCTGCAGGCAGTCCGGCTGATTTGACCTGGCGCCGCTATGAGCGTTTTGCCAGCGGCGGGGCTGGAGTCTTATGGGTGGAAGCCACAGCTGTGGTGGCTGCCGGCCGGGCCAATCCGCGCCAGCTCTGGCTGCAGGAGGACAATCTGGCTGACTTTAGCCGGCTGGTTGACCTGATCAACAAAAATGCTGCGCAAAAACCATACCAGATTTTGCAGTTAACCCATTCAGGCCGTTATTCCCGGCCATCCGACCGGCCCATGCCGCAGGTGGCTGTTGCCAATCCCTGGCTGGACAAAGCAGGCCAGGAGTTGGAAATCCTGACAGATGAGCAGCTGGCCGATCTGGTGCCGGCTTATGTCCAGGCTGCCCGGCTGGCCCATGCTGCTGGTTTTCAAGCAGTGGACATTAAGGCCTGCCATCGTTACCTGCTCAATGAAATGCTTTCCGCCCATACCAGGCCAGGCCAGTACGGCACCAGCCTGGCCAACAGGAGCAGATTACTTTTGGATCTAGTCAAGGCCGTCAAGGCTGCCGTTCCGATTGATATCGCTGTCCGCCTCAATGCCTATGATGAGATACCTTATCCTTTTGGCTGGGGAGTCAGCCAGACAGACCATCATCTGCCTGATCTGGCAGAACCAGCCTGGCTGGTCGACCAGCTCTACCAGGCGGGTGTCGCCCTGATCTGTATCACAGGTGGTAATCCCTATTACAATCCTCATGTTAACCGGCCTTATGATACAGGGCCTTACAAGCCGGCCCAGCACCAGCTTTATCATGCTTTAAAACTCTACCAGGCCTGCCGCGATCTCAAGGCCGGACAAAAGGCCCTGCCGGGCCAGGCACCCCTGCGCTTCATGCTTTCCGGCCTGAGCTGGCTGCGCCAGTTCGGTGGCCAGGCTGCTGCCGGTCTGCTCAAGGAGGGCTGGACTGATCTGGCCGGTTTTGGCCGCCAGGCCTTTGCCTATCCGGACTTTGCCCGGGATCTGCTCGAAAAGGGCCAGCTGGACAGCCGCAAAAGCTGCATCGCTTGCGGGAAGTGTTCGGAAATAATGCGTGATGGCGGCAAGAGCGGCTGCGTCATCCAGGACAAGGCAGTCTACTTGCCCCTCTACCAGGCGGGCCGGCAGGGCAAGCCAGCCCTGGTTGGCCGTCATCTGGCTGAGCATGTCTAGAATTTGAGCATTGGAGGATCTATTGTGGAATATAATTTGCGTAAAGTGGCACTTGTTAGTGGCGGCGGGCGCGGTATCGGCCTGGCCATCAGTAAACGCCTTTTGGCTGATGGCTTTAGTGTAGCTATACTGGGCCGGCGCGAACCGGACCAGATGCAGGAGCTGCTGGCAGAGCTGGCAAAAAGTGGGCCTGTCCTTTACTGCCAAGGCGATCTGGCCAGTCAAGCCGACCGGGTAAAATTCCTGGATCAAGCCCTGCAAAAATGGGGCAGGGTTGACTGCCTGGTCAATAATGCCGGGGTGGCACCGCTGGTGCGGGCTGATGTCCTGGAGATGGAAATGGCCAGTTATGAGAGGGTCATGGATATAAACTTGAAAGGGCCGCTCTTTTTATCCCAGCTGGTCGCCCGCCAACTGTTGGCCCAACCGGCCGATCAGGCTGGCCGGCGCGGCTCCATTATCTTTGTTGGTTCTGTCTCGGCTGATACAGTCTCGGTCGACCGGGCTGAATACTGTCTTTCCAAGGCTGGTATCAGCCTGCTCAACAAGATTCTGGCCGCCCGTCTGGCCAGCGAGGGTGTCCAGGTCTTTGAAGTACAGCCTGGCATCATCAAGACCGACATGACCGCAAAAGTTGAAGAGAAATATGACAAATTGATTGAGCAGGGCGTATTCCCCATGCAGCGCTGGGGTTATCCGGAAGATGTGGCTGCAGCTGTAGGCCTTTTAGCTTCTGGTGGCTTGACCTATACAACAGGCGAATGTCTCCATATTGATGGCGGCTTTCATATCAAACGGCTCTGAACGACATGGGAGGCAGATGTGGAAAAGCTGATAATTGAGGACTCCGGCAGCTTGCAGGTCAAAGGCCATGAGCTAATGGTGCACGAGTGCACTGTCGCTGTCGTGGGCAGTGGTGCTGCAGGCCTGGCAGCTGCCTTGCGTCTGGCTGAAGCCGGTCTGGAGGATATTGTCTTGGTGACCGAGGACCTGCTGGCCGGCACTTCACGCAATACCGGCTCTGACAAACAAACCTATTATAAGCTGACCTTGGCCGGTGATGCGCCTGATTCTGTGGGCCAGATGGCCCGGACCTTATTTTCCGGCGGCAGCATGGATGGTGACCTGGCCAGGATAGAGGCTGCTCTTTCGGCAGAGTGTTTTCACTGGCTTTGTCAAAAAGGCGTGCCCTTTCCACAAAATGAATTTGGTGAAGCAGTTGGTTATAAAACAGACCATGATCCACTCAGCCGGGCCTCTTCAGCCGGACCTTTGACCTCGCGCCTGATGGTTGAAGCGTTGGAAAAGGCACTGGCCCGGACCAGTGTCCGGCTATATGACCGGCAACAGGTGATTAGTCTACTCCGGTCTGACAACGAAGAGGCAGTTGCCGGCCTGGTCTGCCTGGCAACAGACCAGCCGGAAGCCCGCTATACTGTCCTGCTTAGTCCTTATATTATTTTTGCGGCGGGTGGACCGGCTTTGGTCTATGCCGACTCAGTCTATCCCGGCAGCCAGGCAGGCGCCAGTGGCCTGGCCTTGGCGGCAGGTGCCAGTGCGGTCAACCTGACAGAATGGCAATATGGCCTGGCTTCTGTCCAGCCGCGCTGGAATGTTTCGGGCAGTTACCAGCAGGTGCTGCCCCGCTATATCTCCACTGACGAGTCTGGAGGCGCTGAAAAAGAATTCCTGCTCCCCTGGATAACGGACCGGACCACTTTGCTGGACATGGTCTTTAAAAAGGGCTACCAATGGCCCTTTGATGTAAGAAAAATTGCCGGCTCATCTTTGCTGGACCTGCTTGTCTATAACGAGACTGTCTTGCAAAAAAGACGCGTGTTTTTGGATTTTCGCCATAATACAGCCAAGGCAGACTTTGATCTAGCTGCAGCTGGCCCGGAGGCAACCAGCTACCTGGGCCAGGCTGCTGTTACAGCCCAGCTGCCCTGGCAGAGGCTGCGCCAGTTAAATGAGCCGGCCTACCAGTTTTATCTGAGCCACGGTATTGATCTGTCTGTCCAGCCTTTGGAAATCAGGCTTTGCGCCCAGCATCACAATGGCGGCTTGGCGGTTGATGAAAACTGGCAAAGCAATCTGGTCGGGTTTTTCCCGATTGGTGAGGTTTGCGGCAGTCATGGAGTCTATCGGCCGGGTGGCAGCGCTTTAAACAGCGGCCAGGTCGGTGCCAGCCGCGCTGCCAGCCGCATCAGCCAACTGGTGCGCCGCCAAGGTGTGCTGCAAGTCAGCCCGGCAACTTTGCTTGACCAGTTGGCAAGCGTACTTGTCCAGGCTAAAAAACTGACTGATGCAGAACAAAAAGGCAGCCAAAAGCAGCTGGCGGGCCACTGGCAAAAGGCAGCAGAGCGCATGACTGCATTGGCCGGTCCCTTGCGCAGCCTGGATCTGCTGCCGGATCTTTTTCATGACTTGGCCGATGAATACCAGAAGAGCTCAATCTTTTTAGCTGGGACAGATGCTGCCCACCTGGCCCAGGCCTACCGCTACCGCGAGCTGCTGCTGGCCCAGCGCTTCCTTGTCCAGGCCATGCTTGATTATGCAGCCAATGGCGGAGCCAGTCGGGGCAGTGCCCTTTATTTGAGCGCAGCTGGCCAATTGCCCTGGCCCAGCCTGCCAGATCATTTTCGCAGCCGCCTGACTGGTGTGGATCTGACTGGCCAGATGCAAGAGCTCAGCCTGGATACAAGAGGACAAACTGAAAAAATAAAAACAAGCTGGCGGCCGGTCCGGCCGCTGCCCAGCCCGGATGCTGCTTTTGAAACAGTCTGGCAGCGCTGGCGCGAGCAATTAGTCTAGCAACGAACACAAAAAACTGGAGGTTAGTATGGAAAAGGTGATCCAGATTATTCTGGCCGGAATTGGTGGTTATGGAACAAACTATGTCAGGTCACTCCTGGCCCGGGAAAAAGAAGGCTCAGTCAAGCTGGTAGCTCTGGTTGATCCGGCGGCGCAAAGCAGTCCGCTTTATGCAGAGGTGAAAACAAAACCGGTCTATGACGACCTGGCCACCTGCCTGGATAAGCACCAGGCGGATCTAGTCATCTTGTCCAGCCCGATTCAGTACCATGCCGGACAGATCAAGCTGGCTTTGGCCCATGGAGCCCATGTGCTCTGCGAAAAACCGCTTTGTGCCACAAAAGAGCAAGGTCTTGAGTTGATCCGGCTCCAACAGGAATCAGGCCTGCAGGTGGGTATCGGTTACCAGTGGTCTTTTTGCAGGGCTATTCAAAATGCCCGCAAGGATGTACAAAATGGCCTGTATGGCCGGCCGCTCAGCTTAAGGACAAAGGTTTACTGGCCACGTAATCTGGCCTATTTTGCCCGCAATAACTGGGCTGGCCGCCTTTATGTTGACGGTCTGCCTGTCTATGACAGTGTGCTCAATAATGCCACAGCACATTATCTGCACAATATGCTCTTTTTCCTGGGCGAGGATCCCTATGCTGCGGCTCTGCCTGAGTTAATTGAAGGACGGCTGCTGCGGGCTCATGATATAGAAACATTTGACACAGCCCTGGTCAGAATGGAAAAAAATCTGCCAGACAACAAAAAAGCTGTTCTAGCCATCGCTGTTTCCCATTGCCCGGAAAAGCTGCTCGGACCGGAGCTTGACTACAGGTTCAGTAAAGGCAGCCTGACTGTACAGGACGGCCGGGTGCTGGGTATCCAAAATCCTGGTACTTTTTCGGAAATGTCGGTTGATTACGGCCAGATTGTGTCAGACGACCCAGTCGGTGACAAGGTCGACGATATGCTGGCTGTTGTACAAGAAAACAGCCAGGGCAAGAAAAATGAAGAAGTAGAGCAGAGACGGCCGCTCTGTGATGTCCAAACAGCCTATGCCCAGACAGCTGTGCTGGCGGCCCTGCATGAACAGTGTGAAATTGAGCTAGCTGACCCGGCCACTATTGAGCCTTATGAAAAGGACGGGG
Source organism: uncultured Oscillospiraceae bacterium (assembly GCA_964654125.1). Lineage (GTDB taxonomy): Bacteria > Bacillota > Clostridia > Saccharofermentanales > UBA5734 > JAAYBY01. The sequence goes on from CAZZGG010000005.1 coordinate 22,738, forward strand.
AACAGTGGCTGGCTGTTAGGGGGCTGGACCAGAAGATGGACCAGTTTATCGAGTCCTTGCGCCTGCCGGCGCGTCTGGTCTGAGGTGGTGGCTGTGCGCAATAAAAAAGCTTTAGTGGCGCTGGGTGGTGGACCCTCGCCAGTGATCAATTCATCCCTGGCCGGTATCATTGACCGCTGGAATCAGCAGCGCCCGGGTGGCCTTCTAGCTGCCTGGCATGGCATTGAAGGTATCCTCAAAGAAGAGCTGATCGACCTGGACCGGGAAGACAAAGAGGAACTGGCCCTGCTCAAAGATACGCCGGCATCTGGTGCTATCGGCACCTGCCGTTACAAGCTGGGTGAGACTAGGCAAGAGGATTATGCCAGGATAGTCGATGTCCTGAGTGCCCATCAGATCGGTTACTTTTTTTGCATCGGCGGCAACGACACTATGGATACTGCTGATAAAGTGGCGCGCCTGGCCCATGCGCGCGGGTTGGACCTGCTAGTGGCTGGTGTGCCCAAAACAATTGACAATGATCTGGGTGATGAGGCCAGACAGTTGATTGATCATACGCCAGGTTATGGCAGCGCTGCCCGGTACTGGGCCCTGATCATGCAAAACACCGAAGAAGAGAACAGGGGCATGTCTGTTTCTGAGTCTGTTTCTGTCTGGCAGGCCATGGGCCGCACGACTGGCTTTATTACGGCTGCGGCCCGTCTGGCTGATCCAGAACGGCAGTGGCCCCTGCAGCTTTATTTTGCTGAAGCTGGCCATAAACTGGAGTCCCTGGCTGAAAATGTCAACCGGCAGTTGCGGCTGACCGGCCGCTGCATTGTCGTGGTCAATGAAGGCTTTGATGTGGGCCAGATCGGGGCAGCCCGTGATGGTTTCGGCCACATCGAATATGGTGCCAGTCAGATGTCTGCAGCCCAGGCGGTGGTCAACTATCTGAACAAGGTGGGTCTGGCAGCCCGTGGCCAGGCGACTGGCCAGATACCGGGCGTCCTGCAGCGGTCTGCATCCATTATGCGCTCAGTGGTGGACATTGAAGAGGCCTGGCAGGTGGCAGCCCACGCTGTTGACCTGGTCCTGGCTGACCAATCAGGCTACATGGCGACAATCCTGCGTCAGCCCGGGCCGGATTACCGGGTCCGCTATGACCAGGTGCCCTTGCATGTGATGGCCAACCGGCAAAGATTCTTGCCCCAGGCTTGGATCAGTCCGGATGGGCTTGATGTGACAGATGATTTTATCGATTATGCCCGGCCCCTGATCGGCGAGAGCTGGCCGGCAATCCGGCTGGAGCAGGGTCTGCAACGCTTTGCCCGGCTCAAACTGAATTTTGTGGAAAAGAAGTGCCCGCCTTATGTGCCGGTTGGCTTAAGGGATTAAGCTGCAGGTAAGCGCTGTTTTGCCTGATTAGAGATTTGTGATAAGATTAACTTAAGTGATCAGCGACGATGACGGAGGTAAAATCTTGCAACAGTTTTGGAAGCGATACGCCTGGCTTTACGTGCCGGGCTTGCTTTTTTTGGCTTTGACGGCCTATTTCCAGGTTTTGATCCCACGCCTGCTGGGAGACATAATTGATCTGCTTAATGTACCCGGTCCGGAAATTGTTCTAACCCAGGTCCACAGGGGGCTCGGGTTTTTGATTTTGACAGCAGTGGCTGCCTTCATCACCCGCTTTTTGTGGCGTTATGCCATCATGGGCAACTCGCGCAGGATTGAAGCCGCCTTGCGGCAAAGACTCTTCTCCCATCTCCAGCAGATGCCCATGCAGTTTTTCCAGCAGCACAAAACAGGCGACCTGATGGTCTATGCTATTAATGATATTGGGGCGATCAGGATGACCTTTGGTCCCGGCCTGGCTTTGGCTGCCAACACTATCGTGATGACATTTTTAGCTATCAACAGTATGAGTGGCCAGGTTAACCCCCGGCTGACTCTTTTCGCCCTGATCCCTGTCCCCTTTGTCATTACCATAATTGTCTGGATGGGCCGGCAGGTCAGGACCCGTTTCCGCCGGGTGCAGGAAGCTTTTGCTGCTGTCTCTGATCGGGTCCAGGAAAGCATCACCGGCATTGAGGTGATTAAGGCCTATGGCCAGGAAGATGAAGAGGTGGAGCGCTTTGAACAGCTGAACCGGCGCAGCCGCTATGCCAATATCAATATGACCAAGGTTTCAGCTTCCATGGGACCTGTTGTCAATATCTTATTTGGTATCAGTTTTTCCATCAGCTTGATCTATGGTGGCAGATTGGTCATGGAACAGCAGCTGACCCTGGGCGAGTTTGTGGCTTTTAACGGCTACCTGGCCTTGATCATTAATCCGGTCCGGTCAATTGCCCGGATCATAAATGTGCTGCAGCGGGGCCGGGCTTCCTTAGGCCGGCTGCAGGAAATCCTCCATGTCCAGCCGGATATTGTTGATGCTGCTGACATAAAACCAGCTCAAGCATGGCCAGAAAAGATGCAAGGCCATCTTGCCGTTCAGGATCTGACTTTCACTTATCCAGGTGAGAAAAAACCAGCCCTGGCCGGGATTGACCTGGCCCTGGCGCCTGGCCGCCTGGTCGGTATCCTGGGCCGGACCGGCAGTGGCAAGACAACTCTGGCCAATCTGCTTTTACGCTTGTATGAGGTGCCGGAAGGAACAATCTTCCTGGATGGGGAGGATATCCGGCGCATTCCTCTGGCTGTACTGCGCCAGCAGATTGCTTATGCCCCACAGGACAATTTTATTTTTTCGACTTCCCTGGCCGAAAACATCCGTTTTTTCTCTGCTGAGATTGATCAAGAGCAAATAGAAAGAGCCAGCCAGCTGGCTGACCTGGCCACTACGATAGCAGATTTTCCCCAAGGCTACGAGACTGTGGTGGGTGAGCGGGGCATGACCTTGTCCGGTGGCCAGCGCCAGCGCCTTGGCCTGGCCCGGGCTCTGGCCAGACCGGCTCCCTTGCTGATCCTGGACGAGGCCCTCTCGGCAGTGGATACTGAAACAGAGCAGCGCATCCTGGCCGGCTTGCAAAAAGAGCTGGCTGAGCAGGGAACAGGTTGCCTGATTATTGCCAACCGGGTCAGTGCCCTGCAGGCCTGCGACGAGATCCTGGTCTTATCCGACAGCCATGTTATTGAGCGTGGCACACACAATCAGCTCTTAGCTGCTGATGGTTTTTATGCATCGATTGCCCGGCGGCAATCGGAAAAAAGCCCAGATGGAGGTGCTTGATTTGTCTAGCCCGACAGTTGATTTGAATGATAGTGACGACCAAACTAAAAAAAGGCGCAAGCTGAGCTTTGGCAAAGGCGGCCTGGCCCGGCTCTTGCCCTATCTCAAGCCCCAGCTGCGCCTGTTTACTTTCAGTATTATTCTGGTCATTATTATAAATGCTGCGGTTTTGGTCCAGCCTTATATCATTCAAGTGCTGATTGACAACCATCTTAAGCTGGGCGATCTGGCCGGCTCCATGGTCCCCATGATCTGGCTGGGTCTGGCTTACTTCGCAGCTATCGCAGTCAATTCATCAACTCAGGTGGCGCAGGCGCTGGTCATGGCTAATCTGGGCCAGAACACCCTGATGCACATCAGGCGGGATGTGTTTTTTCATATCATGCATCTGCCTATGAGTTTTTTAGATCACTATTCGTCTGGCCGCCTGATCACCAGGGCCACCAATGATGTCGAGACCTTAAATGAATTGTTCACAGATGTCATCATCAACCTGATGCGGGATTTTTTGATGCTGGCTGGAATAGTCGGTATGATGCTGTTTTTGAACTGGCGTCTGGCTCTGATCGCCTTTGTCACCACCCCTTTGATTCTGCTGGTGACTTTATTAATCAGGACGGCCTTGCGTAAGAACTTCGTTTTGATGAAAAGCCTGATCGGCAGGATCAATGGCTTTTTTGCAGAAAATATCGCCGGTATGAGGGTGGTGCAGATCTTTGGCCGGGAAAAGGCCAAGCGCAAAGAATTTGATGATCTCAATGACGAGTATATGGACAGCACCTTGCTCCAGATCAGACTGAACAGCCTGCTGCGCCCGATCATGGAAATAATCAATAACCTGGGCATAGCCATCCTGGTTGCCTATGCCAGCCGTAATCTGATTGATGGCACCATCCAGATCGGTGTCCTCTATGCCTTTACAGCTTATATCCGCCAGTTTTTTGAACCGATCAATGATCTGGCCGAGATTTATTCGACCATTCAATCAGCAGTTGTCTCGTCTGAGCGGATCTTTGAATTGCTCAGTGACAAGACTGGCCAGGAATACCTGCATGTCGGCCAGCCTTTGCCAGAGCTGAAGGGGCATGTGGAATTCAAAAATGTCTGGTTTGCTTATAATGAAGGTGAATGGGTCCTGCGTGATGTTTCATTGACCATAGAGCCAGGCCAGAGTGTGGCTATTGTAGGAGCCACAGGTGCCGGAAAAAGCACCATAATTGCCCTGCTACTGCGCTTTTATGAGATCCAGCAGGGCCAGATCCTGCTGGACGGTGTGGATATCCGGACTTTCCGCCTGCGTGACCTGCGCCGCCATATCGCGATTGTCCTGCAGGAGGTCTTCTTGTTTTCCGGCACCATTGCCGACAATATCAGGCTGGGTGATGACTATATTGATGATGAGCAGATTGAGTCAGCCATCAAGCTGGCCTATGCAGATGATTTTATCAGAGGGCTTTCCCGGGAAATGCAAACTCCTGTGACAGAGCGGGGCAGCACCTTTTCAGCCGGCCAACGCCAGTTGCTCAGTTTCGCCCGGGCGATTGCCAGAAAACCGGCCATCTTTATCCTGGATGAAGCAACTGCCAATATTGACACGGAAACAGAACAGCATATCCAGCAGTCAATCGCCCATGTCACAGAGATGTGCACAACAATCATCATTGCACACCGCCTTTCCACCATCATGCATTCGGATGTGATCATAGTGCTCGATCACGGTGAACTGGTGGAAAGCGGAGACCATGTCTCATTGCTGGCCCAGGGTGGCCGTTATGCTGCCCTTTACCAGGCCCAGTTTGCCGCCGGGAAGATCTAGGTCAATCCGCCTGAGAGCTTTTTAAATGTTCTTGCATGCCCTCGCTTGCTTCAATGTGGTTGTCAGGGAAGATCCACAAGGCTTCACAGCCTGTTTCTTGGGCCAGCCGGCTGCTTTCCGCATAGGGGAGCAGGAAAAGCAGGGTTGAGAGAAAGTCTGCTCTACCGCTGTCCGGTGTCATGACAGTGACAGCTCGATAATAATTAGCCGGCTGCAATGTTTTGGTATCGATCAGATGGTGGTAGACCTGGCCATCTTTTTCATAATAACGCTGATAATCGCCGCTGGTGACGATTGACTGATCATTGGCCAGGATCACATCAAGCGCTGCTTCGTCCGGGATGAGCGGATTACTGTCCGGATCCTGCAGACCAACCTGCCAGCTGGACCGGCCATCGGCCGGCTGGCCGACCAGGCGGACATTGCTGCCGCCGGCACTGAGAATGCCGGAAACAAGGCCCGCTTCTGCCAGTTCCCGGGCGACTAGCTCTGTCGCATAACCTTTAGCGATAGCACCGACATCCAGCCGCATGGCCTCATCTGCCAAAAATACAGTATTATTTTCCTGATCTATCAGCAGCTGGCTCAGATCGCAATGCTGGGCGGCAGCCTCCAGATCGGCCTGGTCTGGTACGGCCACTTCCTGTCCGGCCAGGGCGGCAGTCCTGAAATCGTGCCAGATGGCCAGAACTGGGCCAAAGACTATATTAACAGTGCCTGGACTGAGCTGGTCCAGCTCCAGGCTGAGCAGGAGCAGATCAATGATCTCCTGTTCAACCGGTAGGGGCGCTTGGCCGGCTTGCCTGTTGATGCTGGCCAGATTATTGATACCCTCATAAACATGGTAGATATCAAAGAGGCGGTGCAGCTGGCCAAAGCGTTGCTGAGCCAACTCAAACCAGCTGTTGAACTGAGCTTGGGATTCGGCATAGGCGATCAGTTGAATGGATGTATCAAAGGTGCCGGTGAAGGTGTCGCTATATCTTTGCTTTTGCCTGCTCTGGCAAGCAGGCAAAAGCAGGGTGAGCAGACAAAGGATCGTCACTAAAAAGAAACTGAGGGCCCTCCCTTGGGAGCACCCTCTTTTTTGATAAGCTTGGTTTTTAAATTTTGTTCCTGCAGCCATCTTACTTTGCGTTGGCGATCGCCTTTTTAACAGCTTCAAGATAACCAGAAACAGTCATGGTGACAGAGGTTTTCAGATCGTCAGCTTTGCCATCTGTCAGCTTCATGCCTTCAATGTCGCTGAGAGTTTTGCCAACCAGCCATTTTTCCAGGGCTTCTATTTGCTCAAACCATTCCTTGTTCAGGCTGGATTGCTTTCTCATGCCGTAGGCATCACCCAGCTCAGTTTTGGTCTTGACCGGCTCAGCTGGATCGCCAGCCAGTTTACCATCGGCTGTGAAAGGCATCTTGGCCTGGATTGACTCAATATCGACTGCCAGGATCTTGCCTTCGCTGTCAAGGGTGACTGCTGCCACATAGCTGTCAAGTTGGACCAGGCCATCACTTTCTCCGGCATCGACAGACTCGCCGAACAAGCTGATAGTGCCTAGACCTTGCTTGATGGCACCCGTTGCAGTTGTTTGTCCCTTGCCACCGCAGGCAGTGACAAGCATGGCAAAGAGCAAAAGTACAGCCAGGCTGGTGAGAACTTTTCTTATCATACAGATTCCTCCTGTTTGTTGCAGCCGGAAAACCGGCTTTTGCTGAACACAAATAATAGATTAGCAAAAATAGAAGGTAAATACAATTGCAAATGTTACAGTTTTATTAAAAATAATGGTTATTTTCAACTGGAAAGATGGTTCAAATATTGTTGAATTCTATTCTGGTCCCGCGCATTGTCACAATCTACAAAAACTTCCTGCTTCTGGGCAACCAGCAGGAATAGTTCCAGGCCTACCTTGTGGCAAAAGCTGCTGTCAACAACCAGCCTGTCACCCTCTGCTGTGCTGAGACTGATTTGGCCGGAACAGGACCTGATCAAAGATCGAAAATGCTCTACATCAACTGGTTTTGCTTGCATGGTATAAACCTCCTGAGCATAGGACCAAAATAGATTATAAGGTCATTTTACTTGATTTTCCAGTTAATTTCTATCTCTGATTTAGATATTATTCACATGGTTCAGTCTATTGTTCTAGTGAACTCCACTAATCCTGGCGCCGACCGGCTGAGAGGTCAAACAGGCTCATGACCTCATCCAGGGTCATCTTGGAGAGTAGATTCTGGCCCGGCCGGATGATAGAATCGACCAGGCTTTGTTTTTGGGCTTGCAGGGCCAGGATCTTTTCTTCAATTGAGTTGCGTGTATAAAGTTTGAAGACTTGAACAACATTTTCCTGGCCGATCCGGTAAGCTCTGTCAGTAGCCTGATCTTCCACAGCCGGATTCCACCAGGGGTCATAATGGATGACTGTGTCTGCACCGGTCAGATTGAGGCCTGTGCCACCCGCCTTGAGAGAAATGAGAAAGAGCTGGCCTTCGCCGCTGTTAAATCTGTCCACCAGGCTCAAACGTTCTTCTGATGCCACCTGGCCGTCAATGTAGAAAGGTTCTATGCCCTGTTGACGCTGGTTTTGTCTGATCAGCTCCAGCATGCTGGTGAACTGGGAAAAAACTAAAACACGGTGGCCGGCTGAAAAACAATCAGCCAGCAGTTCCTCAAGTAGATCAAGTTTGCCGCTGCCACCAGTGTAGTTTTTCCGGAAAAGGGCCGGGTGGCAGCAGATCTGCCGCAACCTGGTCAGCAGGGCCAGAATATAAATCTGGTTTTTGGCATAGCCGTCATTGGCCAGCTCCAGCTCCAGGTCAGCACGTGATCTGGCCAGGAATTCATTATAAAGATCACGCTGTTCGTCAGTCATATCACAGACTGTTGCACTTTCTATCTTGTCTGGCAGCTCCTGCAACACATCTTTTTTCAATCTGCGCATTATGAAAGGCTTGATCAGTTGCTGGAGTTGTTCTAACTGACTTGATTCATTGTCCTTGAGAGGCAGTTCAAAACGGTTTTGGAAGGATTGGCGGTCCTGCAGGTAACCGGGCAGGACAAAATCAAAAATGGACCAGAGTTCAAGCAGGGAATTTTCCAGAGGTGTTCCGGTTAAGGCAAAGGTGCGGTCGGCTTTGATCTGTTTGACGGAGCGGGCATTGATGGTGGCCGGGTTTTTGATGTTTTGGGCCTCATCAATAAAGCAACTGGCAAAGGAATAGTCTTTGATCTCACTGATATCACGGCGCAGCAGAGCGTAAGAGGTAATGACACAAGCCTGTTTTTCGATTTCAGCAAACAGGCTGCTGCGCTTACTGCGATTGCCGTCTATCAAAAGAACCGGCAGCTGGGGGCTGAATTTGTTAAACTCGCTTAACCAGTTATAAATCAGGCTGGTCGGAGCAATGATCAAAGAGGCCTTTTTTCGCTTGGTCCAGAGCATCTGGACAAAGGCGATGGTCTGGAAGGTTTTGCCCAGGCCCATATCATCGGCCAGGATGCCGCCCAGCCCATAATAATTCAGCATGCTGAGCCATTGGACTCCTTTTTTCTGGTAGGACCTGAGCTGGGCATTCAGTTTTGCAGGGATACGGAAATTGAGTGACTCCGGCTCTTGGAGGTCCTGCAGCATCTGCCTGATTTCCTGGGCTATGGATACAGCACTGTCTGCCTGGTTGTTTAAGACTGGCTCTAGATCCAAGGCCCTGTAGCGGGGCAGGCTGGCAGATGATGTAAAGGGAAGCTGCCATTGCTGGACCAGATCAAACATGGCCAGAAGTGACTCTTTGTGACGAGAGGACACCTGGCGGAAGCTGCTGTCAAAGCGGCGCAGGAAAGGTTTGCCATCTCGCAGGGCCTGGAAGTAGGCCTCTATTTCATCTTCGGCCAGACAGCCATAGTCCTGGTGTAAAAGCAGTTTATCCTCCTGCTCTGACCAGACTAGTTTGAATGTGATGGCTGGAGCAGGCCAGATCAGCATCTGCCTGGCACTAGCCGTAAATTCAAGCCGGGCCATCTTCTCCAACTGGGCCAAAGAAGCGGCCAGAAAATTATAAAGGTCTTCCGCGTCAGTCAGGCGTAGACTGCCGGCCTGGCTGACAAAACCAGCTGCCTCTAGGAAGGACATTATTCTTTCTTCACCGGCAAAATCCCGCTTCAGCAATATATCGGCTCTTTCTAACTGATCCTTGTCATTGTCACTGAGCAGGGGATCCAGCCTGATCTCACCATAGATCCAGACAGGATTTGCTTTCAATCCGTTGGCAATCGCGTCCAAGTCAATCTGCACTGAAAGCGGTTGGCTGACCAGTTTGTCTGCCAATTCGGTCTGGAGCACGAGCGGACAGACCGCCTGCCATTTACCGGTCTTGCTGATCAGCCAGGAGGCTTCAGCTGTACTGAGTGGCAAGGCTTGGCCGCCTGAGGTGCCGAAGGTGACAAGGACGGGTTCAAGCAGGCGGATGCAGGCGGCAGGTGGCAGGTAAAAAATGTCGTCAACCAGATAAACATTGCGTGAAGCTGTCAGCTGGGTGATGTTATAGGGGCAGATTAGCTCTAATTCATAAGGTTCTTGTTTCTGCCTGCTGCCGGACCGGAAAGATAAAAGCAAGCTGAGTGGCAAACTGGCCTGCCTGACCTTGATGGTCAGCTTTGCTTGGCTGGCAGCCGGTTCCCAGCTGCAGTCGGTCAACTGGCCGGACAGGAGCAAGAAAGCGGCAAAACGGCTGGCATTAAGTGTGAAGTGGCTGGCCTGACTGGCTGAATGGCTGGTGCCGAAAACTGATTTATAATCATTTTCGAAGGCATCCTTCAGCATCTCTAAAAGTGGCAGGTCTGCCTGATTAAAGCAGTGCAGCAGGGGATCGAAGGTGAAATCACCAGCTAGTTCAAGGGGCATGTCGCGGGAATAAGCCTCAGCAAATTGTTCGACATTGCTGATTGGGTGATAATGGTCCAGCCCAATGGCAAAGCTGAGCCAGGGCAAGGTGCTGGCTCCGCGCACTCCCTGCAGGATAACTTGCAGCTTGATTTCCTGCTTGTCATCATTCTCATTCAGCTTGATAACATTATCCAGTTTGGTAAAAAAGTCACGCGCTTTGGTGCGCTGGCGGCGCAGGGCCTGGCTGCTGGCCCGGTCAGCTGGCTCAGTCGTCTGGGCTGCCTTTGTCTTTGCAGCTGGTGCAATATTGGTTTTTTCCTTGCCATAAGCATCGATACTGCTCAGCAACACCGCGGCGATATGACGACAAAAGCCCCAATAGGCAGCAAAGGCGCTGCAGTTACAGCTGGCATCGTGCAGCTGGCCGCTGCTGTCCAGCACGACCAGGACAGTATAGGTGCGTGATCCTTCCACCTGAGCGCTGATAATTCCCTTGTTCCTGTCGTAGTTCAGGTGCTTGACCTGGCCCTGGCGATAATAGGAGCGGCCCTTCATATAGGTTGGACCATTGGTGGTCCTTTCCCGGACTGTATCAATCTTGACCCGAAACATTGTTAAGTCTTACCCCCATTTTGGCTGATCAAGCTGTGTTAGAAATAATGCTTGCATGACAGACAATTATAGCATGAAACAGATTAGCGGTAAAGTTGCCCGCTTTGATTAAAAACCGTATAAACAGCTGAAAAAAGGCGTAAATTCGAGGAAACGACAGCAAGAGCGGTCTATTTTAAGATCAAGGCTTGACAAGCAGCAGAGCGCAGTTTAGAATGAGCTGGCGCCTGGCAGCAAGAAGCTGAACTGCCAGGTGGAATATACTAACAGCTTATGAAGATGGAGGGAAGCAGATTAATGAGCACATATGTAGCCAAGCCTGGCGACATCCAGAGAAAATGGTATGTCATTGATGCTGACGGCCTGGTCCTGGGCCGGCTGGCAAGTGAAGTGGCTAAAATATTGCGAGGCAAAAATAAACCGGAATATACTCCTTTTCTTGATACAGGAGACTTTGTTGTTATTGTCAATGCAGCCAAGGTCAAGCTGACGGGCAATAAACTGGCCCAGAAGCATTACCGTTACCACACCCAGTATCCGGGCGGTCTGAAGGAAGTAAAATATGAAAGCCTGATGCAGAAAAGGCCGGAAAAAGTAATCGAACTGGCAGTAAAAGGTATGCTGCCGAAAAATTCCCTGGGCCGGGCCATGTACAAGAAGTTGAAAGTATATGCCGGACCGGAACATAGCCATGCTGCCCAGCAACCACAGGCCCTGCAGCTGCAGATATAAGGGAGGACTAAAGGAAAATGGCTGTTAAACAAGCAGATAAGACTTTCTTTTTTGGCAAGGGCAGGCGTAAGAATGCCATAGCCACTGTCAGGCTTTATCCTGGTGAAGGTAATATCACTATTAACAATAAAGATATTGAAGACTACTTTGCGCTCGAAACCTTAAAGCTGATCGTGCGCCAGCCACTAGTGGCAACAGGTTCAGAGAACCGTTTTGACATCATTTGCAAGGTGATTGGTGGAGGTTTGTCCGGCCAGGCCGGTGCAGTCCGCCATGCCTTGGCCCGGGCTATGGTTAATGCTGATGAAGAAGCTTTCAAGGCAATCCTGAAAAAGGAAGGCTACCTGACCCGTGATTCACGGATGAAGGAAAGAAAAAAATATGGACTGAAAAAGGCCAGAAAGGCTTCCCAGTTCTCAAAACGTTAAGTTTCTGGCACAAATTGCCAGGCAAAAAAAGAGCCAATGGGCTGGGTGCTTTGTGCCCAGCCTGTTTTGTTTAAAGCAGGAGGAGAATCATGTTATTAATCCATAATGCCCGTATTTTAACCATGGCCGGCCCGCCTATAGCCAATGGCTATATCTGGATTGAAAAGTCCCAGATCAAAGTAGTCGCCAGCGGTGAAGCGCCGGCAGAAATAAAAGAAAAGCCACAGATTGAGGTTATTGATGCCGGTGGTGGAGTGGTCGTGCCGGGCCTGATCGATGCCCATTGTCATCTGGGCCTCTTTAATGACGGTTTGACCGAAGAAGGTTCGGACGGCAATGAGTCAGCCGATCCTGTCACACCCCAGATGCGGGCGATTGACGGGCTCTTCCAGGACGACCGGGCCATTTCAGAAGCTCTGGCAGCCGGTGTGACGACGGTCATGGCCGGACCCGGCAGTGCCAATGTGCTCTGCGGCAGCTTTGCTATTTTGCACACCAGTGGCCGCTCTGTGGAAAAGATGCTCCTGCATCAGCCGGCAGCCATGAAGGCGGCTTTAGGTGAAAATCCGAAAAAATCACACGGCCGCAAGGACCGTTCACCTAAAACGCGCATGGCCAATGCAGCTGTACTGCGTTCCGCTCTGCAAAAGGCCCTCCATTATGCCCGCCAAAAGGAGCTGGCTGGCGCTGATGAAACAAAACTGCCGGCCCTGGATGAAAGATGGGAGGCCCTGCTGCCTGTTTTAGCAGGCCGGATCCCGCTCAAGATCCATGCCCACAGAAATGACGATATCCTGACAGCAGTGCGCCTGGCTAATGAATTCGGCCTGCGCTACACCCTGGACCACTGCAGTGAAGGTTACCTGATCGCCGACCTGCTGGCAGAAGAATATACTCGTGGCCAGGCTGAAGGACATGGCTGCGGTCAGCCCGGCCTGGGCCGTCTCGAAGGCATTATCACAGGCCCGATTATTTCCGACCGCAGCAAGCCGGAACTGGTCCGGGCCAGTATTGAAAACACAGCAATTCTTACTGCAGCCGGCCTGCCGGTGGCTATCATGACCGACCATCCGGTTGTGCCCCAGCACTATTTAGCCTTAAGTGCAGCTGCCACCTGCAAGGGCGGCATGTCCGCAGAAAAAGCCCTGGCCGGCATCACCATCACAGCGGCAAAAATCCTGGGTATTGCCAATGAGCGGGGCAGCCTTGAAGCGGGCAAGCAGGCTGATCTGGTCTTATTCACCGAACATCCCTTTGATTACCGCAGTCGCACCTGCCTGGTCCTGCTTGCCGGTGAGATCGCTTATCAGGACCTAGAGGTATGATCAGCAGGCAAAAAATAGAAGTGGACTGCCTGAAGCTTAAGACAAGCAGTCCAGCCGCTACAGAGCGGTTGGGTCGCCTGCTGGCCGGTTTTTTCACTGCCAACAGTGTGGTCAGCCTCAGTGGTGACCTGGGTGCCGGCAAAACAGCCCTGACCCGGGGTATCGCCAGCGGGCTGGGCTGCCAGGGCCAGGTGGCCAGTCCCACATTTATGCTCCTGATGGAGCACCCGGCCCGGCCCGGCGGCCTGGCACTCTATCATTTTGATGTCTACCGGCTTCTGGATACTGGCGGCGACCAGGCCTTTATTGAGCTGGGACTTGACGAATATTTTACCGCTGGTGGAGTCAGTGTGCTTGAATGGGGCGAGGCTTTGTCTGATCTGCTGCCAGCCGCCAGCCTGGCTATCAGCCTTCATCGGACAGAAGAAGCGGAAGAAATCAGGTTAATTGAGCTTTGCTGGCCGGGCCAGCCAGAAAAACTGGCTGCTCTGGCTGAGCAGATCCGTCAGGAAGAAGAGGGAATGAATAATGTTGATTCTGGCCTGTGATACTGCAACAGCAACTGCCAGCGTTGCCTTGTGGCAAGACGGCCGCCTGCTAGCTGAAACCTTTGCCAACCGGGGCCTGACTCACTCAGAGACCTTTATGCCCATGGTTGAACAGGTCCTGGCTGATCATGATCTGGCAGCAGCTGATATCAGCCACTTTGCTGTCACGACAGGTCCGGGCTCTTTTACCGGGATCAGGATCGGTCTTAGTGCTGTCAAGGCCATGGCCTATGCTGTGCAAAAGCCTGTTTTGGGTTTTTCAACACTTGAAGTTCTAACCTGGCCCTACCAGATCCTACCGGATCTTCTGGTCTGTCCCATGCTGGACGCCCGCAATGGCCGGGTGTATGCTGCGGCCATGCTGAAGGGCAGGGAAGTGATCAGTGCAGCCAACCGGCCCCTGGCTGAATTTTTATCTGAGGCGGCCCGCCTGGCTGCGGCTGAGCCTTTGATCAGTTCAGTTTTGTTTGTCGGTCCAGCACCGGACCAGGCAAATCTGGCCACAGCAGCTTTTACGAAAAAAATCTTGGTGGCAGCCCAATCCTGCAGTTATCCCCGGGCCGGCTGGCTGGCTGAACTGGCGGCTGAGGAGGCTGCCCGAGGAGGCGGTCTGGCGGCGGCCGATCTGAAAGCCCAGTATCTGGCTTTAACTTCGGCCCAAAGACTGCGCCAGGAACAAGGCCTTGACTGACAAGATCTGGATCAGAGCATGTGATATCCTTGACCTGGACCGGCTGATCGAACTGGAAACAAGCTGTTTCACCCTGGCCTGGAGCAAGAACAGCCTGCGTCTGGATCTGCTCTTTAATCCAGCTGCCCGCTACTGGGCAGCCACAACTGACAGGGGGGAGATCCTGGGCTATATCAGTTGCTGGCTGACTGGAAAGGAGGCTGAGATAATCAAGCTGGCTGTCGCTCCAGCCTGGCGCCGGCAGGGTATTGGCAGTAAACTGCTCAGCCATCTTATGCAATTTTTACAAGCTACTACTGTCACAGAGCTCTTCCTGGATGTCAGGGAATATAACAAGGCAGCCCTGGCCCTTTACCGCAAGCTGGGCTTCCAGGCAGTGGGCCGCCGCCCGGCTTATTACCAGGATAATGGTGAAGCTGCTATCATCATGCGTTATACTCTGCCGGACAAACGAAAATACAGATGAGGTATCCGCTACAGCCTGTCTGGTCAGGTTGACAAAGGCTCTTGCTTAACCCTATACTGTGAATACGAAAAATCAGGGATTTTCATGGGCTGAAGCAGTTTTTATCCCTGACATGTTTTGTGAGGGAGGGGCTAAAATGGTTAGCAAAACTGTGCTCTTTAATTGCAATGAAACATTGCAAATGAAAGCGGTGGCTGTCTTGATCCAGAAGGCATCAACTTTCCGTTCAAGTATCTGGCTTTCTCATGGTGACAGACGGGCTAATGCCAAAAGCCTGCTGGGCGTGATGTCACTTGGTATTGAAAATGCTGTCGAGTTGGAAGTTACCGCTGATGGCAGTGACGAAAACGAGGCTTTACAAGCTATAACGGCTTATCTGGAGAAACCGGATTTTTAAATGCTGGCCAGATGCAGATGACAAATCCACATCCCTTGGCCGACAGGCTTGATCTGGCACCAGAGAGCCCGGGCGTTTACCTGATGAAGGACGTAACGGGTTCTTTTATTTATATTGGTAAAGCAGTGAACCTGCGGGCCCGCCTGCGCAGTTATTTTACAGCCAATCCCCAGGGTAACACAAAAGTGCTGGCCATGATTTCTCATATTGCCGACTTTTCCACCATCGTCTGTGCCAATGAGCTTGAGGCACTCATTTTAGAATCAACCCTGATCAAAAAACATCAACCGACCTACAATATTCTGCTGCGCGACGATAAGGACTATCCTTATATAAGGGTCACCATGAATGAGCCTTACCCGCGGATCCTGAAAGCTTTCCGGATCGGGCCGGATCAAAAAGACGGGGCGCGCTATTACGGGCCTTATCTGGCCGGTGATGTGAAACGGGCCTTAAATGCCTTGCGCCCGATTTTTCCCTTAAAAACCTGCCGCCGGGTGCTGCCGCGTGATATAGGCAAGGAAAGGCCCTGTCTTAACTATTACATAGGCCGCTGCATCGGGCCCTGTAAAGGAGATGTACCTGCGGAGGCCTATCGCCAGGTCATGGAGCGGATCTGCCGCTTTTTTGAAGGCAAAACTGACAGTATCTTGACTGATCTGAAGGAGGATATGGCAGATGCCGCCCAAAGGTTGGCTTATGAGGAAGCTGGACGGATCCGGGACAGGATCAGGGCTTTAGAAAAGCTAATGGAGAAACAGCAGGCTGTTGACAACCGGCCGCTGGATCGTGATGTGCTGGGCCTGGCTGCCAATGGCAGTGAAATTTGCCTGCAAAAACTGGAGATCCGCCAGGGGCGCCTGGTGGCCTCTGCCTCATTTTTTTGGCCGGAAGAGGACCTGGCCTTAACTGATGTGATCCAAGCTTTTATTATGCAGCACTATCCTGCCACCGCCTTCATACCACCGGAAATCCTTACGCCGCTTGAGCTGGCTGAGGCAGCAGACCTGGCGGCCTATCTGAGCAGCCTACGCCAGGGCCGTTGCCAGATTCGACAGCCCCGGCGGGGTAAGGATGTGGCGCTGTTGGAAATGGCCAGGAATAATGCAGAAGAGTCCTTGCGCCGGCACACCTTGCAAGGGGGTAATAAAGAAACAGCCTTGCAGCAGACCATAGTCCTGCTGGCAGAAGTTCTGGAATTACCAGCCGCTCCGGCCCGGATTGAGGCACTGGATATTTCCTTCCGTGATCCACAAGACCAGGCAGCTGGCCTGGTGGTTTTTCAAAATGGCCGCCCGGCCCGCAGCCAGTACCGTCATTTTCGGCTGGCCGGCCTGGACAAGCCGGATGACTATGCTGCTATGAGTCAGACTCTGCAGCGTCGTTTAAAGCGCCTGGAAGATGAATCATTTGGCAGCCAACCTGACCTGATCCTGGCTGACGGCGGCCTGGGCCAGGTCAATGCTCTCAAAAAGGTCCTGGCTGAACAGAATATCCAGATCCCGCTGGCCGGGATTGTCAAAGACCAAAAGCACAGGACCAGGGCTCTGGTCAGGCAAGATGGCAGGGTGATTGAACTGCGCAGTCCTGCCGACCAACTGCTCCTGGCAGATGCTGATAATAATGAGCTGGATGTGTCGGATGAAGAAAAACTGGCCCTGCTGCGCCTGCTCACTGCAATCCAGGATGAAGCTCATCGTTTTGCCGGCCGCTACATGGCTAATCTGCATAAAAAGCGGCAGACTAAATTCAAGCTCGAAACAATCAGCGGGATAGGCCCGGCCAGACGCAAGCTTTTACTGCAGCATTTCCACACCATCAAGAATATATCTAGAGCCAGCCTGGATCAGCTCATGGCAGTTGAAGGTCTGCCGGAAAAAGCCGCCCAGGCTGTCTACGAACATTTTCACCCTGAAGAGCAGGAGGTCTGATCAATTTGCCGGTTTATGCCATAGCCGATCTGCACCTGGGCTTTGCAGTGAAAAAGCCCATGTCTGTTTTTGGTAATCACTGGGCCAGCCACCCCATGTTGCTGGCAGACAACTGGAAGAAAACAGTCGGGCAGGAGGACACGGTTCTGGTTCCAGGTGATATTTCCTGGGCTATGACGATTGAGGAAGTGTTACCTGACCTTTTATTTATCGACAGCCTGCCTGGCCAGAAGATCCTGGTGCGGGGCAACCATGATTACTGGTGGTCCTCCCTGGCCAAGCTGCAGGCTCTGTGCCGGCAAAACCAGATTTCCACAATCAGCTTTTTGCAAAACAACAGCTTGAGTGCAGGACCGGATGTCCTGGTCAGTGGCACCAGAGGCTGGCTTTTACCAGCAGACCCTGAGTTCAGCCCGGCTGATGAGAAGATTTATCTGCGTGAAGCAGGTCGCTTGGAGCTTTCTTTGCAGGATGCAGCAGCCAAACGCCAACCTGGCCAGCTACTGATCAGCTGCTTTCACTATCCCCCGGCCAGCCGGGCAGGGGAAGCGAATCTTTTCACTCAATTGCTGGAACTCTACCAGGTTGACATCTGTCTTTACGGGCATATTCACAATGTAAGGCCAGGCTCTTTGCTGCCTTTTTCAAGCGGTGGAGCAAAAACCTACCTGGTGGCGGCGGATTATCTGGAATTCAAGCCCGCCTGTATTATTTCTTGCACCTGATCCCCTCTTGTTATATAATCAATTAGCTGTAAAAAGAGTAAAAGAGCTATGAGGTATGATATGAGTGCCAGTATGACTGGTTTTGGGCGCAGCGAGGCGATCAAGGCAAGCCTGCGTATCGTTGTTGAATTAAAATCGGTGAACAATCGTTATTGTGATATTCAGATCAGGCTGCCCAGAACGCTTAATGCCATGGAAATGCGCGTACGGGAGCTTATTGCCAGTCGCGTCAATCGCGGCAAGGTTGATGCCTTTATATCTTTTACTGATGATGGACCTGACGCAGCCAGGGTCAGCTGTAACTTTGCCCTGGCCCATGCCTATACTGAAGCGATCAGGCAGATTGGTGATAGAGAAGATATTACCCTGCAGCTAAGTGCCAGCCGGATTGCCAGCCTGGCCGATGTCATGCAGCTTGAGCCAAGCCCTGCCCCACTTGACCTGGTCCGCCCTCTGCTGGAGGAGGCGGTGACAGCAGCCCTGGAAGAACTTTGCCAGATGCGCCGCCTCGAAGGAGAGCGTCTGGCTGCAGATATTAGCCATAGGGCCGCCCTGCTGGAGCAGCTGCGCCAGGAGATAGCCCAAAGAGCACCCCTGGTGGTGACTGAATACAGGACCCGCCTGCTAAGTAGAATTAATGAGCTTTTAGGTGATGGGGCTGCAGAAATAATGGATGAGGCGCGTCTGGCGGCAGAAATAGCTCTGTTTGCCGATAAATGTGCGATTGATGAGGAACTGGTGCGCCTAGCCAGCCACCTGGAACAGGTTGGCAGCCTGGTCAGCCTGGCTGAACCGGTCGGCAAAAAACTGGATTTTCTGGTCCAGGAGATCAACCGTGAGCTGAACACGATTGGCTCTAAGGCCAATGATCTGACCTTGACCCGTTATGTTGTGCAGATGAAAAGTGAGCTGGAAAAGATTCGTGAGCAGGTGCAGAACCTGGAATAGACAGTAAGTGGAGTAATTGATGGCCAGTCTTGTTTTTTTAAAAATCGGCTTTAACAATCTTGTTTCAGCCAGCCGGATTATAGCAATCGTCAGTCCTGAGTCATCTCCGGTCAGACGACTGATCCAGGATGCCCGTGACCGGGGCAGCCTGATTGATGCTACATCAGGCAGAAAGACGCGTGCAGTCCTGATCATGGACAGCGACCATCTGGTCCTGTCTGCCCTGCCAGTCAGTGAACTGGAAGCTGACTGGGCTAAGCAGGAGCTGGCACCATGAAGGATCTGAAACCGGCAAAAGGTTTGGCAGTTTGCGTTTCTGGCCCTTCAGGCGTTGGTAAGGGGACAATAATCAAGCAGGTCATGCGGATGCGTCCCGGGATCAGCCACTCTATATCAATGACCACCCGCCAGCCACGCCCGGGTGAACAGGACGGTCTAGACTATTATTTCTGCTCCAAAGCAGAATTCCTGGCCAAGCTGGCTGCTGGAGAAATCCTGGAATATGATGTTTACTGTGATGAATACTATGGCACACCCAGGGCAGCACTGGAGGCTGCTGTGGCCGGTGGCCAGGATGTGCTTTTGGATGTAACTGTGCCCGGTTCACTGGCCGTGATGGAGAATTATCCGGATTGTGTGACGATATTCGTCTTGCCGCCCAGCCTCAGTGAGCTACAGAACCGTCTGATCAAGCGGGGGACGGAAACTGCTGCCAAAATGCAGCTGCGCTTACAAAAAGCGCGCGATGAAGTTGCCTTGGCTGACCGCTTCCAATATGTGGTGGTCAACGATGATGTTGCAAGCACTGCTGAGTGCATTTTAGCAATAATTGATGCTGAACATTGCCGTTACAAGCATATGGCCGGCATCGCCGCAAGAGTCTTACACAGCTAAAGCTGTGCTTATGGAGGGAAATATATGCTGGTAAAACCACCTTTAGAAAAACTTCTGCCCAAAGTGGAGAATCGTTATACTTTGTCAATCCTGATTGCCAAAAGAGCCCGCCAGCTGGTTGATGGAGCCCTGCCCCTGACCAGAGAACTGTCGCCCAGTTATGTGACAGTGGCCTGTGAGGAGCTGGCTGCCAACAGGGTCAGCTGTGTGCGGGGTCAGGCTGATCCGCATATTCCTCTGCGGCCGGAAGTTGAGGCAGCCCGCCTGGCCGCCCGCGAAGCTGCAGAACAAGCCAGCCAGGCTGACGCTATCAAGGAAGAACTGGAAAGAGCCAGTGCCGTGTCGACTGAAGTTCTGGAAAAAGATGATGCCGAGATCTTTTCAGAGATGCTGATCAAGAGCGCTGAGGAACTGGTAGGCGATAGTCCAGCTGAAACTGAAATTGAAACTAAAGCAGAAGAGCCGGTCCAGGACGACGCGGCTAACCAGGAGGAAGAAAACTGATGTCAGATGCTAAGAATATGGAAACAATAGTCGCACTGGCTAAAAACCGCGGCTTTATTTTTCCGGGTTCGGAAATATATGGCGGCTTGGCCAATGCCTGGGATTATGGGCCACTGGGCGTTTTATTAAAGAACAATGTCAAGGCAGCCTGGTGGAAGAAGTTTATCCAGGAAAGCCCTTATAATGTCGGAGTGGATTGTGCCATCCTCATGAACCCCAAGGTCTGGGAGGCTTCCGGCCACTTGAGTGGCTTTAATGATCCCTTGATCGACTGCCGGGTTTGCCGTTCACGCTTCCGAGCTGACAATCTGATTGAAGATGATGCCAGGTCAAAAGGGGAAGAGCTGGAGGTCGGTGGTGCTGACAAAGAGTTCTTGCAGGACCTGATCAGCAGCCGCAATATTGCCTGCCCCTCTTGTGGTGCCCGCAATTTTACAGCAGTGCGCCAATTCAACCTGATGTATAAAACCTATCAGGGAGTAACAGAAGATAACCAGGCTGAAATCTATTTAAGACCCGAGACAGCCCAGGGTATTTTTGTTAATTTCCGCAATGTCCAGCGTAGCAGCAGGCGCAAGATTCCATTTGGCATAGGCCAGATTGGTAAGGCCTTCCGTAATGAAATCACCCCGGGCAACTTTATTTTCCGGACCAGGGAGTTTGAACAGATGGAGTTGGAGTTCTTCTGTGCCCCCGGTACTGATAGTGAATGGTTTGACTATTGGCAGGAATTCTGCCAGAACTGGCTGCTCCAGCTGGGTCTGCCAGAAGACGAACTGCGTATCAGGGAGCACACCCAGGAGGAATTGGCCTTTTATGCCAAAAGGACGATTGACTTTGAGTTTTTATTCCCCTTTGGCTGGGGTGAACTCTGGGGTCTGGCCAACCGGACAGACTATGACCTAAAACAGCATGCCGAACATGCCAGGGAGGACATGGCCTATTTTGACCCGGCCAGCCAGGAAAAATACATCCCTTATGTCATTGAGCCGTCCCTGGGCACCGATCGTATGACTCTGGCCTTTTTATGCAGCGCCTATGCCGAAGAAAGCTTGGCCAATGGTGATGTGCGCACTGTCTTGCGCTTTCATCCTTTTTTGGCACCGATCAAGCTGGCTGTCCTGCCCCTGTCTGCCAAGCTGGCTGACAAGGCTGAGGAAATTTACCTGCAGCTGAGCAAAAAATGGATGTGCGAATTCGATGACCGCCAGTCAATCGGAAAAAGATATCGCCGCCAGGATGAGATCGGCACACCCTATTGCATAACCTATGATTTTGATAGTTTGACGGACCAGAGCGTGACAATCAGAGAGCGTGACAGCATGGCGCAGATCCGTTTGCCTATAGATAAACTGGAAGAATATTTCGCTGATAAGTTCGTATTTTAAAGGAGGAAGAGCGTATGACAAAGTATGTTTATATGTTTACTGAAGGTGACGCGACAATGCGTAACCTGCTGGGTGGTAAAGGTGCCAACCTGGCTGAAATGACGGGCCTGGGCCTGCCGGTGCCACGTGGTTTTGTTGTAACAACAGAAGCCTGCACCCGCTATTATGCCGATGGCAGTAAAATCGGCAGCGATATTGAAGAAGAGATCTTTGCCACCCTGGCTAAGGCAGAAAGCATTATCGGCAAAAAATTCGGTGATGCGAAGAATCCGCTGCTGGTTTCTGTCCGCTCCGGCTCCCGTGCCTCCATGCCCGGCATGATGGATACTATTCTCAACCTGGGCCTTAACGACGCAGTTGTCGAAGGTCTGGCTGAGTTAACCGGCAACAGGCGTTTTGCCTATGACAGCTATCGTCGTTTCATCACCATGTTTGCTGATGTGGTGATGGATGTTGCAAAAGCTAAATTTGACCATATCTTTGATGGGGTCAAGGCAAAGGCTGCTGTAAAACTGGATACAGACCTGACAGAAGATCATATGAAAGAAATCGTCAGGCTTTTTAAAGAGCTCTATTTACAAGAAAAGGGCGAGGAGTTCCCCCAGGACCCGCGCCAGCAGCTGATTGACTCCGTTCGGGCAGTTTTCCGCTCCTGGAATAATGAAAGAGCCATCATCTATCGCCGCATGAATGATATTCCCGGCGACTGGGGCACTGCTGTAAATATCCAGGAAATGGTTTATGGAAACATGGGTGAAACATCAGGTACCGGTGTGGCCTTCACCCGCAACCCTGCCACCGGCGAAAACAAGCTCTATGGCGAATTCCTCATGGATGCCCAGGGCGAGGATGTCGTGGCCGGGATCAGGACACCTGAGACAATCGATCATTTGAAAGATATCATGCCGGATATTTATGAGCAGTTCAAACAATATGGCATCAAGCTTGAACAGCATTATAAAGATATGCAGGATATGGAATTCACCATTGAGCGCGGTAAGCTTTTTATGCTCCAGACCAGAGGCGGTAAAAGAACAGCTGCAGCTGCCCTCAAGATTGCCGTTGACATGGTTGAAGAGGGTTTGATCAGCCGCCAGGAAGCTTTGACCATGATTGACCCGCGTCAGCTTGATGCCCTGCTCCATCCGACCTTTGAACCGCTTGCACTAAAAGCTGCCGAGCCTTTTGCCCGGGGACTGCCTGCTTCACCAGGGGCTGCCAGCGGCAGGATCTATTTTGATGCTGCTGATGCTACAGCTGCCGACGAGCGGGGTGAGAAAGTTATCCTGGTCCGCCTGGAAACCTCCCCTGAAGATATCCAGGGCATGAATGCTTCCCAGGGTATATTAACAGGCCGGGGCGGCATGACCTCTCATGCCGCAGTTGTAGCGCGTGGCATGGGTAAATGCTGTGTCTCAGGCTGCTCGGAATTGACCATCAATGAAAAGGAAAAGTATTTCCTGACCGCAGCTGGTGTCCGTTATAACGAAGGTGACGATATTTCACTGGATGGCTCAACCGGCTATATCTACCAGGGCACCCTGGCTACAGTAGAGGCCAGCCTGTCCGGTGATTTTGCCACCATCATGGAGTGGGCTGACCAGGAGCGTAAGCTCAAGATCAGGACCAATGCTGATACTGTGACAGATGCCGGCAAGGCAGTTGAGCTTGGTGCAGAAGGTATTGGCCTTTGCCGCACAGAGCATATGTTCTTTGAGGCAGACCGGATTTTCGCTTTCCGCCAGATGATCGTGGCCAAGGATGAGGCTGACCGCCGGGCGGCCCTGGCTAAGATCCTGCCCATGCAGCGGGATGACTTTATTGGAATTTTTGAAGTGATGGCCGGCAAACCTGTCACCATCCGCCTGCTTGATCCGCCCTTACATGAGTTCTTGCCCCAGGAAGACGAGGAAATCAATGAACTGGCCGAATCACTAGCTATTACTGCTGCTGATCTGAAAGCAAAAATTAAAAGCATGCATGAGCTCAACCCCATGATGGGCCACCGGGGCTGCCGCCTGGCCGTTTCCTATCCGGAAATTGCCCAGATGCAGACCAGAGCCATCATTGAAGCGGCGATTGTTATCAAGCAAAAAGGCCTGGAGATCGTGCCGGAGATCATGGTTCCCCTGATCAGTGAAGCTAAAGAACTGCAAAATATCAAAGCGGTTATTACCGCGACAGCTGATCAGATCATTGCTGAGTCAGGCGTCGACCTCATGTATGAAGTAGGCACCATGATCGAAATCCCGCGTGCCTGCCTGACCGCCGATGAAATCGCCAAGGATGCCGAGTTCTTCAGCTTTGGCACCAATGACCTGACCCAGATGACCTATGGCCTGTCACGTGATGATGCCGGCAAGATCCTGGATACCTACTATGAAGAAGGTATTTTTGAAAGTGATCCTTTTGCCAGGTTGGATAAGACAGGTGTGGGCCAGCTGATGCGCATCGCTGCTGATCTGGGCCGCCAGACCAAGCCGGATATCAAACTGGGCATTTGTGGTGAGCACGGTGGTGACCCATCCTCCATCGAACTCTGTCACGAGTTGAATTTTGACTATGTCTCCTGCTCACCCTTCCGGGTGCCGATTGCCCGTCTGGCCGCTGCTCAGTCAGCGATCCGCTCCAGGCAGTAGTTTGACAAAACATATGAAAGTGCTGGTATCTTTTTAAAGATAACCAGTAGCTTAAAAAGTGTTGCTTTGAAAAAGGCAGCACTTTTTTTGCACTTGACCCAATCCGAAGCACAGGTGTTCTTACCATTGCTAGTAAATCAGCTCAATCTGGCATATGCTCTAAAACAGGTAGCCTGAAATCAGGCGGAATCGGGAATAGTCAGGCTCTTATGTAGTGTTTAATATATTTACTGCTGGCGGTGAGCATTCCCTGCTAAAAATGCTATTTTGAAATTGAGCAGCAACAGTATTTTTATATCATGATTTGGGCTGATAAAGTCGCCAGCTGCTTATTAACATATATTTCTCCTATTTAGTTGCTTTCATTTTGCGTGACATCCTGGTGTGATCAGGGAATCAGGTTTTACTTTTTCCAAGTTAAGCTTAGGAGGAAGCCCATGATAAGTTCAAAGCAAAAAAACCGGTCCTGGTTGAGTCTCATCAAAAAAAGCCACACCTTCTGGCAGTACTACTCTTTATCTTGGCAGCAGGAGTGGTTTTACTTATACTCTAGCAAACAGGTGTCTTCCGCGGCAATGCTAGCTACCTGCCTAAACGTGACTACATTCTTGCGCCTGGCGGAAAACCCAACCCGCAAATTCTTGATGAATTAGGACAACAATTTCCAAAGAAGAGCAACTGACCCCCGTGTCCATTATGAATCCTCCTATTCTGTCCTGAGTGCGGATTTTGATGGCTGTGTGCAGGTGTCCGGCCTGCTTGTTCCCCTCCCTACCCAAAATGCCAGCAGACTGAATAACGGCTCTGCCACGAATGGTGCCAAGCCGGGCGGGCTGGTGGAATTTGATGCTGCACAGCTGGATCTTTGTTTTCTGGAACAGCTCAAGACTATCCCTATCACCACACATACGGGATGGGGATTCACTGATTAAATTGAAGGTGGGAGCTGGTCTTGTCTTTCAGAGACAATGGATATAGCTATCGTATACATAAGAGGATATATCATCGTTGGTGTTGAAGGCGCTTACTTTGAAACAGCTGAAATCAGCTTGAAGCTCTATCTTAAAGGCGGTCTGGAGGGTGGTATCAAGGTAGGTAGTAAACGATACAACATCATCAGCTTCTATCTTGATGCCAGTGGCAAGTTGAGATCAATCAAGCCATATAAAAGCTGGGATATGGATGCCTCCTGTAAGGTTTCCTACAGTCTTGATTTGTGGCTTTTCTCTATTTCCGGTTCGGTGACAGCAAATTTTAGCACAAGGCTTAGCTGGTAGACAAACAGCCGGTTAAATTGTGCCGAATAAATTTAAAGAAGAAGAAAAGTTAAGGCGCATGTGCATGCGCCTTAACTTTGTAACATATTTTTACCCTGCTCAGGAGACGGGCAGCCTCAGATAGGTGACAATTTCACCATCTATTTCCAGCTGGATATTGTCCTCGTCCAGGGCAAGGACAGTGCTGCTCCAGGAGCTGTCTACTGCCTCAGGGAAGCTGACCGTTAAAACATCCCCCTGGCTTTCCCATTCGCCTTCCAGTGGTTCGCCCAGTTGCCAGCTGCCGCCCAGCCAGGTGTTGGGGTTATCCAGAGGACCAGGAGTGGCGGTGTTGCTGTCCAATGTACCATCGAAGAAAATGATCAAAACAGGTCTTGGCGCGGTTTTACTCTCTGAAGTCTGCATCCAGGAGCCAATCAGGAAATTTGGCAGATCAACAACAATTCCTGTGGGTTGAGTTGGCTGGCTGGTACTGGTCGTTGCCGGGGCAGGTTCAGCTTTGGCATAGATCAGCTCAAAGAAAACATAGCCGTCCGCCTGCTCTTCCAGCTCAATGGTCAGCTTATTACCTTCGCCGGCGTAGTTGAAAGCTATTTTTTCTCCCTCAGTGTTTGATGGCTTGTCCGGATCCTGTTCCCATATACTGGAACTGACATGCTTTTTTAAGGCGTTTGTGTAATAGTTGATTGCCCGGATCAGCTCCAGCTTGGCATAACCTTTAGCATGCATGGTGTCTTCTGTCCATTCATAATAGGTGACCTGGAATTCGCTCATGATCGGCACCACTCTGGGCCAGTTGGCCGGGATGGTGTAAAAATCAAACAAGGGCTCTTCCGTGGCGGCAGTGACGGTTTCAGATGCGCTGGTTGCCGGACTGGTTTTGCTTGTGCTGGCAACAGTTGTAGCTGCAGCCTGCCCTGTTTGTGTGGTGGTGTCCGGCCTGGTCTCTAATAGCCTAGCCAGATTGCAGCTTGACAAAGCAAAGCTGCTGCAGAGCAGAAAAATAAGCAGATAAAAAGTTTTCTTGTACATAGTCAGCCTCCTGCATTAAACGCTGTGACAAGTGACACTTCGCTTATACTATACTTATTTCAGACAACTGCTTTGCTTACGCTGACTGGACCAGGGTGAAACACCTGTGGGTAAGCTGAAGATTCTATTAATATTTTAACCAGAATGACAGATATATACAAGAGCAGGGCCTGGGTAATTTTTTAACTACAATTTCTTAAGTGATTCTTAAGCTTTGCTGCTGGATCTTTTTATTGCCAGTGGACTGCGCTATAATAGTTGTCGGAAAAGAGTTAACGGATTAAGGAGTTCCATATGACACAATTTCTGCTGGCCGGGCAATTTTTAAAATTGCCAGTGGCTGCTTATATTGATCCAGCCACGACATCCTATATCATTCAAATATTTGCCGGGCTTTTTATTTCTCTTCTTGTTGCCTTCTCAGCATTCTCCGCCCGGATCAAGTCCATGTTTATCAACATGCGTATCAGCTGGTTGCGCAGGAAGGTGGCCTGGCAGGCCGCCCGGCAAAGACGTAAGAATCCGGCCCTGGCCCTGCAGGAGGCTGCAGTGCGGCCAGTTGCTGTCCTGCCATCGCGGCGCCAGTTTTTTTTCGCTGACCAGCGCAGTTACAAACAAAGGCTTGCTCATGCTGCGACTATTATTGCTGCCTATGTCTTCACTTTTTTTGTTTTTGGCCCGCTCGACCTGTTTCTTGGCAACCACCTGATCTTCGCCTTTGACCTGGCTTCTTTCTGGCCCAGGCTGCTTTTGGCTGGACTGGCTGTAACTGCCGGACTGCTTTTTCTAGTGCCACTTATTCGGGGTAGATTTTTCGATTTGGTATTGTCAAGTCTTGCCGGCCTGTTGTTGGCTGGTTACCTGCAGGGCAATTTTTTCAACCTGCAGCTGGGCCAGCTGACTGGTGATGCCATACCCTGGCAAAAGTACACCGGCCATGCCATGCTGAATCTCCTGCTTTGGGCTGGCCTTATCTTGCTGCCGCTGCTGCTGAGAATGTTTTCTGCCAAAGCTTGGCGCAGCGGCACTATTTTTCTATCTGGTCTGCTGATCCTGATGCAGATGAGCGGTCTTATTTATTCTCTGGCCACGACTGATCTGGCCCAGGATAAGCAACATGGCTACTTGTCCCGCGCTGGCATCTACCATATGTCGGAGGAGGACAATGTCATTGTGTTTATTCTGGATCGCCTGGATGAAAAGTTTATTGATCAGATGGTTGAGCAGGAACCTGATTTTTATGACCATTTGGATGGTTTCACACGTTTTACCAACAATATCTCAGCTTACTGCCGCACCTATCCATCGGCAGTTCATATGCTGACAGGCAAGCTCTCCAAATATGAAGAGCCGGCAGCAGATTATTTCACTGCCGCCTGGCAGGAGTCAAGTTTTTTGCATGATCTGCAAAAGGCGGGTTTCACCAACAAACTGTACATGTCAGCGCCTTACATGTACAGCGATATAGAGCAGGTCCGCGGGATTGCCGCCAACATTGAAGATGGCAAAATCACCATGCGGTTTTTTGATATGATCGAAAAATTTTGGCGGCTTTCCGCCTTCCGCTACAGCCCGCATGCCCTGAAAGCCAACTTTTACCTGGCAACCAATGAATTTTCTGTCCTGGCGGGTCAGGAGGATAAAGTTGAACCCTACTACACTGATGACGCCAAATTCATGGCTCAATTAAAAGCAGACGGTCTGCAGCTGAAAGAGCCAGGTAAAAACTTCATTTACTATCATCTCAACGGTATGCATGACTATGTGCTCAATGAAGCTGGCGAGCAGCTGCCTGAAGGGGAAAATGGTTCTCAGACCAAGCAGATGCGGGCCTGTTTTGCAATTGTTGATGAGCTGCTGGGCCAGATGAAAAGATTGGATATCTATAATGATGCCACAATCATCATTACAGGGGACCATGGCCAGTCCTGGGATGTCTACAATCTGGATGCCCCAGTCAGAACCGGACTTTTTGTCAAGCCCAAAGGCAGCTTCGGCAAGCCTTTAGAGCTAAGTCGGGCGCCAGTCTCCCAAGCTGATCTGCGTGCGACAGTCATTGAAAATGCCGGTCTTGATGCCCAGGGCTACGGGCCGGGTTACTTTGATATAGCAGAAGATGCCCAGCGAGACAGGCACTATTATTACCGGGTCGATGATCGGGAAGTCAAGCGCCATTATGTGGAAGAGTTTTTAGTGCACGGTGATGCTGCCGATTTTTCCAACTGGCATAAACTGGGTGAATTTGAAATCCAGTACTTGCACGGCTGAAAGAGGAGTAAAGTATGGAAATCCTGAACCAGATCCTGGGTGTGCCGCTGGGCTATATCATGTACCTGTGTTTTGTCTGGCTGAAAAACTATGGTCTGTCAATCTTGCTCTTCACTATTATTACCAAGATCCTGCTTTTTCCGCTTTCCCTGCTGGCCCAGAAAAATTCCATCACCATGGTCAGGATCCAGCCCTTGCTGGCAGATATCAAACAGCGCTATGCCGGCAACAGTGAGTTGATCATGCAGGAGCAGCGCCAGCTCTATAAAGAGGAAAAATACAGCACCCTGGCTGGTATACTGCCCCTGCTTTTACAGATTCCCTTGATTCTGGGCCTGATAAATGTGATCTATAATCCGCTCCAGCACCTCTTGCGGCTTGAGCAGAGCCAGATCGATCTATTGGCTGTCCGGACCAGGGAACTGCTCCAGATCAGTGAACTAGGCTTTTCCGGTCAGTTGCAAATCATGGAAGCTGTCCAGAATAATCCAGCTGCCTTTGCCAGCCTGACCGGTCAGCAGGAAGTGATTGGGCAGATCCTGGCTTTTGACTTCAAATTTTTTGGACTCAACTTATCCGCTCTACCCCTGCTCAGCAGTATCAGTATCCTGGTGCCGCTTTTATCCGGCCTCAGTGCCTTGCTGCTGGCTGTTATCCAAAACAGGATCAATGTCCTGCAAAAAGAACAATCTGGTCTGGGCCGCTGGGGCATGGCGGTTTTTTTGACCCTGTTTTCCGCTTATTTCGCCTTTGTGGTTCCAGCTGGGATCGGTGTCTACTGGATCTTCGGCAATCTGCTGGCTGTTCTGGTTGCCTATGCCTGCAATTGGATTTATGACCCCAGAAAATTGATTGACTACAGCAACAGGACTCAGACAGTTCGGCTGACCCGGGCTGAAAAAGAGGAGCAGCGCAAAGCCAAGAAGCTGGGCAGGCAAAGAGAGCGCCAGGACAGCCGCCGCTTTTTTGCCGAGTCTAAGCAACTGGCTTTTTATTCGGAAAGCAGTGGGTTTTTTAAATATTTCACGCGTTTGATAGACTATCTGCTAGAGCACAGTGACCTGGATATCCATTATGTGACCAGTGATCCTCAGGACCAGATTTTTCAAGATGAGCGCCAGCGCATAAAAAAATATTATATTGGCCCCCATGCCTTGATTCCTTTCATGATGAAGCTGGATGCTGATATGCTGGTCATGACCATGCCTGACCTGGACCGCTACCATATCAAGCGCTCTATTGTACGCAAGGATGTTGAGTATGTTTATCTGGACCACGGCATGTCCAGCCTCCACCTGACCTTGCGCGAGAATGCACTTGACCACTTTGACACGATATTTTGTAACGGGCCAAATCATGTAACAGAAATACGCCAGATGGAGGAGGCTTATGGTTTACCGGCCAAAACTCTGGTCAAGACAGGCTATGGTCTCTTAGAGACTCTTTTGGAAAACGTAGCGGAACTGGGTGAGACAAAAAATGAGATACCCCATATCCTGATTGCCCCTTCCTGGCAAAAAGACAATTTGCTTGATTTTTGTCTGGCCCCCCTGCTGGCTGCCATCCTGGGCAAAGGATACAGGATAACCTTGCGGCCCCATCCAGAATATGTTAAACGTTTTCCGGCCAAGATGAAGCAGATCAAGCAGCAGTATGCCAAAGAGATCAGCCATGATTTGTTTATTGAAGATGATTTTTCCGGCAATTTTTCTATTTATACTGCTGACATCCTGATCACTGACTGGTCAACAATTGCCAGTGAGTTTTCCTATGCTACCTTGAAACCATCTCTTTTCATCAACACGCCCATGAAAGTAATGAATCCCAACTATAAAAAAATAGCCGCTATCCCGCTGGATATTTCCTTGCGCGATGAAATTGGTGTTTCGGTTGATCCGGATCAACTGGCTGATCTGGCCGGCAAGATTGACTGGCTGCTGCAGCGACGGGATGATTACCGCGAGCAGATAAAAAGAGTGCGGGAGAGCAATATCTATAATATAGGCAGCAGTGCAGCTGTGGGCGGCCAATATATAATAGAGACTTTGCATGAGAAAAAATTGGCAGCTGATCAAGCTGCCCGGGAATATCAATTGTTGCTGCAGGGGATAGATCCGGCTGACAAAGAGGGGGAAGTTTAAGTTCCGGCTGCCAGTCTGGTCAGGCCGGCACTGGCATAATTGTATAAAAAGTGTCCGTCCGGGCTGGAAAAAGTAAAACCTGTCACTTGTCCTGCTGCATTCTTTTCAGGGAAAAATGCCTGCAGGTTTGCTTCCGGCCAGCCCAGGCGGCTGGAAATATCTGCCAGTATGGCGGACCCGCTGCAGGTGCAGTAGACTGGATCAAAAAGACGCAGCTCATCTAAAGAATCAAATTCGAAGATATCTTCTGGCTTGTAACGTTTTATCTGCATGGGCAGCTGCTCTAAGTGATCGATGAAGAGGTTTTCCCAGTATTTATTTTTTGTGGCAGGCTTATCATATTCTGCTAAGAGGATTGTCTTGAAGGTGCTGCTGAAGTCTTCACTCCAAAAACAGTGGCCCAGCATATACCAGCAATCCGACCCGCCTATGTTGACCTGCCTGATCCGGTCTGACTGGTCAATTTGCAGGCACCATTCAGCTGTGGTTCCTTTTGCATAAAGGGCCGCATAATAGCTCTGCTCAACTTCTCTGGCAAAAGGCGAGCTGGTGAAGTAATTGTCAGCGGAACAGATGTAAGTATTTTTCAAATGCTGGCGCGCAGCATAAATGCTGCTGCTGTTGTTATGAGTGGCATACTGCCTGTTTTCGATCAGTTTGACCCCGTACTTCGGGGCAAGATAAGCAAATTGTTCTTTTTTATAACCAATAACCAGAATAATGTCAGCGATGCCGGCTGCCAGAAGTTGCCGGATTTGTCTTTCCAGGAGCACTTCGCCTCTGACAGTTAAGAGGGCTTTGGGTTTTTCATAGGAGAGCGGGGCGAAGCGGCTGGATATTCCTGCCGCCATGATGATGGCATTATCAACCTTATAAGACATCTAAATTACTCCTGCAGGGCAAGGAAAAAGCTCCGCCAGTTAGCGGAGCTTTTCTTATCTGGATACTTCTTCAAGCACGTACATGCATCTTGCGGAAGTCACCCGGAGTGGATTTTTCAATTCTTTTAAAAATATAACAAAAGTAACTGACATCCTCGAAACCGTTAGAGTGGGCAACATCCCGGATGGGTAGGGCTGGCTGGTCAAGCAGGAACTCTTTGCTCTTTTTGATCCTGACCAGGTTGATGTATTCGAAAATACGAGTGTTCATGATCTTGCGGAAGAGGGTACACAAGTGTTGCGGAGTGACTGAAAGCAGATTGGCCAGGTCTTTTAAAGTTATGGCTTCTGCGTAATGATTGTCGATATAGTCGAGTACCGG
Source organism: uncultured Oscillospiraceae bacterium (assembly GCA_964654125.1). Lineage (GTDB taxonomy): Bacteria > Bacillota > Clostridia > Saccharofermentanales > UBA5734 > JAAYBY01. The sequence goes on from CAZZGG010000005.1 coordinate 54,857, forward strand.
TTTGAGACGGCCGTAGCGTGGCACTAGACCTGTGTTAGCTGAAACTGATACCTGCTGGTGCAGTTTAATCAAAAAAGTATAGGCCAGGGCAGATAGATCCAGGTTGCGCAAGGGGTCCAGGGCTTGTCCTGTTTGGACCATCTCTGTCATGACTTGCTGCAAAGGCTGGACATCCGCCAGATGGTAGACTCCAGACCGGGTCAAACCGGCAATGTTTTTGAGGAATTCGCCAGTTTCCGTACCAGTGAGGCCGACCCAGTCAACCAGCCACTCATCCGTCTCAGGATAATACTCATGGGTGACACCAGGCAGCAAGAATATACCCTGGCCTTCGGAAACCTGATACTCTTTATCTTCCAGCACTATTGTTCCGCTGCCACTGCGGGGCTGGATCCACTGATAGCTGGGGTAGCCGGTTGTTCTGATTATATGGTCGAGCGATTGATTGATGGCGACCCCAGAAATATAGTAGGGCAACCTTGCTTCATTTTCTGTATAAATAGAAAAGACTATGTTTTTCATAAATACCTTCACCTTTCATAATGATTATAGAAAAATAGCGCTAAGCTGAGCTTGTTTAATATTTGCTCTATATTAATATTCAATCATAATAAACTAAATTGTCAATAAGTCAAAGCAGATTAGTTTATCTGCTATTTAGGCAAGATGTATGATTGTCAAGTGTTGTCGGAGAGTAATGCTGTTCACCTAGCACGAAAGATAAAGTTTAAATTAATTATGGATAAAAAAATGACAAAAGATGACACTTAGCTGTCAATGAGAAAGATAAGCTTTTTGCTGAATTTGACTAAAAATTGTTTCCGTGTTATTATTATTAAGCTCTCTTATGCAGTGCAAGCTGATTGATCTTAATGAATTACCTTATTGAATCCATTAAAGCTCAAATTAATTGTCTCACCTGAAGAGGGGCAGGGATTGCAAAAATTGCTCCAAACAAGGTGTTGACAAAGGCAAAATACGGTGATAAGATAGCAAAGCGCCTCGC
>CAZZGG010000006.1:0-53500 GCA_964654125.1 uncultured Oscillospiraceae bacterium
TACTGGCCGCTTTGCGGCCCGCGCGGCGGCCTGGCCCCAGCTTTAAGGGGCCCGGACGGCCGGCCTTCTTGTGCAGGTTTTTCCAGAGGCTTGACAGCTTCTTCCTGAACAGCTTCTTCCTGAACAGCCTTTTCCGGAACTACTTTTTCCGGAGCTGCTTTTGCTGCGGCCGGGACTGCTTTTTCAACCGGCTTGGCTGGCTCGAGTGCAGGTTTACTAACGGGCTGGGGCATCACTTTTTCTTCCTTCAGCTCAGCAGTTTGCACTTCCTTCAGCTCAGCAGCCTTGGCTTCCTCACGCGGAAGCGGCTGGACCGGCTCAGCTGCCTTGGCACTGACAGTCTTCTCGACCGGCGGTGCTGGTTCTTGGACAGGCTGGACACTTTCCGGAGCAGGAGCTGCTGGTTTCTTGGCTGCCTTTTTGACAACTTTAACAACGCCGGTGATCTGCTTACCAGATACACCCTGCATGGTAAGTGTCGGACCGGCCGGCTCTTTTGGTTTAGGAGCCGGTGCTGCCTTGACAGGTTCAGGCTGGGCCGGCGGCTCCTTTTTTATTTCAGGCGCCGCTTCTTTTTTGCGTTGCCGCGGCAGGAGACCATCTCCCCGGACAAAACCAGCCCTCAATCCAGACTCGGACTCTTCTCTTCTCACCATATTATCTTTCCTGTTCCTCCACATATCCTGTTGAGACAGGCCCCAGGCCTGCTCTCATCTAATCTATTGTTGCAACATCCGGCAAAGCCTCCATTTCAGCTGTCAGCTGGCTGATGATTTCCTTGTCCACAGGCTTTTTCAATCCTCTGGCCAGATGTTGTTCTTTGATTGCCTTGCTCAGGCAGCCGCGGTTTTTACAAACATATGCACCACGGCCTGGTTTTTTTCCGCTTGGGTCCAGTTCCACCCGCCCAGCCTGGTCAACCACCAGCCGGATCAGGTCACGCTTGGCTTGCATCATGCGGCAGGCAACACACATCCGCTGCGGGACTTTTCTGGCCATCAGTCTGCTTCTCCGGCCTGCTCGCCGAAAGACTCCGCCTCGTCTTCGCTAAAATCATCTGCAGTGGCATCAGCTGCTGCTGTGAAGCGAGCCATCAATTCCGATTCTACCGCTTCCCTGTACTGGGATTCGCTCTTGATATCGATTTTCCAGCCAGTCAGCCGGGCTGCCAGCCTGGCGTTTTGACCTTCCCGGCCAATCGCCAGCGACAGCTGATGATCAGGCACGATAACCCGAGCGACTTTTTCTTCTTCATTGGCATCAACCCTGACCACCCGGGCCGGGTTAAGGCTGTTGCTGATGTAGGTCATCAGGTCAGGGCTGTATTCAATTATATCAATTTTCTCCCCGACCAGCTCATCCATGACGGCCTGGACCCTGAGGCCGCGCTGGCCGACACAGGAGCCGACAGCATCAACATTGTCATCTCTGGATAAGACAGCCATCTTGGTGCGTGAACCAGCTTCCCGGGCCACAGATACTATCTCGACGATACCGGCAGCAATCTCTGGCACTTCCTGTTCAAATAGCTTACGCACCAGATTGGGATGGCTTCTGGATACATAAATCACCGGCCGCCCTCTTTTTTCGTCAACTTTGAGGATCAAAAAGCGCAGGCGCTGATTGAAGTTATAGCCGTCCAGGCGCACCTGCTCGCCAAAGGGCAAAACAGCCTCGGCCCGGCCAATATCCACATATACTTCACGGCGATCCTTGCGTTGCACGACACCAGCGGCCAGCTCACCAACCCGGCTGCTGAACTCATTGTGGATCCGTTCTCTTTCTGCACTGCTCAGCTTCTGGTTGATAACATTTTTGGCAGTCTGGGCAGCCAAGCGGCCAAAGTCCTGCGGACGCAGTTCAAACTCCATCATGTCATCCAGTTCAAAGTCCTCTGAAAGGGCCTTGGCTTCAGCAAGGCTGATCTCACTGGTGCCATCTTCCACTGTCTCAACCACTGTCTTGGTCAAAAAGACACGCATTTCACCCGTCTGGCGGTCTATCTCCGCCCGGATATTGTCAGTGGTCTTGGCATCAAATTCACGTTTATAGGCAAATACAAGAGCTTCTTCAATTGCTTCAAAAAGCACCTCAGCTTCTATACCACGTTCTTTTTCCAACAGTCGCAGGGCTTCTATCAACTCCGCGTTCATTCAATCTTTCTCCTTCCGCCAGTTCAAATCCGAACTGTTCGTTGCAAAACTGCCACTTCTTCTTGCCTGACAGTCAGTAGTGAGCCGTCTTCCAGCTCAATTGAAACTTCATTGTCTTGGCAAGGAGCCAGTTTTCCCTGATATTTTTTCACACCGTCCCGGGCCTGGTAAAGTCTTAGCTCCACCATTTCTCCCTCATAACGGATATAATCGCTTGCTGTTTTGAGCGGCCTGTCCAAGCCTGGTGAGGATACCTCAAAATAATCATGTCCGACATCAGCCTGGCTGTCGATCAGGGGATCAACCAGCTGGCTCAGGTCAGAACAGTCATCCAGACTGACTCCGCCTCTTTTATCAACAACCAGGCGCAAAATACGCTTGCCATTTTCCCGGACCAGCTCAACAGCGATAATATCAAGGCCCAGCTTTTGGGCTGGCTCTTCAGCCAGCTGCCTGACAAATTTGATTGTGTCTGGCTTTTTACTCATCAGGTCATCTCCTGGTTCTTCTTTAATTGGCATGAAACAGCAAAGAGTGGGAAACCCCACTCTTTGCTACCGCGTCAGCCACTTCCAACTTATTATATCACGGGCTCTAACCTGATGCAAGAAAAAACTCCTGCGCAGCCCTGCCCTTGCAAAATGCCCACCAGGGCTGGAAGTGCACTTTTTAATTTGTGCTTTTTACTTCATTTAAGTAGCTTTATAAGCTACAATGAAAGAAATAAACAGCCTGGCTGCTGGCGCAGCCGGCACAGACAAAAGGAGTGTACGCCTATGATCAAGGTAATTGTTGGCAGTAAAGGCAGTGGTAAAACCGCCCGGCTTGTGGATGACCTGAATATGCGGGCCGTCAATGATGCAGCGAATGTTGTCTGCATTGAAGCCGGGCGGCGCCTGGACGGACATGTCAAATACCAGATTCGTCTGGTTGAGATCACCGAGTATCCCGTCAAGGGCTACAAACAGCTGCTCAGCTTTATTGCCGGCCTGAGCGCCAAAGATTTTGATATCACCCATATTTATATCGACAGTATTTATAAAGTCTCTGGAGACGATAATATAGAAAATCTGGCCGAGTTTTTAGGCGAACTCAATGAGTTTGCCACTAAGGATAATTTTCATGTCATGATCATACTCAGTGCAGAATTTGACTCTTTACCAGCAAGCATTAAAAGTTACTGCTGACTTTTTTTAATACACTAACTTGTGGGAGGTTCTTATGTGGGCTGAATTCAAAAAGTTTATCAATCGCGGTAATGTGGTTGACCTGGCTGTGGCGGTGGCTATTGGTGCCGCCTTTACTGCTGTTGTCAACAGTGTTGTCAATGATGTGATCATGCCTCTGGTCGGCTTTTTCATAGCTGATATCAACTTTGCTGATTTCAAGCTTGTTCTGGCTGAGGCAGTGATTGAAAACGATGTGGTGGTCAAGCCAGAGGCTGCTATCAGCTACGGGCTTTTGATCCAGTCCATCATCACTTTCCTGATCCTGTCCCTGGTTATCTTCATCATGATCAAAGGCCTGGAGAAATTAAAAGGTAAAGCTGAGCCTGAAGAAGCAGTGGAAGAAGAAAAGCCGGCTGATGTTCTCCTGCTTGAGGAAATCCGTGATCTGCTGAAAAAAGACAGCTGAATCACTCCAGAGTAGCTTTTGCATAGAAAAAATGATCATTTTCCCACCATAGCTGGCTTGATCTTGCCCGGCCTGCTAAAACATGATACTTTGAGATGCAAAGTCAAGCAAGGAGGTCATTTTTATGCTGCAAAGCCTGTCTGTTCTTGTGGAAAACAGGGCTGGTGTCCTCAACCGGGTTACCAGTTTATTTGCCAGACGCGGCTACAATATCGAAAGCCTGGCTGTCGGCACCACCCAGGACCCGGAAATCTCCAGGATCACCATCACCTTGGCCGGAGCCGATGATAAGATTAAACAGATCATCCGCCAGCTGCACAAACTGCCGGATATCCTCATGGTGCGGCATCTGGAATCAAGTGAATCCTTTTCGCGGGAACTGGTCTTTTTCAAGGTCAGAGCCGCTGCGGCCAGCAGAACTGAGATCTTACAGATCGTTGATATCTTCCGTGGTCACATCATCGATGTTTCCCAGGACACCTTAACGATTGAGCTGAGTGGTAAAGATGACAAGATAGATGCTATGCTCAGCCTGCTTGAGCCCTACGGCGTCCTGGAGATGGTCCGGACCGGCCAGATTGCAGTGGAGCGGGGCAGCCGCATCATGAATACTGCCCAACCGGATGATCTGATCAGCGCACAAAAAGAAAGGTAAAGCAAAGATGAAAAAGATTTACAAGGAAAACGAGTGCCGCACCCATGCTTTAGATGGCAAGACAGTTGCCATTATCGGTTATGGCAGCCAGGGCCACGCTCATGCCTTAAACCTCAAAGAGAGCGGTTTTAAAGTTATCGTCGGCCTTTATCAGGGCAGCAAGTCCTGGGCCCGGGCCGAAAAGGCCGGACTGGAAGTCCATACTGCTGCTGCTGCCGCTGCCAGGGCTGATGTGATCATGATCCTGATCAATGATGAAAAACAGCCTGAGCTTTATGAAAAAGATATCCTGCCTCATCTGACCGCAGGCAAGGCTCTGGCATTTGCCCACGGCTTCAACATTCATTTTGGCCGCATCAAGCCGCCTGTAGATATCGATGTTTTCATGGTAGCCCCAAAAGGCCCGGGTCACACAGTGCGCAGCCAGTATCTGGCCGAGCGTGGTGTGCCCGCTCTTTTTGCCATCGCCCAGGACTATTCCGGCAAGGCACGTGACATTGCCTTTGATTATGGTTACGGCATCGGCTCAGCCCGGGCCGGCCTTTTAGAGACCTCCTTCAGGGAGGAAACAGAAACTGATCTTTTCGGCGAGCAATGTGTGCTTTGCGGCGGGGTCACCGAGTTGATGAAGGCAGGATTTGAGGTCCTGGTCGAAGCCGGTTACGATCCGGAAAATGCTTATTATGAATGCGTCCATGAGATGAAGCTGATCGTCGACATGATCGCTGAAGGCGGCTTTTCCCGCATGCGTTACTCAATCAGTGACACAGCAGAGTATGGCGACTACAGCGTAGGCCGCCGCATTATCACTGATGAGACCAGAAATGAAATGCGCCAGGTCTTGCGCGAGATCCAGGAAGGCAAATTTGCCCGCGATTGGATTTTGGAAAACCAGGCCGGCCGGCCGGCTTTTCTGGCAAGGCGGGCCCTGGAAGCCAATCACCAGGTGGAAAAAATCGGTCAAGACCTGCGCAGCATGATGAGCTGGCAGGAAGAAACAGAAGACTAGACCCTGGTAAATTTTAATTTTACTCATACTGACTGGCAGGCTTACCTGGCAGTCAGTTTTTTTATCATTTTAAAAAGGGAGTCAGGTGACTCCCTTTTCAATAACAGTTCAGCCAGTGCTACTGGTCAGTCAGGCCTGGCATGATCAGGTCACCGGGCATCTTGCCGGCCGGTATCATGGGATAAACATTCATTTCCGGATCGATGGCGCAGTGGATCAGGTAAGGCCCGGGTGTGGCCAGGGCTTTTTCCAGCTCAGCTGAAAAACTGGTCCCGTCATGGGCCCGGCCTCCAGCAATGCCATAGGCTGCTGCCAGCTTGACAAAATCAGGATTTTCTTCCAGCAGGGTGTTGGCATAACGCTTGTCAAAAAACAGTTCCTGCCACTGGCGCACCATGCCCAGACAGTTATTGTCCATGACCATGATCTTGACCGGCAGTTTTTCCTGGGCCAGGGTGCCTAGTTCTTGCAAGGTCATCTGGAAGCCGCCATCGCCGGTGAAGAGTAAAGTAGTCCGGTCCGGCCGGGCTGTCGCCGCCCCGATAGCGCCAGGCAGACCAAAACCCATGGTGCCCAGGCCTCCAGATGTGATAAAAGAGCGCGGCGATTCAACCGGATAATGCTGGGCCACAAACATCTGGTGCTGGCCGACATCTGTGACAACAATCGGGTCTTGCCCGGCCAGGCGCTGGGCCACCAAATGGATCATATACTGGGGCAGCAAGGGTGACTGGTCCTGGTACATGGCCAGGACCAGTTCATCATACTTGGCTGCAACAGCCTGCAGGCGGCCCAGCCAAGTCTTTCCTGTCCAGACAGGCTGCTTTTCCGGACTTGCTGCCAGCATAGCCTTAAAAAAGGCAGCAGCATCATCTTCGATCTCAATATCCGTCCTGATATTCTTGCCTATTTCTGCCAGATCAATATCAACATGGATCACTGTCCGGCCCGCTTCCTGGCTGTACTTTTCCGGATCTCCCATAATGCGGTCACTGAAACGGCAGCCCACTGCCAGGAGCAAATCACACTCAGCCAGGGCCTGGTTGGCCTGGGGCGTGCCATGCATGCCCAGGTTGCCCAGGTAGGACGGGTGGTCGGCCCTGATCACGCCCTTGCCCATCAGGGTCGTCACCACGGGTAGGCCCAGACTGTCAACAAATTCTGCCAATAATTCCGGGCCATTTTCTGAGATGACGCAACCTCCTCCGGCCAGCAACAAGGGGCGCTGGCTTTTGGCCAAGGCAGCGCTGACCTGTCCGGTCATGGCACCTGTCCTGATCCGGGGCGGCCGATGACGCAACAACCTGCATTCCCCGGCCTCATCACCCTGTCCGACCGGACCGGCCAGGATATCCTTGGGAACATTGACCAGCACAGGACCGGGCCGGCCTTCAGTGGTCAGGTGCCAGGCCTCTTCCAGGACCGGCAAAAGATCATCTGCTTGCATGACCAGGTAGTTATACTTGGTGATGGGCTGGGTCACACCGGTGATATCTGCCTCCTGAAAAGCATCCGTGCCAGTGGCATTGCGGCTGACTGCGCCAGTAATAGCCAAAAGCGGCACAGAATCAAGGTAGGCATCAGCCAGGCCGGTGACCAGGTTGGTCGCCCCCGGTCCCGATGTGGCCAGGACCACTCCGGGCTGACCAGACAGTTTGGCGAAGCCTTCCGCAGCATGGGCAGCACCTTGTTCATGCCGGGTGAGGATATTGCTAAAACCCTTTTTATAGATAGCATCAAACAGGACAATGACTGGTCCACCTGGATAGCCAAAGGTCTGTTTAACACCTTTTTTTGCTAAAAAATCAATAATTGCTTCAGCACCATTCATCTTATGTCACTCCTTCCTTGACTAGAAATCAGACGGGCACCCAAATTACTTGGCGCAACCTGATCCTGATAGCGGACCAGGACAGCCGGGATATCTCTGGCTGGCTGCCGGGCTGCTGGACGGGCCAGAAATTCTGCCTCGTCACAAAGAACATCAACTGTTCCAGCTGGGATGTCTATCCTAATCAGGTCGCCTTCTTGAACCCGGGCCAGCGGACCGCCTCCAGCCGCTTCCGGACAGATATGCCCGATTGAGGCTCCACGGGTGGCCCCGGAAAAGCGCCCGTCTGTGATCAGGGCTACGCTGCTGTCCAGGCCTAAGCCGGCCAGGGCGCTGGTTGGTGTCAGCATCTCCCGCATGCCCGGCCCGCCGCGCGGCCCTTCAAAACGGATCACCACAACGTCACCTGGCTTGATTGCGTCAGCAAAGATCGCCTCAGTCACCGCTTCCTCACTGTCAAAGACCCGCGCCGGCCCTTCGTGCTGCAGCATATTTTGAGCCACTGCACCTTTTTTAACAACGCAGCCACCCGGAGCCAGATTGCCAAATAAAACAGCCAAGCCGCCATCTGCGCCATAAGGCTGGGTTAGGGGCCGGATCACCTGGCCATCTGCACCGGCCAAACCAGCCAGCCTGGCCCCGATTGTCCCGTCAACCGACGGGTTGGCCAGGTCCAGCAGGCCGCCCTTGGCCAGCTCTGCCATGACAGCACTGATGCCACCTTTTTGATCAAGGTCGGTGATAAAGTCCGGGCCGGCTGGATTAAGGCTGCACAGCTGGGGGGTCTTTTTACTGACCTGGCCAATCTCAGCCAGTTCCAGCTCATAGCCGGCATCGCGGGCTATGGCCAGGAGATGCAAAACAGAATTGGTCGAACCGCCCAAGGCCATATCAACTTTCAGGGCATTGGTCAGGCCGGCTGGGGTCATGATCTGGCGGGCAGTAACATTATCTTTGAGCAGCTTGACAATCTGCCTGCCACTTTGCCGGGCCAGGCGGCGTCTTTGGCTGTAGACAGCTGCTACAGTGCCACTGCCAGGCAGGGCCAGGCCCAGAGCCTCGGTCAGGCAGTTCATGGTGTTGGCTGTATACATACCACTGCAACTGCCACAGGTGGGACAAGCGGAAAGCTCCATCTGGCTTAATTCCCTGTCACTGAGCCGGCCGGCAGCATGGCTGCCCACCGCCTCAAACATATCAGAAAGACCAATGCGGCGCTCCCGGTCCTGACCGGGCAGCATGGGCCCGCCACTGATGAAAATACAGGGCAGGTCCAGGCGGGCTGCAGCCATCAGCATACCCGGCACCACCTTGTCACAGCTGGGTATAAAAACCACAGCATCAAAGGCATGGGCCCTCAGCATCATCTCACAGCTGTCAGCGATCAGGTCGCGGCTGGGTAAAGAATAGCTCATGCCGCTGTGGTTCATGGCCAGGCCATCACAGATGGCGATAGCCGGGAATTCAAAAGGCACGGCACCCTCACTGCGGATTCCTTCCTTGACAGCGTCAGTCAAGGAACGCAGATGGATATGGCCCGGTACAATCTCATTGAAAGAGTTGACCACAGCGATAAAGGGCTGATCCATCTCTTCCCTGGTCAGGCCCAGGGCATAGAGCAAGGAGCGGTGTGGGGCCCGGGCCGGTGATTTTTTAATTGCATCACTAGACATGATTTTATTTTCCCTTCTTTGCCTCTAGAGCCGCTGCCACCAGCTGGCTCATCTCTTCCGTACCGACCAGTTTTTCCTCCGGCGCCTGGGCTGCTATATCCCCTGTCCTGTACCCGTCCGCCAGCACTTGATCCACGGCCGCCTGAATAGCAGCAGCTTCCTTTGCCAGCCCCAGGGAAAGGCGCAGCATCATGGCGGCGGACAGGATGGCAGCTAAAGGATTGGCCAGGTCGCGGCCGGCAATATCCGGTGCAGAGCCATGCACAGGCTCGTAAAGGCCGGGGCTGCCGGGCTCACCTATTGAAGCAGAAGGTAAAAGACCGATTGAACCGGTGATCATGCCGGCTTCGTCTGACAAAATATCGCCAAACATATTGCTGGCTACCAGTACATCAAAAGAATCCGGCCGGCGGATCAATTGCATGGAAGCATTGTCCACATAAAGGTGGTCTAAGGTCACATCGGGAAAGTCTGCTGCAACTTTAATGACTGTCTCGCGCCAGAGCCGGGAGCTTTCCAGTACATTGGCCTTGTCGACACTGGTCAAATGGCTGCGCCGGCTGCGGGCCAGCATAAAGGCTGTCCGGGCGATTCTTTCCACTTCAAAAACACTGTAGCTTTCCGTATCATAGGCCTCCGGGCCCATGGCACCTTCACGCCGGCCCCTGTCCCCGAAATAAATTCCTCCGGTCAGCTCCCGCACAAAAACAAGGTCGATCCCGCGGCTGGCAATCTGGGGATGGAGCGGGCTGGCACCGGCCAGGGGCTGGTAGAGCACCGCCGGACGCAGGTTGGCATAAAGGCCCAGGGCTGAGCGCAGGCCTAAAAGCGCCCGTTCCGGTCTCTTATCTCCGGGCAGATCCTCCCAGCGCGGCCCGCCCACAGCGCCTAAAAGCACTGCCTGGCTGTTGCGGCAGCCAGCCACAGTGGCTGCCGGCAGGGGTTCTCCGGTGGCATCAATGGCTATGCCACCAGCCAGCAGCTCATCAAATTTGAAAACATGATCATATTGTTTGCCAAGCTGGTCCAGCACCAGCCTGGTGGCATTGACCACCTCCGGCCCTATCCCATCACCCGGTATAACAGCAATTTTGAATTTTGCCATGATTTACTCCTTTAATCCTGCTTTTGCAAGGTGCCCATCAGGCCATCAGCAGCAATGATCTTTTCAATAAAAGCCGGATAGGGCTGGGCCTGGTAGCTCTCGCCACTGGTCAGATTTTTGATTTCACCGCTGGCAAAATCAAGCTCCAGCTCATCACCATCATTGATCTTTTCCGCCGCTTCAGCACATTCTAGAATCGGCAAGCCCATATTGATAGCATTACGGAAAAATATCCGGGCAAAACTAGGTGCGATTACACAGCTGACACCACAGGCCTTAATCGCAATGGGGGCGTGTTCTCTTGATGAACCACAGCCGAAGTTCTTCCCGGCCACGATGATATCACCTGCTTCTACTCTTTGCACAAAGGTCTTGTCTAGGTCTTCCAGACAATGCTTGGCCAGTTCAGCCGGCTCAGATCGGTTCAGGTAGCGGGCCGGGATGATCACATCTGTATCAACATTGGCCCCATATTTAAAAACTTTTCCTTTAACACTCATCTAGGTACCTCCTCAAAGCTCAGCTGTACCGGCAACCCGGCCCAGGACGGCCGATGCGCAGGCAACCGGCACACCAGCCAGATAGACTTCTGATTCAGGATGGCCCATGCGGCCGACAAAATTGCGGTTGGTTGTGGAGACACAACGTTCCCCAGCAGCCAGGATGCCCATATGGCCACCCAGGCAAGGTCCGCAGGTCGGTGCACTGATCACGGCTCCGGCATCAGCAAAAATGGCCAGCAGCCCTTCTGCCAAAGCTTCGCGCCAGACTCTTTGTGAGCCGGGCAGGATGATCAGGCGCACACCCTTGGCCACAGTGCGGCCTTTAAGGTAATGGGCGGCCAGGCGCATGTCCTCCAGCCTGCCATTGGTGCAGGACCCGATCACCACCTGGTCAATGGCTATCTTGCCAAAGCTGCCCACCTGACGGGTGTTTTCCGGCAGATGAGGAAAGGCCACAGTCTGGCTCAGCTGGTCCAGGTCAAGCTGGATTGTCCTGCTGTAGGCAGCATCAGGGTCGGCAGTGTAGCTTTGATAATCACCTGCTGCCAAAGCCTGAGTAGCATACTGGGCCAGGTATTGTAAGGTCAGGTCATCGACCGGGAAAATCCCGTTTTTCGCACCTGCTTCAATCGCCATATTACAGATAGTCAAGCGCTCAGCCATGCTGAGACCTGCCACACCAGGGCCACTGTATTCCAGGGACTGGTAAAGGGCCCCGTCCACCCCGATCTGGCCGATCAGGTGCAGGACCAGGTCCTTGCCTGTGACAGCCTCCGGCAGTTGGCCGGAAAGCTCCACCTTGATGGCTTCCGGCACGCGGAACCAGGTTTTACCACTGGCCATGGCATAGGCCAGGTCGGTACTGCCCACACCAGTGGCAAAAGCACCCAGGGCACCATAAGTGCAGGTGTGCGAATCGGCCCCGATGATGGCCTTGCCGGGCTGGACCAGGCCATTTTCCGGCAAGATGACATGCTCTACACCCATGCCTGGCTCACCTTGCTCATAATAATGCTCCAGCTGCTGCTCTTTAGCAAAACGGCGCATCTTAGCACAGTGCTCGGCTGACTGGATGTCTTTATTGGGTGTGAAGTGGTCCGGCACCAAAACCACTTTTTTCTTATCAAACACTTCTGTTAAACCGGCTTTTTTAAAAATATCGATTGCCGGTGGTGCGGTTATGTCATTGCCCAGCACCAGATCCAGTCCCGCTTCAATCAGCTGACCGGCCTGGACTTGGCTTGCCCCGGCATGTGCTGCCAGAATCTTTTGTGTCATTGTCATGGCCATAATTTATTCCTCCCAGCCAAGTTGGCGGCGCATTAACTTATATTCCAATGAATCAACCAGCGCCAGCCAGGATGCTTCCAATATATCGGTTGATACTCCAACGGTGTTCCAGATCCGCCGGCCATCTGTTGACTCAATCAGGGTCCTGACACAAGAGGCAGTGGCCTCAGCGTTGATCACCCTGACCTTAAAGTCGGTCAAGCGGACATGGGTCAGTTCCGGATAAAAAACCTCCATCGCTTTTTTGAGGGCCTGGTCCATGGCATTGACCGGTCCTTCCCCTTCAGCTGCTGTGGCCTCACCGACCCCGTCAACCAGGATCTTGATATAGGTGTAGGCACTGTAGCTGCCCGAGCGCGGCTGTTCACTGGCAATCCGCAGTTTTTCCAGGTTGAAGAAAGGCTGGTAAAGACCCAGTTCCTTACAGACCAGCAGTTCCAGTGATGCTTCCGCACCTTCAAACTGGTAGCCGCTGTGTTCCATGTCCTTGAGTTTTTGCAAGACCAGGCCAACCTGCGGTGCATCGCGTTCCAGGCCGGGGTCAACCCGATGGACTATGTCCAGGACAGCTGAGCGGCCGGAGACCTCAGAGAGCAGGAAGCGGCGGCTGTTGCCGACCAGCTCCGGTTCGACATGCTCAAAGGTCTGGGGATTTTTCTTGACCCCGTCAACATGCATACCGCCCTTGTGGGAAAAGGCGGACATCCCAACATAGGGCTCGCCGCCCGGCAAGGTCACATTGGCAATATCAGCCATGCGCCGGGCCAGCGGGGCCAACAGCTGCAGATTTTGCGGCGGGATGCAGGCCAACTGGTATTTCAGTTCCAGGTTGGCAATGATTGTTGATAAATTAGCATTGCCGCAGCGTTCGCCAATTCCGTTCAAGGTGCCCTGGACATGCCTGGCCCCCGCCCGTACTGCGGCTAAAGACCCGGCCACTGCCAGGCCAGTGTCATTATGGCAATGGATACCGATTTTAACACCAGGCAGCAGCTCGACAATTTCTTTAGTGTAGTGGTAGATATCCTCCGGCATGGTGGCACCATTGGTGTCACACAGGCAGATGACAGACGCTCCGCCGGCAGCAGCTGCTTCCAGGCATTTTTTGGCATAATCCGGATTGGCCTGCCTGGCCTCAAAATAATGCTCGGCATCGAAAATGAGTTCCCTGCCCTGGTCCTTGCAGTAGGCGATGGTCTCTTCGATCATGGCCAGATTCTCCTTCATGGAGCAGCGCAGGATTTCCTTGACCTCCAAATCCCAGACCTTGCCAAAAATAACAATAACTGGTGTGCCGGCTGCCAACAGGTCAGCCAGGCCTTCATCTTCAGCCACGGCCATCTTCTTACGCCTGGTCGGTCCAAAGGCGGCCATCCGGCTGCCGGCCAGATCGGGGCTTTCTGCTTTCAGGCGCTGATAAAACTCTCTGTCTTTGGGATTGGAGCCGGGGTTGCCGGCTTCGATATAACCCACACCTAGTTCAACCAAGGTGTCGACAACCTGGAACTTATCATTGACTGAAAAGGAAATCCCTTCCGCCTGAGCACCATCGCGCAGTGTGGTATCCAGTATTTCGATGTCTGCAACAAACATTAATTTTCACCTCATCTTAAGGGTCATCATCGCTTATGAACTCCATTTTAGACAATATACGGATGCTCGCAGCTTTATGCAAGCACAGAGGCGGTCTTTTTCTTCACACTTTCTGCTGATTGTAGGCCTGAACCCTCAAATGTGCTATACTTGCCTGCGTAAAAGACAGTGGGAGTGACAAAATGAGTTTACTGACTGTGACCGGAATCAGCAAGCAGTATTTTGGTCGCCAGGTATTAGATCAGCTTTCCTTGAGGCTTGACTGGAATGACCGCTTTTGCCTGATCGGCAACAACGGGGCCGGCAAGACAACCTTGCTGCGCCTGATCAGCGGCTTGGAAACAGCCGATGCAGGCCAGATCCAGCTGGCGTCAGCCGCTATCTTGGGCTATCTGCCCCAAAAGTTGCCAGCCAGCCCGACCGAGCAGGAAAAAGCTTGGCTCAGCCCGCATATCCTCCAACTGGAAAAAGAGCTGCAGCAGGCAGAAGCTGGCCTGGCCGATCTCAAACAGAAAGAAAACCAGCTTGAGCTGCCCAGGGCCCTGGCCCACTATGCCAGCCTGACTGCCAGCTACGAGGCAGCTGGCGGTTATGAGCACCGCCACCGCCTGGCCGAGGCTTTGCGGGGCTTAGGCCTGGCTGAGGATGTGCTGAGCCGGCCCCTGGCAACCTACTCGGGCGGTGAACGCATGCGGGTGGCACTGGCCCGCCTGCTCATCACTGAACCAGACCTGCTCTTGCTGGATGAACCGACCAACCATCTGGATTTTGCCGGCCTAGAGTGGCTGGAAGACTATCTTTTAAAGTTCAAAGGTGCCGTCCTCATGATCTCCCATGACCGCCAGTTTATTGATAAGGTGGCCAGTTCAGTATGTGAGCTGGCCGGTGGCCGCCTGACAGTTTATCCAGGTGGCTACAGCAATTATCACCAGCTGGCCCAGACTGCCTCTGCCCAAAGGGAAAAAGAGATCAAGCAACTGGGTGCGGAGATTGAACGCCAGGAGGAGATTGCCCAGACCTTGCGTTCGCACCGCAAGATGGCTTCCTACCATGCCCGGCAAAGAATCGCCCGCAGCCTGGCTGATCGCTTAAAAGAGATCAGCCAAAAAAAGAGCAGCAACGAGCGCTTAAACTTTCACTTCCTCCCGGAAGAGAATAAAAGCGACCGCAACAGGATCCTGCTCCGGGCTGACAATGTCAGTGGCGGTTATAACAATCCCTTATTTGAAAATGTCTCTTTCAATCTGACGGCCAGAGGCCGGATCTGCATCTGCGGGCCCAATGGCTGTGGCAAGACAACTTTATTGAATTTATTCCGCACCGGAGCTAACTTGTTGGCTGGCCAGGTTTTTTTATCCGGCAGTATCAGCTGTGCCTATCTGGGTCAGCTGGTGGAATTTGCCAATGAAGAAGAGCAGGTCCTGGCCGAGATCCTGGCCCGGGGCGGACAAAATGAGACCCAGGCCCGCAATCTTCTGGCCGCTTATGGTTTTACCGGTAACTCTGTTTATAAGCAGATCAAAGTACTGAGCGGCGGAGAAAGATCCCGCCTTTATCTGGCAGCCCTGCTTTTGGAAAAACCGCAATTGCTTTTCCTTGATGAACCGACCAATCATCTGGACATCCAGTCGCGCGAGGTCCTGGAAAAAGCCCTGCAGGATTTCCCCGGGGCTATTTTGGCTGTCAGTCATGACCGGACTTTTATCGACAAATGCAGCGATCAGGTGCTGGGTTTTAGTGGCAACCAGGTCAAGCTCTATGCTTCTTTTGCCGCCTACCGGGCCTCACTCGTTCAACAAGTCCCGCCCCAGCCACCGCCAGCAAGCCGGCCCAAGCCGAAAAATGAACGCCAGAGCAGGGCTGAAATCAGGCGGCAGCAGGCCCGTGACCAGGAGACACTGCGCCAGACTGAAAAAGAAATTACCCGGCTGGAAGCGGAAAAAGTCCGGTTGGAGGCAGCTTTTTCAGCTGATAGCAAACCGGACATTTATGCAGAATATGCCCAGGTCCTGGCGGACCTGGATCATCTTTACGAACTTTATCTGGACCTGGCTGACTGATCAGGCCTGCGCTGCCTCTTTTTTGTTCAGCTCTGCCAGGGTCTGGGGTCCACACACACCATCCACAGCCAGACCGGCTTTTTTCTGGAAGGCACGTACAGCCTGTTCTGTTTTAGCCCCAAAGCTGCCATCAACCGTCCCCAGCTCATATCCCAGCTGGGTCAGGCGCAGCTGGAGCTGGCGCACATTCTCACTTTTATTACCCCGGCGCAGGGTTTGCAGGGCCAGTCCGCCAGCTGGTGTATCTAGTGGTTTTTCTGGCACGGCTGGTGGCGGTGCACTGGCACTGGAACTGCCAAACAGACTGGCCAGGGTCTTGGGGCCGGCCCGGCCATCCACAGCCAGTCCAGCGCTTCTTTGATAAGCCAGCACTCCCTGTTCTGTCTTGGCGCCAAAACTGCCATCGGCAGTGCCGACTGAAAAACCCAGTTCATTGAGACGCAACTGTAAACGCCGGACATTCTCACCCTTACTGCCCCGCCGCAAGGTCACCTGCAGGGTCGAAGGAGCCAGTACATTAGAACTGCTAGCGCCCGGCTGGGCCGGCGGTTCAGCTTCTGGCTCGGGTTCAGGCTCTGGTTTGGTCTCCGGAGCTGGGACCGGGCTGCTGGAACTGCCAAACAGACTGGCCAGGGTCTTGGGGCCGGCCCGGCCATCCACAGCCAGTCCAGCGCTTCTTTGATAAGCCAGCACTCCCTGTTCTGTCTTGGCGCCAAAGCTGCCATCGGCAGTGCCGACTGAAAAGCCCAGGCTATTGAGACGCAGCTGTAAGCGCCTGACATCCTCGCCCTTGCTGCCCCGCCGCAAGGTTATCTGCAGGGACGAGGGAGCCAGTACATTAGAACCGTTGTCGCCCGGCTGGGCCGGCGGCTCAGGCTTAGGTTCGGGAGCAGGGGCCGGAGTTGGTGCTGGTGCGCTGCTGCTAAAAAGGCTGGCCAGGGTCAAGGGTCCGGCCCGCCCATCCACAGCCAAACCAGCGCTTCTTTGATAAGCCAGCACTCCCTGTTCAGTTTTAGCTCCAAAGCTGCCATCAGCCGTGCCGACAGAAAAGCCCAGTTCATTAAGGCGCAGCTGGAGACGCCTGACATCCTCGCCCTTGCTGCCCCGTTTGAGAGTTGTTTTTAAGGATGAGGGCGGTGGCACACTGGATGTGCCAGGCGCTGGTGTCGGCTCAGGTTCAGGTTTGGGCTCAGGGGCCGGAGTTGGTGCTGGTGCGCTGCTGCTAAAAAGGCTGGCCAGGGTCAAGGGTCCGGCCCGCCCATCCACAGCCAAACCAGCGCTTCTTTGATAAGCCAGCACTCCCTGTTCAGTTTTAGCTCCAAAGCTGCCATCAGCCGTGCCGACAGAAAAGCCCAGTTCATTAAGGCGCAGCTGGAGACGCCTGACATCCTCGCCCTTGCTGCCCCGTTTTAGAGTTGCCGTTAAGGATGAGGGCGGCGGCACATTGGATGTGCCTGGTGTCGGTTCGGGGACAGGTGTCGGTTCAGGAGCAGGGCTTGGGGTGGGGTCGGGCTCTACTACCTGGCGCGGAGCGTCACTGGAATAAAGTATCTTATTGGTCAAAGGGCCCGCCTTGCCATCGACTGTCAAGCCGGCTTTTTGCTGGAAAGAACGGACTGCTATAGTCAGCTGGCTGGAATAAATACCATCTAGAGTCCCTTTGTAAAAGCCCAGTTCCTGGAGTCTTTGCTGGAGCATGACAACTTCCGGGCCGGTGGCACCGGCATAAGGAGCCCCATCTGCAGCTAGCACACCACTTTGGTAGAGTAGATTAATTTCAGCCTGACCAACTTTGCCGCTGGCAGGCAGCCCGTTTAGCTGCTGGAAGAGCTGGACGGCTAAAACTGTATGATCACCATAACTGCCGTCAGCATCCAGTTTAAAAGTGTTCAGATCGATCAGGCGCTGCTGCAGGACCAGGACTTGTTCACCCTTGTCCCCCCTGGCCAGACCAGCGCTGGTCAGCTTTTTCGTGGCCGCCGCTGCCAGTTTGTCATAGATCAGCTTTTGCAGGCTGCTGTCAGCTTCACCTGTCTGGGCCCGCTGCATCTTCACCTGCAGGCTGCGCACGGCAAACTCATCTGCTGACGCATAAATTCCATCAGCTGCTTGGGCCAGATAACCCAGCTCGATCAAATACTCCTGCAGCTCATGGACATGCTCGCCACTGGAGCCTCTTTTAAGCAGGGGCAGATTGCCGCTGACCTGGACAGTAACACTGGCCTGCAGGCCCTGGTGGCTGGCAGTGATCACGGCCTGGCCGGCTTTAAGAGCCTTGAGCTGGCCTTTTTCATCAACCTGCACCGTGGCCGGCTGGTTGCTGCTGTATTGCATGGTCTTGTTTTGACCTGCCGGCAACAGGCTAAAAGGGCTGGCCTGGACCTGGTTGATATTTAAGTTCAGGGTCTGGAGCGAAGCTGCCACAGCAAGAGGCAGAGCCTGGACCTGGATGCTGCGTTCTGCCAGTATTTCTTTCCCGCGCTCCAGGCTGAGCACTGCGCTGCCCGGTTTTTTTGCTAGCAGCAAACCCGAGTCTGTCACTGCCAGCACTGCCGGATCAGAACTGGTCAGCTGATAAAGTCCAGCCAGCTCATCGCTTAAGCCACTAAAGGGCCAGGCTGCAGCAGAGCCTGGTGCTAGTTGATCTGGCCAAAGCTGATCAGCCAAAACAGTGGAATCTGAATAAACAATGATTTCACTGAGGCAAAGCTCTTCAGCCTGGTAGAACCCGAGCAGGGTCCGACCCGGGGCAAGCGCCAGCACCTGGCCATCTGCAGCCAGAGTGGCCACTGCCGGATTAAGATTGATCCAGATCCTTTCATCGTTTGTGTCATCACCATCTTCTTCTAGTTCTTTTGCATCTGCTTCTTCCAGCAGGAGCTGGCCGGTCTGGCCGGCTGCCAGAAGCAGAGTCGCCTGCAGGCTGTTTTGCTCCGGCAGCTGCAGCTTAAAGTCAGAGCTGGAGAAGGTCAGGCTGATTGAAGTTTCTATTTCATCTATCTGATAAGCTGGTAAATCATGGGTACCTGCCAGGGGCTGGCCCTGCGTGTTCAGGTAGTAATAGCTGCCAGCGGACCAGACCAGCTGGTCCGCTCCGGCCAGGCGGCCCTCCCGGGTTAGCAGACTGATATTTTCCCCGGTCTGGACCAGGCCTGGCCCACTAGCCCGGCCGTCAGCGGGGTCAAACCAGACCTGGCTGCCGCCCAGTTCCTGCCAACCGGTCAAGGGCTGGCCCTGGTCATTTAGTAAATAGGCACCGCTACTGGTGTAATAAAGACCGTTTTTCCCAAAAACACCTGGCTGCAACTGGCCATTGTCAGCCAGAAGATAGCGCCGGTCGCCACTTTGGACAAGACCTTGCTGCGGCTGGCCGCTTGCGGCCAGATAATAGATCTGGCCGGCAATTTCCTGCCAGCCCTGTTGCAAAATGCCGCTGTCGGCAAAATAATAAAGCTGGCCGGAAATGGTCTGCCAGCCAGTCAGGGGTTTAGAATTGCTGGCCAGATAATAACGGTTACCTTCAATCGTCTGCCAGCCAGTCACCTTCTGGCCACTCGTCGGATAATAGACTGTGCTGCCGCCGACCTGCTGCATGCCGCTTAACCTGCGGCCGTCACTGGCAAACAAATAAAGCCTGCCATCAATCGTCTGTTCCCCTGTGACATACTGGCCGCCCCGGTAATAATATTGTTCATGATCCAATGTGACCCAGCCCTGGCTGATATAGGCCAGGTCCGGGTGGATGAACCACCTGGTCCAGTTGCGGTCGGCCAGCCTGGTTTTCACCACACCGTATTCGACACCACGGGCTTCGATCACTTCATCATTGCCAATATAAATGCCGACATGACCGTTGCGCCAGAGCATGAGCCCGTGGGTGGCCGGCATATTGGACAAGGGCCCGTTAACAGTCGACCTGTTATACAAACCATTGGCAGATACATCAGTGGCAGCGGTATACTTCGGGCCCAGGCTGTCATTTTGCCACCACAGATAAGCCTTGGCCAGGCCCACACAGTCGGCAGCTCGGCCGCCCAGCCATTTTTCGGCATGCTGGGCCACTGTTCTGCCATCTTTTTTCACTTCAGCAAATTGGCTGGGATATTGTTTTATCTTGCTTGTCAGGACACTTTGACTGATAACCTGGCCGTAAGTACCATAGACATAACCCCAGTTTTCCCGCAAGGCCTTATGGGCAAATTCAGCAAGGCCGAGATTGGTTGGGTTGGCAGTTGCTTTAATCTCGTGAGGTACAGTTTGAAACAGTAAAAGAAAAAGCAAAAGACCTATTAATAAGATACGTGCACGCTTAGCCATAATAAAAGGTCCCCTTTTAGATTTGCTTCTATTTTAACAGGAAAAGGGCCCGCTTATATGACTGTTGTATTACATTTTCATGACAGTTTCATTGCACAGGCTGCCCCAGCCAGGCTAAAGCAGCCATTTTTCCGGCCAGGCGGCCGGATGACCAGGCCCATTGCAGGTTGAACCCGCCGCAATCGCCATCGATATCAAGCAGTTCACCGGCAGCATAAAGGCCTGCTGTCTTTTTTGACTGCATGGTTTCCCGGCAAAATTCAGCCGTGGCCAGGCCGCCTGCTGTGACCTGGGCCTGGCGCCAGTCGCGGCTGCCCGTGATCTTGATCGGCCAGTGCTTGACCAGTCCAGCCAGACGGATTAGTTCAGCCTTGCTGTAATTTGTGACAGGGCTGGCCAAAGGCAAGGAACTGGCCTGGCGCAGCAGGGCCTGGCCAATCTTTTTTTGCAGCAGCCCGGTTAAAAGATGCTCACCTGTCAAGCTTTGCTGCTGCTCACATCTGTTTATCAGCCAGGTCAGGAGCTGGTCTTGGCTGATCTGGGGCAGGAAGTCAAGCGCCAGCTCCAAACCGGACGGGTCACGACCGGCCAGCTGGCGGGACAACTGGAGGATAGCCGGTCCGGAAAGACCATAATCGGCAAAAAGGATCTCCCCTGTTTCCTGGCGCAACAGTCTTGCGCCAGCCCAGAGGCTGGCAGTTCCCTCAACCCGGATGCCGATCCAGGGCCGCACAGCTTTTTTATCAGCTAGCAGCTGGACCAGGGCCGGGTAAGGCTGGACCAGCTGGTGGCCGCAAGAGGCTGCCAGTTTGTAACCGTCACCCGTGCAGCCAAAAGCAGGTGCTGCCAGTCCACCGCTGGCCAGGATCACCTGGCTGGCCTGGAATGTGTCAGAGGCTGTGCCGATATAAAAGTCGCCCTGGCGGCTTTTATTCAGCTGTTTGGCTGCCTGGTTTGTCATAAGTGTGATGGGCAGCGTGGTCAAGGCATGCCGCAAAAGATCAAGGACTGCTGTAGCCTGGTAGCTATAGGGGAAAACCCGTCCATCCGGGTCGGTGCGTAGCATCAGGCCCAGTTGATTGAACCAGTCTTTGGTGCCGGCCAGATCATATTTGCTGAGGGCCGGCAAGCAAAAAGCCGGCTCCTGGCCGTGGTAGTCGGCCAGGGTCAAAGGATCGTGGCTGAGATTACAGCGGCCGTTACCGGTGGCCAGGATTTTCTTGCCCACCCGGTCCAGCTTTTCCAAAAGCAGGACAGAGCCGCCGGTTTTTTTAAGCTGGCGGCCGGCACTGATGGCAGCTGCCAGGCCGGCAGCGCCAGCCCCGATCACGGCTACCGGCCAGGTTTTTCCTGTCTGGCCCATGCTTCTATTCAGCTGCCAGGATGGCTTTTAACTCGGCCAGGCGCTCTTTAAATTCCGCCATAGCCTCCCGCACCGGCTCCGGACCGGAAAGGTCCACTCCAGCCTTGGCCAGCAGTTCCAAGGGATAGGCCGAGCTGCCGGATCCCAAAAACTCCAGATAGCGCTGCACAGCCGGTTCTCCTTCATTGACAATCTGGCGGCTGATGGCGACTGCTGCAGAATAACCAGTGGCATACTGAAAAACATAATATGAATTGTAAAAATGGGGGATGCGCGACCATTCCCATTTCATGTAATCGTCGATCACCAGGTCCGGGCCAAAATACTGGCGCAGCAGGCCCAGGTAGAGCTGGCAGATACCCTCTGCTGTTAAGGCCTCGCCTTGCTCAGCCTTTTGGTGGGCCAGCCATTCGAATTCCGCAAACATGGTCTGACGGAAAACTGTCAGGCGGAAACCTTCCAGGAAATGATTGAGTAGATAGGCCTTTTCCTGACGGCCTGCTTCAGTCCCCTCATCACATTCTTTAAGCAGGGAGCGCATGAGCAAGATCTCGTTGACAGTCGAAGCTATTTCGGCTAGAAAGATCGGGTAATGGGCTTCCGGATAGGGACGCTTGCTGCTGAACCAGGTATGCAGGCTGTGGCCAAGCTCATGCGCCAGGGTGAAAAGGTCAGACAAGGTGCCGCCGAAGTTAAGCAGGATATAAGGGTGGGACTTGTAAGTTCCCCAGGAGTAGGCCCCACTGGTCTTGCCAGGTGTTTCATGCACATCTATCCAGCGGCCCTGGAGATTTTTTTCCAGGGCGGCGGCATACTCCGGACCCAGGGGCCCCAGGCCACGCCTGATGATGTCCAGGGCCTGGTCAAAACTGTAGGTGCGCAGGGGCATATCGAGGATCGGCACATAAGTGTCATAGATATGCAGGTTATCCAGGCCCAGCCGCTCCCGGCGCAGCTCCAGGTAACTGTTCAAGGTAGCCTGGCCTTCATGGACAGCTTCAATCAAACCACTGTAAAGACTGTCGGGCAGATTATCGCCAAAGAGGGCCTGGCTCAGGCTGTCCGGGTGACGGCGGGCTGTGGCTTGCAGGATGTCAGCCTTGATCCTGGTCGCATAAAGACTGGCCAGGGTGTTACCGTGTTCGGAAAAGGCCTGGTGGATCTGGGCAAAGGCCCGGCTCCGGACCTGCCTGTGGCGGTGTTCACGCAGGCGGCCGAAGACAGCTGGGGTCAAATCAATGGCCTGGCCATTTTCGTCCTCAATGCTGCCTAGTTTTATATCAACATTCTCCAGCATGTTATAGGTCTGGTTAATGCCTTCAGCGACAGGGCCAAAGCGGGAAAGCAGGGCTTCTTCAGCTTCCGGCAGGATATGGGGCCGGGTGCGCAGCAGGTTTTCCAGCTGCTGGCGAAAGGGTGCCAGCTGTGCTTCACCAGCCAGCCAGGAACGCAGTTTTATTTCGTCAATGGCGGCAATCTCCGGCGAGAGGAAGGCTGTGGCAGCGGCTGACTGGTAGTAAAGGCCGGTGATCCGGTCGGTCATGTCCTGGTACTGGCTCTTGCTGTTATCTTCATCCCGCCGCATCCTGGCATAGACAAAAAGCTCCATCAGATCCATATCAAGATCTTCGATCTCAGTCAAGGCTGCCAGCAGGTGCGTAGCTGAAAGTCCCAACTGGCCCTTGTGTGCTGTGATGAGCTCCAGCCGGCGGGAGCAGGAAGAAAATTCTTCCTCCCAGGCAGCATCGTCAGCAAAAATATCCTCCAGCTGCCAGCGCAGCCTGGCGGGCACTTCACTTCTGTCCTTGTATTGCTTAATCTCCATTTTCCCTATCCTTTTTCCTAACTGGAACAGCTACTTTTTCAAGCAGCTAGATCCAGCCTGTAAACACCGTTACTGGCCACTAGATATAGATTGTCATTATAAAAATCAAAACGGACTAACCTGGCTGGCAAAGCCAGCTCCAGGACGACTTTTTGCTTGTTGCTGTTGATAACAATAATCTGGTCATCTTGGCCGACTGCTGCATAATCCCCGGCTGCAGCCGGACCGGTCAGGCTGGCAGCAGCCGGACCGGTTGCCTGGAGCTGGCCCTGCGCATCTAAGTAATAAAGCTGGCTGGGGCTGTCCGGGCGTTGCCTGGCCAAAAGCCAGTAGCCTTCCCGGCTGGCAACCAGATTGGTCAGATTAGAAAACTCATGTTCAAACAAGGCTTCCTGCTGGGTAAAAGAAAAACCATACAGGCTCTTTTGCCCGTAAAGCAGCAGGTCACCAGCCGGGTTATGCATCAGCAGAGGGGCCAATTCAGCTAAAGTTGGTTGCAGTTGACCCAGGGCTGTGCCATCCAGGGCAAAGCGCTTGATGATCGCCTGTAAGGCAGAACTGTCGGTATTGATGATGCTGACATCAAAATAATCGGCACTGGCAGCGAAATTAACCGCCAGCACATAACCTGACTCAGCAAAATGACAATCATATAGGTGCCGGCCGGTCTCGTCCAGGACACTGACCACACCTGTACTCTTTTTTTGCTCCTGAATCAGGGCAATCATCCCTGCCTGGCTCACAGCTGCTCCACTGATCTTGCCGGTCAGGCTGCCCTGATGGACCAGGCCGGCCCTGTCCAGCATCACATAGTCAGTACCTTCCTGGTCTGCAACCAGCAGCCAGCTGCTATTTTTGACGAGAAAAGGTGCTGTAAAATCAATGTCAATGGTAAACATTTCATTACCGGACAGATCAAGCCCACTGATCCTTTCCGGAGTCAGGCGGATGAAGCCATCTTGAAAAGGGTAAATGCTTTGTGCCTGGCTGCTATCACAGGAAAAACCTGCTGTCAGCTGCTCTGTAGTCTGCTTTTCTGGCCGGCTGAGCTGCCAGGCCTCGTCCTGGGGCAGACGGCTGACAAAAAGCGCTGTTGCAAGCAAGAGCAGGAAAGCCAGCACAATCAATATGATCAGGCTGGCTCTGTTTTCACGTCTTTTTGGCTTTTTCCTCCTGCCGGGCATTTAGTCGATCTGATATCCTTCCTCAGTATTGAAGATCCCATCGACAGCATTGTCCATGGCATAGATCATCTTGCGGTAGGCCACCAGAATGCCTTCATCTCCTGAGCGCTCCAGTGTGAATGCCTTTTCCCCATCGATATAATAACCACCATAAACACCGTCTATAAATACATAATATGTGTATTCATCGCGCTTGGCAAATTCCACTATTTTCTGATAGGCCGGCAGATTGTTTTCTGTATCTGCCTTGATATGGAAAATCAAGCTGGCATCTTTCGTGTTGACGGGCTGGGCCTGTGTATCCAGGCCCTCAATCAGGATACTGATCAGGCGCTGGTAAAATTGGCTGAAGAGACTCTTTTTGCTTTCACTGAGAATCTTAGCATCCCGGCCATCCAGCATAAAGCTGACCTCCTCATCATCAGCCCTTTGCTCCTGCTCCATATCGATTTTTGTGGTGAACTCTGTCCCCAGGATAGCAGCGTCGATCTGGCTGACTGTCCAGATGCTCTCCAGGCTGACAAACCTGTCGATCATCTCTGTAACCTTCATGTCGATCATGGTGTAGGACGAACTGTTGACTGTAAAAACCGCATTCAACTGGTTGCTGATGGCATAATAACTGGTGCTACTGGCCTTACTGCCCAGCAGGATTTCAATCTCCTTGTCCTTGCTGGTCATGCTGAACCTGTAGCTTGGTTTATCCAGGCCGTAAACTGACAGATCCTGCGGATCCAGTTCAATATAGTCCTTGACTGCCGTACCAGCGGCTTCAGCAGCCAGCTTGGTCAGGCCTTCGGAGCTGCCTGTCCTGATAATCGGGCTGGTGATCGTGAAATTAAGGTATTCATAACCGCTGCCCGCCTGGCCGATCAGCTCAATGTCGCTGATGATCTCCAGATCATCTTTAGCCCGCCAGAAAACCAGTTTTTCCAGTTCATTTGCCTCCAGGTCGCTGACAATACTCCGGTCAAGAATATCCAAAAGACTAGATTTAACCCTGTCTGCTGTCGTGGCTGCCACAGTGTAGATAACACCGCTGTCATCCAGAGTCAGATAATTGTAATAACGGGACGGGATAGTGTTACCGAATTTAATTTCATGGCTGGTGCCGTCCTTGCGGACAGCCCGTAAAATTGCCTGGGGCTGGTCCAGCCCGTAAGGGGCCAGATCTGTCACATCTTCTGCGATCTGCTGGCTGGCATAGAGGTTGCTGGCCACCCGGGCCAGATTCTCCAGGGCTGTTGAGGAGAAGGGGTAGTCCTCCATGCCTTCAACTGACCAGATCAAATCCACCTTGTCATCTTTTCCGATGACCTGTTCCGGCAGGAGCCGGAAGCTGATCTCAGGGTTGACAATCTCCAGGTAGGCAATGTCTGTAGCTTCCTGCTGCAGGATATTGAGCACATCCTTGGGTGCCAGCTCGGTCGTCTCAACTGTCTGGCCCAGTCCGGGTATAATACTTGAACCCAGCCAGACCAACAGCAAAATGACGATCAGCGAACCGAATATGATAAGTGTTTTAAGCTGTTTTTTCACCGACGCTTCTCCTTTCCAGATTAAAGGTGTTTGCGTCTTCTGTAGACAAACATGGCAGCCAGCAGCAAGGAGCCGGGGATCAGCAGCATGACAACCACTGCCGTGAAGACATTGAGATTGCCTGATCCCTTGGACACTGCATGGGAGATCGGCTGCTTGGACTGGATGTAAAGGCTCTCGTTCTCGCTCATATTGGCCAGATACTGGATTGAATAATAAAACAGGTTGGTATTGTATAGCTGGTTGCCGAAGGTCTGCAGGATATTGTCACTGAAGATGCTGCTGGAGCCAATCAACATGACCTTGGCTGATTGTGTGACACTTTTGCCATCCATGAAGCCGTTGTTTTCCACCAGCAAAGCGATATTTTGCTTGCCTGCTGCGGAAGATTTATCCGGGTCACCTTCTTCTTCTGCAAAACCCTGTTCTGATGTGGTCAGAACCGGTTCGACTTCAATCCACTCTTTGACATTGGTGAGTATGTTAAGACCGCGGCTGTTATCAACCAAAGTCCAGCCATCGACCGCAATATCGGTTACTTTGCTTTGGGGGGCGATAGCCCGCATGATATAAGCATCGTCCTGGAAGCGGTAGCGTTTGTCGCCTTCCCGCAGCCGGGTGTCGCTCACCTCAACATTGTAATCCGCCAAGAGCAGGTTGAGCTCAGTGTAGGAAGTGTTACTGTAGTCGGTAAAGAACATCAAGCTGCCGCCATCACGCAGATAGCTGGTCAAAAGACGCCGCTCAGCAGTCGTGATATCCTTGCGCGGAGCCGCCATGATGATGACAGAGGCATCCTGCGGGATTGCTTCTAGGCTGAACATGTCCAGCTGCTGGATATCGTAGTTATTGTTCTCCAGGACCACGGCCAGGGTGCTGTAGTAAGCCTGATAATCAAGTTCATCATGACCGGTTGTAAAGTAGACCACAGGGGTTTCTTCTGATGTGACATACTTAATGGCACCGGTAATACTCTGTTCTGCCTTGATGCCCTTTAAGTAGGATTGGTAGCTTTCCTGGTCATAACCTATGTCATAGATATCATAGTAGGTGATGTTCTTGCCCTTTTGCGTATCGCGGCAATAAACCACAAAGGTGCCTGTTTCCGGCTTGAGGAAGCCTTCCGGGTCAATATCGAGGAGGATTGCCGGGGTGCGGTCCGGATCAACATAGCGCACAGACATCATGCCATTGCTGCGGCTGACATAGTCATCCAGCATCCGGCTGACTTGCTGGAATCTGGTATCGGTGTTGGCATCAAAAAGACCGACTACCTCAACTTGCTTATCCAGGCCTTGCAAAATCTCAATGCTGACATCACCGATGGAGTACTGGCCGCCAGGGGTCCAGTCCCATTTCAATTTTTGGCCCAGTACTTTGTCAAAGACAATATTGAAAACAAGAACCAGAACTATAAAAAGGATGGTTGAGGCGATTGAGATCCGCTTCAGGTTCCTTGACCTTTTGTCAACAGCCCGGGAAGCCTGACCTTTTATTTCCTTCGCTTGTTTTTTAGGTTTTTCAGTTATTTTTTTACTCATCTGTGTCACCTCTGGCTCCAACGCCGTTTTTCCAGGACCCTGTTTGTCATGTAGATAAAGACTGCTGCCAAGCTGACAAAGAAAATGATCGGCGCTATTTCAAATATGCCATTGACATAGTTGTTCAGGCGCGTCATGGGGTTGAGCCACTGCAAAGCATCTGTCACAGCAGTGCCTGCTGCGGCAACCTGCAGGTCTGTCAACCCAAAGAAATTGATCTTGTCCAGCAAGGTGGCAGCGACCGAACCAAGCATGCTTGAGACAAAGTCAAGCAGCATCAGAACCAGCATGATCACAAAAGAAATGACAGCTGCGATGATCTGGTTCTCGGTCAGGGCTGAGGCAAAGCAGCCGATAGAAACATAAGCCACGCCTAAAAAGATAAAACCGATGTAGGCACCCAGGACGCTGATATCAATCAGGCCGCCATATAGGGAGGTGATGATCAGATGGCTGAAGGTACCGGCTGTCATCAGGACAAAAAGCGCCAGTGCAGCTAGATATTTACCCAGAACTATCTCCAGGGTGCTGGCCGGCGACGTGAAAAGCAAAACCTCAGTGCCATTGCGGCGGTCTTCTGAAAAAGAGCGCATGGTCATAAGGGGTATGATGATAAACAAAAATGACTGGATGAAACTGAGCTCACTGACAATGTCGATATAAGAGCTGAGGATGCCGGAGGCAAAGAACAAACCGCTGACAGCCATGAAAATAGCAAAGACAACATAGCCGATCGGCGAACGGAAGTAGGCAAAAAAATCACGTTTGAAAATTGCTGTGACCCTGCTCATATCTTATCCCCTCCTACCTGTCTGCATAGAACCGGTCACCTGGAGGAAGATGTCTTCCAGAGTCGGATCAAGTGATTTCATTTCAATGATCGGCCAGCTGTTGCGGGCCATTTCAAAGAAGATCTGTTTACGCACATCAGTCTGCGGCTCATTTTCAATTTGAAAAATCGTAATGCCATCTTCTTTGGCAATTGTCGCTTCAGCGTTCTTGACACCAGGGATCAGGCGCAGTTTTTGCACCACATCCCGGGCCGGTCCTTCCGCGCTGAGCTGGATGCGGGAAGTGCTGGTCATCTTGCGGGACAGGCCCTGCGGTGTGTCTTCAGCAGCTATACTGCCCTTGTTGATGATCACGACCCGGTCACAGACAGCCTGGACTTCCGATAGGATGTGTGAGCTGAGGATGACTGTGTGTTTTTGGCCTAATTCCTTGATCAGGTTGCGGATTTCTATGATTTGCTTGGGATCAAGACCGATTGTCGGTTCATCCAGAACCAGGACTTCCGGTCGTCCGACCAGGGCCTGGGCAATACCGACTCGCTGGCGGTAACCCTTGGACAGGTTCTTGACCAGGCGGGCGGCCACATCCGTGATGCGGACCAGCTTCATGATCTCACTGAGCTGCTTGATCCTTTCTGCAGCCGGTACCCCCTTGAGCTCCGCCACAAAACGCAAATATTCAATGACAGTCATATCCAGGTAAAGCGGCGGATTTTCCGGCAGGTAGCCGATCTGCTGCTTGGCTTTTTGCGGTTCTTCAAGTATATCAAAGCCGTTAATGGTGACAGTGCCTGAAGTTGCCGACAAGTAGCCAGTCAATATGTTCATGGTAGTTGTTTTGCCGGCACCGTTCGGTCCGAGAAAACCAAGTATTTCGCCTCTGTTCACGGTAAAAGTCACATCGTTGACAGCGAGGATGTCACCGTAGTATTTTACCAGATTGCGAATTTCAATCATGCTTTAATCCTCCCTGCTCCAACTCCCACGTTGAAGCTATCAATCTAACAGTTTGTTATTATAGCAAAGAACTGCCCCATGTTACATGGATTTCACAATTGTTCAAAATCCGCTTGGCTACCGGCTGCCAGACTGCGCGCCTCTGCCGCTGCTATGTTTTTGCGGCCCAGCCATAAGGTGACCAGCCCGCAGGCAAAGAGCACAATCAGGCTCAAGATACCATATGAGGAACGGCCGGTCAGATTGACAATCAGGGCATAAAGGGCCGGTCCTAGCACAGCGGCAAACTTGCCGAATATATCAAAAAAGCCAAAATATTCGTTTGAGCGGTGCGGTGGGATCAACTTGCCAAAAAAGGAACGCGACAGGGCCTGGATGCCGCCCTGGACAGTTCCGACCAGGACCGCCATAGCCCAGAACAGCCTGGTGGAGCGCTGCAGCGCATTGGCGTAAGCTGCTGAGCCGACCGGCACATTTTCTAAGGAATAACCCATATAGAAGCCAACCACGCAAATAGCAAAATAAATAATGATGGCCAGGCGGATCATCCGCACTGAACCGAAGCGCCCGGCCAGATGGCTGAAGAATATGGAAAAAGGCACTGCCACTATCTGGGTGACCAGCAGGGCTAGGATCATACCGGTTGTACCCAGGCCCAGGGTGGAGCCATAAACAGTTGCCATGTGGATGACTGTGTTGACCCCGTCAATATAGAAAAAATAGGCCAGGATGAAGATCAGGACAGCCTTATCCTGGATAATATCGCGGCCAGTGCGCACCATGTTGCGCAAGGACTGCCTGATTAGGTCGCCGGCTGGCTGATCGACAAAATGGACCTGCTTGACCCGGCGCAGCATGGGCAGGCTGAAAACAGCCCACCAGATAACACAAAGCAGGCAGGCCAGCTTCACTGCCAGCACGCCGTCAATGCCGATCATTTCACCGAATAAAATCAAGCCGATGGAGATAACAAAGGGAATGGTGCTGCCGCCGATATAGCCCATGGCATAGCCCCAGGCAGATACTTTATCCATCCGCTCCGGTGTAGTAACATCAGTGATGAAAGAATCATAAAAGAGTAGGGAACCGGAAAATCCGATATAAGACAGAATATAACCGATCAGCATCAGCTGCCAGTTGTCTGTTAAAGCCATGGCGGTGGTAAAAACCAGACCAAGCAGTAAGAAGCCAGCAAAAAGCTTTTTCTTCATACCGCGAAAATCAGCAATGGCGCCCAGGGCCGGTGAGAGTAAAGCCACAACCAGTGTTGCGGCTGAACTGGCATAGCCCCAATAGACATCACCAGCTACACCGGAGCCAGCTGCTACTTCGGCAAAATAAATCGGAAAGATAGCTGCCATGATAATAGTGGCATAAGAAGAATTAGCCCAGTCGTAAAGAATCCAGCTTTTTTCAACAGGACTGAAACGGCTTTTTTCTTTTCGCATACATTACCTTTCGCCTGATGCTTGTTCAAGCACCAATCTTACTATATTTTATTTTACTGGGATTATAACGCTTCATGCTGCCTAGCATACGTTCATCAGGCTGGAAGATAACCAGGGTTCTTTCACCTTTGTATTCACAGATGAAAAACCAGTTATCCGGTGCGGCAATATGGCTGGAAAAATCCAGTCGGACCATCTTGCCACCCTCAGCATACTTATAATCGTCACTGTCCAGCGGGGCCATGATCTCAAAATCCCTGGCCCGGCCGCTGAAGACCCGACGCCGTTTGCGCCGGGCTATGATACAGTCGATATCCAGCTCACCGTTGGTGACTATGTATTCGTATTCCTTATTCATGCTGGTCAGTAAATACCAGAGTCCATAAAACAGACCGACCAGCAAGAAGGGTACTAGAAAGCTGACATAGCCGCCAAACAGCATCAAGGCAGTCAACAGGACAAAGCTGGCTAGCAAAAGACCAACTATCTTGAGATAATCCTGGCTTGTTTTGCGCCTTTGCACAATTTTTTCCAAAAAGGTATCATTCATTTCAAATCCAGTCCTCCTGGTTAGTATAAGGTCTATTCTACCCCAAAATAAAGAATCTTGCCTGTATCTTCTGCCTGATTGGCGGGTTTTTTTATTAATTTGCAAAAAGAAGATGCCCCCTGGGGCATCTTCTTTTTGTACTTAATTGAGTGTTATCTGGGCAAGCTTTGTTTTAGTACATGCCACCCATACCACCCGGGCCACCTGCCGGCATCGGCGGCTCTGGCTCAGGGATATCTGCCACAACTGCTTCAGTTGTCAAGAGAATGGCTGCAATGGAAGCTGCATTCTGCAGAGCGGAACGGGTTACTTTGGCTGGATCAACAATTCCGGCTTCGACCATGTCGACATAGGCTTCGCTCAGGACATCAAAACCGATTCCAGCAGCACTGGTTTTAACTTTTTCACAGATGACACTACCGTCAAGTCCAGCATTCGCTGCGATCTGGCGTACAGGCTCTTCCAAAGCCTTAAGCACGATCTTGACACCGGTTTGGACATCACCGCTTGTTTCATCAAGCAGGTTGGTTATTTCGGGCAGGGCATTGATGTAGGCAGTACCGCCACCGGCGATAATTCCTTCTTCAACTGCTGCACGTGTGGCGGAAAGAGCGTCTTCGATACGCAGTTTTCTTTCCTTCATCTCTGTTTCTGTAGCAGCGCCAACGCTGATCACAGCAACGCCGCCAGAAAGCTTGGCCAGGCGCTCTTGCAGTTTTTCCCGATCAAAATCTGAGGTGGTTTCTTCGATCTGGGCCCTGATCGACTTGATCCTGGCCTTAATGGCATCGTCAGCACCAGCGCCATCAACAATGATGGTATTTTCTTTTTCTATCTTGACCTGGCGGGCCCGGCCCAGCTGCTCAATACCTGTGTCCTTCAGCTCAAGGCCGACCTCTTCCGAGATAACCTGGCCGCCGGTCAGGATGGCAATATCCTGGAGCATTTCTTTACGTCTGTCACCAAAGCCCGGAGCTTTAACAGCTACACAGGTAAAGGTGCCGCGCAGTTTATTAACGATCAAGGTGGCCAGGGCTTCGCCTTCAACATCTTCAGCGATGATAACCAGTTTCTGGCCGGCCTGCATGATCTTTTCCAGAAGAGGCAGGATATCCTGGATGTTGGTGATCTTCTTGTCTGTAATCAGAATATAAGGATCATCAAGCACTGCTTCCATCTTGTCTGTATCTGTGGCCATATAAGAAGATACATAGCCGCGATCAAACTGCATGCCTTCAACTACTTCCAGATCAGTGATCATGGTTTTGGACTCTTCAACAGTGATAACGCCGTCAGAGGTGACTTTTTCCATGGCATCGGCAATCAGTTCGCCGATCACGGGATCATTGGCTGAGATAGCGGCAACACGGGTGATGTCCTGTTTGCCGGAAACGGCCTTGGCCTGCTTGCTGATGCTGTCAGCGGCAAGCTCAGCAGCCTTGGCGATGCCTTTGCCCAGAATAATCGGGTTGGCACCTGCGGCGATATTTTTCAGACCTTCGCGGATAATGGCCTGGGCCAGCAAGGTTGCGGTTGTTGTACCGTCACCGGCCACATCATTGGTCTTGGTGGCAACTTCCTTAAGAAGCTGGACACCCATGTTTTCAAAGCGGTCTTCCACTTCAATCTCTTTGGCGATTGTCACACCGTCATTGGTGATAACGGGTGAGCCGAACTTCTTATCCAAAACAACATTACGGCCTTTGGGCCCCAGGGTAATCTTAACTGTGTCAGCTAATTTATTAACACCTGTTTCCAGGGAGCGCCTGGCGTTTTCAGCATATTTCAAATCTTTAGCCATTGCTTATTTCCTCCTGTATGATCTTGCTATTCAACGATCGCGAGAATATCACTTTGTTTCAAAATGGTATATTCAACATTGTCTATCTTGACTTCTGTGCCGGCATATTTGCTGATCAAGACACGATCGCCGACTGCAACCTGCATGGACACTTCCTTGCCATCAACAAGACCACCCGGGCCCACAGCAACGATTTCTGCCTCTTGCGGTTTTTCTTGAGCTGAGCCTGGCAGAACAATACCACTTTTGGTTGTCTCTTCAGTCTCCAGCATTTTGATGACTACACGGTCACCTAAAGGTTTAATTCTCATGTAAATGCCTCCCTTAACCTTAATTGTTGATCTGATTAGCACTCATGCTGCATGAGTGCTAATCCCAGAATTAAATATAGAACGATCTTAGGGCTTTGTCAAGTGGTCGGGAGACAAAAGCGCCTTTTAGTGCTTTTTAGCCTTGCTGAGCTGTTTTTTTAAAGGTCCGCCAGATCAGCTTTCCTGCTTGGCATAGCCAGTCGGATTTTGCTGCTGCCAGCGCCAGCCATCAGCACACATGGCAGCCAGATCTTTTTTGGCCTGCCAGTTCAGCAGCCGGGCTGCCTTTTGGACATCGGCATAGCAGATCGCCACATCACCAGGCCGGCGCGGATCCATCTGCAGGGGGATTTCCCTGCCACTGGCTTTGGCAAAGGCAGCTGCCATCTCCAGCACACTGTAGCCTGTGCCGGTGCCCAGGTTGACAGCTTCAATACCCTGGTTTTGCCAGACATAGTCCAGTGCCCGGCTGTGGCCCTGGGCCAGGTCAACGACATGGATATAGTCGCGCACCCCTGTGCCGTCATGGGTGGGATAATCCTGGCCAAAGACATGCAGAACCGGGCGCCTGCCGGCGGCTACCTGGGTGATATAGGGCATCAGGTTGTTGGGGATGCCGGCCGGATCCTCGCCGAT
Source organism: uncultured Oscillospiraceae bacterium (assembly GCA_964654125.1). Classification (GTDB taxonomy): domain Bacteria; phylum Bacillota; class Clostridia; order Saccharofermentanales; family UBA5734; genus JAAYBY01. The sequence continues at coordinate 33,771 of CAZZGG010000006.1, forward strand.
CAGGCCGGAAGGATGAGCACCAGCCGGATTGAAGTAGCGCAAAAGTATGATCGACCAGTCGGGCCGGGCCAGACTCAGATCACGCAGGATCTGCTCAATCATCAGCTTGGTCCAGCCATAAGGATTGGTGCAGGAGAGGGGAAAATCTTCTGTGATCGGCACTGTTTCCGGTGTGCCGTAAACAGTGGCTGAAGAAGAAAAAACAAATTTTGTCACAGCAAAATCAGCCATGGTCTCTAAAAGAGCCAGGGTGCTGTCCAGGTTGTTGCGGTAATAAAGCAGCGGCATGGCCACTGATTCACCTACCGCCTTGAGACCGGCAAAATGAATGACCGCTTCTGGCTGATGGCGGGTAAATATATCTGTCAGTGCTTTTTTGTCGCAGACATCCGCTTCATAAAAGTCGATCTGCCGGCCCGTGATCTTTTCCACCCTTTCCAGCGATTCTGGACTGGAATTGACCAGATTATCTACGACAACCAGCTCATGGCCATCCTGCAGCAGTTCCACACAAGTATGGCTGCCGATATAACCGGCACCGCCTGTAACTAAGATACGGCTCATCTTGATATCTCCTTGCTTTTTTTGCAGCCGGGGCTGCTGTCTTTGTTTACAATAGCACTAGGCACCTGGCTTGCCAAGGCTCCTATGCAAACCCGGCCCAGTTGCGTATACTGAAGTCAGTATCTATGAAAGATGGGAGTGGCTGTTTTTGGAACACGCTGAACTGGCTATCAATAAACTGATTATTTTGTATATTTTGAACAGGATTCCCGGCATCACCTTGGGCCAGCTGACCACGATTGCCCTGGAAACACTTTACATGGACTATTTCGGCTTTGTTGTGGCTTTTGAGGAGCTCTGCCGTGACCAGATGGCCAGCGAAAGTGTGCGCAAGGGCGAAACCCGTAAAGATGCTGCCGGCCATCCGGTGCGGCGCTGTGATATCTTGCCAGCCGGCAAGGCTATCTTTGACACTTTAGAGCAACGCATCCCCTTGCCGATCCGTTCCTATCTGGCCCAGGCCTGCTCGGGCTGGCAAAAAGATATCCGCCTGGAAAACACCCTGTCAGCCGATTTTGAACCGGACGGCAATGGCTTTTATCTGGTCCGCCTTAAGCAAAATGACGGCATCAAGGACCTGGTCAACCTGACTTTGACAATTCCCGACAAGGGCATGGCCCAGCTGATCTGCCAGCGCTGGCAGCGCAATCCACAGACAGTCTATTTAGGCCTCTTATCACTCTTGACTGGAGAAACGGCACCCGTACCTGAACAGAGCCAGCCTGAGCCGGCCGCTTGGGCAGATAATCAGCCAGCGGAGCCGGCCCTTGAACCGGATCCGCTGCAACAGTCATTTTTTGATGATTGATCCTTTAGTCCATCAAATCAGGCAAATTACTGATCTTATCGCCTAGGAGCACTGCCAGCTCATCGATTTTAGCAATATCCGCCGCAGTGGGCAAACCATGCACTAAAAGGCTGTCCAGGCGCTCTGCCTTGATATTTGCTGTCAGGCTGCTCATGGTCTTTTCCACTTGCGTGGCCCAGCCATACGAACCGACCAGACTCATAAAACGGGTCTTGGGCCGGACTGCATTGGCGATGATCGCCGCATAAGCCATGTTGGGGTGTGGTCCGCCCAAGACAGTCGGCGTAGCCAGGATCATGGCTGCCGCATCGACCAGGTCCATGATAAAATGGCCTGTTTCCAAAGTCAGGCTATCCAGCCGGCCGCCCAGATCACGGATGATCACAGAAAGGCCCTGGGCCGCCAGCTTTACTGCCAGTCTTTCAACTATGACCCTGGTGCTGTCGTGCATACTGATATAGGGTATGGCCACCACTTTTTTGACCCCGTCACTGGTCCACTTCTCATAACGGCTCAGGATGATATTAGGGTCATACCAGACCGGACCATGGGCAGGTGCGATCAGGCGCGGCAGGATCTCCCTGGCCTGAGCAGTGTAACGGCTGACCTGGGCCCTGAAGGGCATCATGATCTCAGCATAATAGGACTTGGCGGCCAGGCGCTGCTGGGCAGAAGTCGTGGCAAAGGCCTTGTCAGTGGCAAAATGCGAACCGAATAGATCACTGGAAAAAAGAATTTTTTCTTCCACTAGCCAGACCATGGTGTTATCAGGCCAGTGGGCAAAAGGAATAGGCATAAAGCGCAAGGTCTTGTTGCCCAGGCTCAGTTCCTGGCCGGGCTCTGCCAACAAGACCTGGGCCGGATCCTGGTTCAGATGCACAGCCAGAAAATCACGTACTTTGCTAGTCGCGACAAGCTGGGCCATGGGGTAGCGGGCCAGGACAGCAGGAATTGAACCGGAGTGGTCCTGTTCTGTATGCAGGCAGATCAGATAATCCAGCTTGGTGACACCGGCTTCTTTTAAGTTACTCAGCAGCACATCCGTTTTTTCCGGATCAACTGCGTCAATCAGAGCGGTTTTCTCGCTGCCTACAATCAGGTAAGAATTATAGGTTGTCCCATGGGGCAGCGGCATCAGGCAGTCAAACAGTTCACGATCAGGGTGGGAAGCACCCACTTCAAATACATTGTCACCGATTGGTAAGACGCTCATAATTGGCTCTAACCCTCCTTGTCAGATTAAAACATGGCCGGTAAAACCGGCCATTAATGTCAGGATCTGCTTTATGCAATTATAAATCAGTCGATCGGGCTGAAATCTTCCTGGCCAGCGCCACAAAGCGGACAAACCCACTCAGGCGGCAGGTCAGCAAATGCTGTACCGGGATCTACTCCGTTATCAGGATCGCCATCTGCCGGATCATAGATATAACCACATAGGTCGCAAACATATTTCTGCATGAAAAATCCTCACTTTCCCTTGATACAACTCATTATAGCAAATATTTTTCCACTAACCACATAAACTTAGCTGCTAAAAGCGATATTCATCCACAAATGGAAATCAAATCAACCTATTCTTTAGCCGCACAAGGCCAGGCTCAGGGCAGCTGAAGGGATTTACCTTTTTGGGCCAGCTTTTCGCTGGGCCGGTAAATAGTGATGCGCCGGCCAACCACTTGCACGATCTGGGCATCCAATGCCTCTGCCAGGATGGCGGCCAGTTCCTGGCTGGGGCTGGCCACAGTTTTATGCACTGCTATTTTGACCAGCTCATGAGTGGAAAGCAGGGCTGCCAGATCAGCCAGGACCATTTCTGATAGCTCATTCTTGCCAATCTGGAAGCCGGCTGGCATCTGATTAGCTCTGGCCCTGAGCCAGGCTCTTTGTTTACTGCTTAACATGGGGGCAGTCTCCTTTTACCTGAAATATTCAAATTCAAAATCAGCCAGGGCAACCAGGTCACCCTCCTGGACTCCTGCTGCCTCCAAGGCGTCTATAACTCCCTTACGCCTGATCAGGCGCTGGAAATACTGCAAAGATTCATGCTGATCAAAGTTGGTCGAACGGACCAGGCGCTGCATCCAGTCACCTTTGACTTTATAAACGCCATTTTCCACTTCCACTGTAAAGAGCTCTGTCTGGCTGAAGCGATAGACAGTTGCTTCCTTTTCCTTGTCGAAGAGCAGGACTGGCTCTAGTTTATCCAAAGCAGCGGCAACACCCTGCATCAGCTCATCAACACCCTCCCTGATCGGAGCACAGATCAAATACACTTGCAGGCCCTGCTTTTCCAGTTCCTCTTTGGCCCGGTTCAGATCAGCCTCATCGACCAGATCTATCTTATTAATAGCCACCAGCTGAGGCCTTTGGGCCAATTTTTTGTCATATAGCGCCAGTTCCCGGTTGATCTGGGCAAATCCTGCCAACAGATCACGACCCGTGTCAGGACTGGCATCCAGCACATGAACCAGCAGCCGGGTTCTTTCAATATGGCGCAGAAAATCAAGGCCCAGCCCGGCGCCTTCATGGGCGCCTTCGATCAGACCGGGAATATCTGCCAGAACAAAGCTTTTGTCTTTTACTGTGACCACACCCAGGCCTGGTTCAATTGTAGTAAAAGGATAATCAGCGATCTTGGGCCTGGCAGCAGAAACAACAGAAAGGAGGGTTGATTTGCCTGCGTTGGGAAAACCAATCAGGCCCACATCTGCCAGCAGGATCAATTCGACCTGCAGATTAAATTGCTCACCTGCTTCTCCTGCCCTGGCAAAATGAGGAGCCTGGCGCACACTGTTAGCAAAGTGGGCATTACCCTTGCCGCCCCGGCCGCCCCGGGCCAGAATCACCTGCTGACCTTCTTCAGTCAAATCAGCCAGAATCCTGTCCTCATCTTTGTCCCTGAGCAAGGTGCCGGTTGGTACTTCTATGACCAAATCAGCTCCGCTCTTTCCGTATTGTTTGCGCCTGCCGCCCGGCTTGCCATTTTCAGCCAGAAACTTACGTTTATAGCGAAAAGACTGCAAGGTGTTCAGGCCTGATCTGGCTAGAAATATAATATTGCCGCCAGCTCCGCCATCACCGCCATCCGGACCGCCGTCCGGGACATATTTCTCTTTGCGGAAGGAAACTGCTCCATCACCGCCAGAGCCTGCCTGGACAAATATTTGTGCTCTGTCAATAAACAAATCCAAACCGCCTTCCTGAAAAAAATCCGGCCGTAGCCGGCCGGATTGTAAGTCCGGCAGCTGTTATAAGCTGCTGCCGGAACATTCAGATCAGTTAAAATTACTGCACAGGATAAACACTGACTTGCTTTCTGTCTTTACCCAGTCTTTCATACTTAACCTGTCCACTGATTCTGGCATAAAGAGTATCATCTTTGCCGCGGCCGACATTATTGCCGGGGTGTACTTTTGTACCGCGCTGGCGAACCAGAATATTACCAGCCAACACTACTTGGCCATCACTTCTTTTGGCACCCAGGCGCTGTGAGTGTGAATCGCGGCCGTTACGTGAACTGCCTACACCTTTTTTTTGGGCCATATGCTCAATCCCCCTTCAAGTCAGTCTGCTCAGACCGTAATTTTCGTAATGCGAACCCGCGTATAGGGCTGGCGGTGTCCTTGCTTGCGGCGATAACCCTTTTTAGCCTTGTACTTAAAGACAATAATCTTTTTCTGGCGGCCCTGCTTGACAATTTCGCCTTCCACAAGAGCTCCGTCCAGATAAGGTGTTCCGCTTTTGAAGCCCTCATCATCTGAATAAGCCAGCACCTGATCAAACTTGACCTGATCGCCCGCTTCACCAGTAATCTTCTCCAAAAAGATCTCATCACCAACATTGACACGGTACTGCTTACCGCTCGTTGCTATGACAGCATACATGTTCGTTTTCCTCCTGTAATCAGTCTCGCTCGTTTCAGGCAGCACCGCAAGGCGCATTTAAGGGGCCCGGACGAAACGGTCACCGAGTTATACTATCATCGCAAAGGTGGCTTGTCAAATTAAATTTGGCCGGTATCAAATGCCATTATCTGTTGACGGGATCCCTTAAGCCAGTGGATTGCCATGGTTTTTTACAGTCTGCACTGTGTGCTGCCACATGCTGCGTCTTTTCTTTTGTTCAACCGCATCCATAGCAGGTGTAAATATCTTGTCCACCTGGCGGATTCCTGCCACAGCCTGTGGATCCGGCCAGACTGCCCGGGCGAGGCCGGCCAGACTGGCTGCACCAAAAGCGGTTGTTTCGATCAGGCGGGGCCGGTCGACCGGGACAGCACTGATATCAGCTTGAAACTGCATCATGACATCACTGACACTGGCTCCACCATCCACCCTTAAGCTGGGAATGGGGATTTTAGCATCAGCCTGCATACACTCAATCACATCAAGACTTTGCTGGGCGATAGCCTCCAGGACGGCGCGGGCAATCTGCTCCCTGCCACTACCCCTGGTCAGGCCAGCTAGCATGCCGCGCGCCTGCATATCCCAATAAGGGGCACCGAGGCCGGTAAAGGCGGGCACAAAGGTCACGCCACCACTGTCAGGCACCGCTTCGGCCAGCCGGTCACATTCAGCTGAGTTGCTGATGATACCCAGGCTGTCCCGCAGCCATTGAATAGCTGAGCCGGCATTAAAAACACTGCCCTCCAGGGCATAGACCCTGCCCTGGCCCAGATCCCAGGCGACAGTAGTCAAAAGTCCATGTCGGGAATAGATGGGTTTTGTACCTGTGTTCATCAGTAAAAAGCAGCCTGTGCCATAAGTATTTTTAACCATACCTGGTGTAAAACACGCCTGGCCAAATAAGGCAGCCTGCTGATCACCGGCTACACCGGCAATCGGCAAGCCTCCTGGTAAAATCATGGGATCAAGGCTGGCTATAAGACCCGAACTACTGACTATTTGGGGCAAGATAGCCCGCGGAATGGCAAATTCAGCCAGCAGGTCATCATCCCAGTCACCTGTTGCCAGATTCATCAGCATAGTGCGGGAGGCATTAGTAACATCAGTGACATGGCTACGCCGGCCGGAAAGGTTCCAGATCAACCAGCTGTCGATGGTGCCGCACAAGATCTTGCCCTCTTCTGCCAAAGGGCGCAGTTCAGGCATCTTTTCCAGCAGCCAGACCAATTTTGTGGCAGTGAAATAAGCATCAACAACCAAGCCGGTTCTGCGGCTGATCTGATTAGTCAGTTCTGTGTCCTGCTTGATCCTGTCACAAATGTCAGCCGTGCGACGGCACTGCCAGACAATGGCCCGGCTGACCGGACGGCCGCTGTCCTTATGCCAGACAACCAGGGTTTCACGCTGGTTGGTTATGCCTACTCCTGCTATCTCATCCGGCCTGACTGCCGCCTTGGCAACAGTGTCCTGCATAACAGCCAGCTGAACTTTTAAAATTTCTTCAGCATCGTGCTCAACCCAGCCGGGTTGAGGATAGTATTGGGTGAAAGCTTGTTGGGTACTGCTGACAATCTGGCCTTTTTCATCAAATAAAATAGCCCGGCAACTAGTTGTACCTGCATCAAGAGCAATTATATATGTCACACCGACCTGTCCTTTCAATTAACAAAACAAGCCATTTAAGCACCAAGCTTATTCATCAGCCTGCTTTTCTTGAGCCTGTCTTTCCTCTGCCGCTTCTATCTCGTGCAGTTCTAAGGCCTGATAATACTTTTGCATAACTTCAGAGGATAGCTTCTCCCTGAACTCCGTGTTGATCGGATGAACGATGTCCTTAAACTCGCCATCTTGGGTTTTACGACTGGGCATGGCTATGAAGTAGCCATTGTTACCTTCAATTACTTTGATGTCATGGACGACAAATGAATGGTCAAAAGTAACTGAAACAATCGCTTTCATCTTTCCTTCGCTTCCCATTTTCCTGATTGTAATATTGGTGATCTCCATGCTGTTTCCTCCACTTTCTAGCATTCTGGCAGCTTGGGCCTTGTGAAACCGGGATGCATATTATCTGAACCCTATTATACAGAATATCAACAAGCTTTGCACCATTTTTCATAAATAATTGCACTATGTCCACAAATCATTATCAAATTTAGGCATTTTGCTGGCTAAACAAACAAACTGATCAGGCAAATCAAGCCCTGCTTTTTGCTTTTATAACTGACTTTTCCCTGCCAGAATTTGTGTTACAATATTGCAGGAAGGATGGGATAGTAAGCATGACAGACTGGCATGAGCTCAAAAAAGGAGCACGACTTTTTTTTGTCGGAATAGGCGGTATCAGCATGAGCGGACTGGCGGCAATGGCTAGTTCAGCCGGCTATATTGTTGCAGGATCCGATCGTAATCCGGGTTATCATACTGAATTCTTGGCCCGCCAGGGCATCTTGATCTTTGCCGGCCACCAAGCAGACTGGATTGATAGTTTTAAGCCTGACCTGGTTATTCACACAGCAGCAGTCCATCAGGACAACCCGGAGCTGATCCGGGCGGGCCAGCTGGGTCTTCCTGTGCTTGACCGGGCCCGTTTCCTGGGCCAGTTGAACAGGCTCTTCCAAAAAGTCATTAATATTGCCGGCACACACGGCAAGACCACAACAACCGCTATTTGTGCTTTGATCATGCTTGCAGCAGGCCTGGACCCGGCAGTCCACCTGGGCGCTGAACTGCGCCAGTTTGGCGGCACGATCAGGACCAGCCGCAGTAATGATCTGTTGATTTCTGAAGCCTGTGAATACATGAATAGTTACTTACAGTTTTATTCGACCACAGCAGCGATACTAAATATAGAATACGATCATGTGGATTGCTTTGCTGACCTGGATGAAGTGATCAGCTCTTTTACCAGCTTTGCCAACCTGCTCAGCCCTGATGCCAGTTTAGTGCTGGCAACCGGTGATCCGGCCAGCGGACGCATGCTTGAAAATCTGCGAAAAATCAGGCAAGAGGCAGGAATTCCTTTACCTCAATTGATCGGCTTTGCTCTGGCAGATGAGACATATCATCTGCCAGAGGATGTGCAGCTGGCAGCCCTTTACGAAGTCCGGGCCCTCTCTTACGAGTCAGGCAAACCTCATTTTGAGATCTGGTACCAGAAGAAGTTTATTTGCCGGACCAGTCTGGGCATCGGTGGCCGCCACAATGTCAAAAATGCCATTGCTGCTGTGGCCTGCGCCCATGCCAACGGTGCTGATTTTGGCTCAGCTGCCAGGGTGTTGGCCGAGTTTCAAGGTGCCGAAGGTAGGTTCACTGATATAGGCACCTTCCAATCAGCCCGGGTCATTGCCGATTATGCCCACCATCCCGCAGCAGCCAAGCTGACTCTGGCTGGCGCCCGACTGCTGCCCCACCGGCAACTGCTGGTTGTCTTCGAACCCCTTACCTTCAGCCGGACCAAGGTATTGTTTGACGACTATGTGAATGCCTTAAAAGACAGCGAGCAGATCATTTTTGCTGAAATATACAGTGACCGGGAAATAGATCCAGGTGATATCAGCTCCAGGATGCTGGTTGATAGAATAAATCAACTGGGCGGGCGGGCCTGGTTTGGCCGGGATTTACCCGCCATCAAAGACTGGCTCAGCCATAGAGCTGGCCCAGGTGACCTAATCCTGGTCATGGGCCCGGAAAACATCCGTAATTTCGCTGACAGCCTGACAGGCCGCAAAAGCCACCTGGACTAATGGCTGCTCCAAAAAGCCAAGCATAACCTTGCACAAGCAAAGAGGCTGTCTCATCTTGAGACAGCCTCTTTGCTGTATAGGCTTTTATCATACTTAATCAGCTTCCTGGTCTGGATCAGCTGCTGGCTCAGCAGTAGTTGCATCAGCCTGCTGCTCAAGCAGATCCTTACCCTCTGTCCCTGGCTCAATGGCAGTTGTTCCACTGGCAGATTCCACCTTGAGCGGCTTGTACTGGGGCAGAGCATACTGCTGGTAAATGGCTTCAAACTCATCACCATCAATTTTCTCTTTTTCCAGTAAGGTGGCTGCCAGGGCCTCAAGCAACTCCTTATTTTCCAACAGCAAACGTTCAACTTCACTATAGGCGTCATCAATGATAATCTTGACCTCATCGTCGATGATGCCAGCTAATTTTTCACTGTAGTTTTGCACATGGCCATAGTCCTTGCCCAGGAAGACTTCACCTTCACTGCCAAAAACAAGATTGCCCAGCTTATCACTCATGCCATACTTGGTGATCATATCGCGGGCGATAGAGTTACTGCTTTGCAAGTCAGAAGATGCGCCCGTACTGATTTCACCAAAAATCATGTTTTCTGCTGCCCGCCCGCCCAGGGCAATCATGATCTGGGCGACCAGTTGGCTGCGGGTGGCATAATAAGTATCTTCATGCGGTTTATGGGCAGTATAACCGCCTGCAGCACCGGCCGGTATAATAGAAACTCTTTCCACCTTATCTGTTTCCGACACCATTCGTAAAATAATTGCATGACCTGATTCATGATATGCTGTCAGGCGGCGTTCTTTTTCGCTGATAATCCGGCTTTTCTTTTCCGGTCCAATCATGATCTTGAAAACAGCTTCAGAAATATCCTCGTACAAGATGGTTTTAGCTGATTTACGGGCAGCCAGCAAGGCAGCCTCATTGAGCAGGTTAGCCAGATCAGCCCCGGTAAAGCCAGGTGTGATCTTGGCTATTTCCTTTAGATCAACCGTGGAATCAAGTGGCTTGTTGCGGGCATGGACCTTCAAGATTTCTTCCCTGCCCTTGATATCTGGGCGCATGACAGTGATACGGCGGTCAAAACGGCCCGGCCGCAATAAGGCGGGATCCAGAATATCCGGTCTGTTGGTAGCTGCCAGGACAATAACACCCTCATTAGGGCCAAAGCCGTCCATTTCAACCAGGAGCTGGTTTAAAGTTTGCTCTCTTTCATCGTGTCCGCCGCCCATGCCTGCCCCGCGATGACGGCCGACTGCATCTATTTCATCAATGAAGACGATACAGGGGGCATTCTTCTTGGCATTTTCAAACAGGTCACGCACCCTGGAGGCACCAACACCGACAAACATCTCAACAAAATCAGAACCGCTAATCGTATAAAAAGGCACACCTGCTTCACCGGCCACTGCTTTGGCCAGCAAGGTTTTTCCTGTTCCCGGTGAACCTACCAAAAGCAGACCTCGCGGAATTTTCGCACCCAGGTCAGCATACTTTTTCGGGTTTTTCAAAAAGTCGACAACTTCCTGCAGTTCTTCTTTTTCTTCATCTGCTCCAGCCACATCAGCAAAAGTTATCTTATTTTTGGCAGGATCATTGAGCTTGGCCCGGCTGCGGCCAAAACTCATGGCACTTTTGCCGTCGCCGGCCTGGCGCGAATAAGTGAACCAGATAAAGGCACCCATACCGATCACCATGACCAGAATCAGGATTATATTGAGCCAGCTGGTGATATCAGTCGGTTCATTATAATCATAACTTTGTATTTTACCGGACTCTTTGGCATCAACCAGGATCTTTTGAAAATCCTCCATCCAGAGCGGTGAGATTGGTTTGCTGATTGAGCGGGCAGTTGTTGTATCGGTTTTGCTGTAACGGATTTCAACATTATAACCAGTCACTATGACTTCACTAACCTTGCCGCTTTGGATCTCATCTGTCAGTTCAGACAGGGAAATCTGGTCGGGTCGTGTCACACGCGACATGAAAAATGACAAAAAAACAATCACTGCCAGCAGGATGACATAAAAGGACATCCCGCCCATGGCTTTTTTCGGTTTCATCTTGATCCCCCCTGACCGGTATCACCTAAGATAGCTATATCCGGCAGATTTCTATAGCGGCCGTCATAGTCGAGCCCATAGCCAACAATAAATTCATCTGGTATCTGCATGCCGACATACTCAACAGCCACTGCCACTTTCCTGCGTTCAGGTTTATCAAAAGCTGTACAAAGGGCCATGCTGGCTGGCTTTCTAGTCCCCAGCAACTGACGCAGATGGTTGAGGGTCAAGCCTGAATCAACAATATCTTCAACTATGATCAGGTGCTTGCCCTGAATATCCATATCAATATCATTATTAATTCTGACAATACCGGAAGAGCTGGTGCCACTGCCATAACTGGAAACAGAGATGAAGTCAATCTGGCAGGGGATTGTCAGGTGGCGGGCCAGATCTGCCATGAAGACAAAAGCGCCCTTGAGCACTCCAACCAGCACCACTTCCTTGCCAGCATAATCTTCTGAGATCTGCTGGCCCAGCCGGGCACACATGGCCGCAATTTCCTCACGGCTGATTAGTATTTCTTTTATGTATTTTGTCATCAGTTCACGAGCCTCCTCAAAGTGGCTAAACTGTATTTTACCTGATCTTGGCCACCTTAGCCAGTTCGCTTGTTACTCTTTTTTTACAGGTCGATCAGCTGAAGCCGGATTATTCTGCCCTGGTCCTGGCCTGGTCGGGCCAGATAGGCTGCACCTGCCGCCAGGCCGGGCAGCCAGACAATATCATGGCCTTGGGCCAGAAGCAGCAGGTCCTGGCGCCGGCTGGCTGGAATCGCCCTCTCCTGGAAGAACTTTTTCAAGCTCTTGCTGCCACTTTTTTCATGCGGCCTGATCCTGTCACCAGGCAGCCGGCGGCGTATGACAGATCCTTGAATCTGATCATAGCGGAAATACTCCATTGCGCCATTATATATGATCTCATCCTCATTCTCAATGAATTCTGCCAATATCTGAAAATTAAGGCAGTCGGTAAGTCCCGGCAGCGCCAGCTTATACTCTGTCTTGTCAGCCTTGCCTTTGCCTGGCCCGGGCCTGGTCTTAATCCGGATCAGCCCGTAATCAAAGCAGATCCTTTGTTGACGGGGTAAATCCAAGCTCTGGCCTGTTTTGGCCCCAGCCAGCCAGGTCATTATATTATGGATATGCACCTGGCCCAGATCCTGGCCGCCCGGGTTAGCATCCTGCCAAAAAAGACGCAAAACACGATTGGCTATGGCCGGGTGGCAAGCAAGCAGTAACTCGGCAAGAAGCGCATCACCCTGGCGGCAGTTTTGATAGGCTGTGCTTGTCTTTTCTTCCAGATAAGAGCGGTCCAGGGTCAGATTGTCAGCAGCCCGGGCCAGCAAGGGAGCCGGGTCATAGCCCAATGCCTCCTGCCAGGCTGGTAAAACCTGATGACGGATTTTATTGCGGATGGTGAAAAGTTCATCGTTGGTCTTATCATGGCACCAGGCCATATGGCGATTTCTCAACCAGGCTTCTATGGCCGGCCTGCGACAGCCCAGCAAGGGCCTGACCAGGCAGCCGTCTTTTGCCCGCATGCCGCTCAGCCCGTCCAGGCCACTGCCCCGGCCCAGGTGGAGCAAGAGGCTTTCAGCCTGGTCATCCAGATGGTGGGCCAGGGCAACCAGTACGGGCATGTTATGTTCTTTTTCCAGCTGAGCAGCCATCTGAAAATAGAGCTGGCGGCGCAGATCACGGCCGGCTTCTTCCAGGCCAATCCGCCTTTGCCGGGCTGTTTTTTCTGTGTCAACCGGCCGGCTGTAGAACTTAATACCCAAACGCCGGCACTGGTCGGCCACAAATGCTTCTTCCTGGTCAGCCGTGGCACCACGCAGACCATGGTTGATGTGCAGGCAGTGCAGGACAAAGGATAATTCTTTTTCTAACTCAGCCAGAATCAGCAGCATGGCCAGTGAGTCCGCCCCACCGGAAACAGCAGCCAGGATAAGGCTGCCGGCCGGCAGCAGGTTTTTTGCCAGGGCCTGCTGCCTGACTTGCTCAAAAAGATCAGCTGTGCTGTTTTGCATAAGGCCTGTCATGCAGTGTAAGGCGGTGGCTGGTCTGGGATGCGCCCGTCATCCGTTTCAAAGAACAAGGTGTACCTAGGCCACCAGCCTAGTTTAATGGTACCTGTCTCACCTTGCCTGTTTTTAGCGATGATGACCTCTGCCTCTTCAGTGTCTTTGGGGGTCTGGTCGGTGGCATAATATTGCTCCCGGTATAAAAAGATGACCACATCAGCATCTTGTTCAATCGCACCTGAATCACGCAGGTCAGAAAGAAGGGGTTTTTTGTCTGATCGCGCCTCACAGGCCCGGCTCAGCTGAGACAGTGCAATCACAGGCACGGACAGCTCCCTGGCCATTATTTTCAAGGTTCGGGATATTTCCGAGATTTCCTGTTGCCGGCTTTCTGAGCGGCCCTGGCCTGAACTCATCAGTTGCAGATAATCAACAATGATCAGGCCGAGTTTGTTTTCCATTTTAAGCTGACGGCATTTGGCCATCATTTCCATTACACCGGTCCCGGAACGGTCATCAATAAAGATTGGTGCACTGTAAAGAGGCGGCAGGGCTCGGGCGATCTTGTCCCAGTCATCCTGCTGCAGATCACCAGTGTTGAGCAAACGGGCATTAACCAGAGCCTGGCTGCTGAGCATCCTATTGCTGACTTCCTCTTTGGACATCTCCAAACTGAAAACAGCTGCCGGCACCTGGTAGAGTGTGGCCGCCTTCTGGGCAATATTTAAGGCAAAGGCTGATTTACCCATAGCTGGCCGGGCTGCGACAATAATGAGGCCGCCTGGCCTGAGACCTCCTAATTTTTGGTCCAGCTGATAGTAACCGGTCAGAACCGACTTCTGACGCGGTTTTCCTTTAGCCAGGGCAGCCAGCTCATTGACTGTGCGGCTGATAATATCCTTGAGACTTTCAAAGCCGCTGGCATCACGGTTCTCCCTGATCTCATAGATGCGCCGGGCCGCAACATCAAGCAGGACATCGGCATCATCCGGATCGCTGTAACAGAGGCCGGTGATCTCCTGCATGGTTGTGATAAGGCGGCGCAGGATGGATTTTTGCCGGACCAGGTCAGCATAGTGGGCGGCATTAGCCACCAGGGGTGCAGCATCGGGCAAGGTGCTGATATAGGCCAGGCCACCGGCTTGTTCCAACTGGCCTCTGCTTTGCAAAAAATCAGTGACTGTGATTATGTCAACCGGCTTGCTGTCTTTGGTCAGCTCAACAATAGCCTCGTAGATCAAGCGGTGGCGCGGGCTGTACATATCCTCCGGTTTGAGTGCGGCAAGCACGGCAGCCAGGGGTTTTTCACCCGACATGGCACAACCCAGCACAGACTGTTCCGTCTGCTGGTTATTGGGCATTATTTTAGCCAGGGCAGCTCTGTTTTGCTCATCAGACATGAAAAGCTCCTTATTCAGCTGCAATCAGGTGGATCTTGACTTTGACATTGACCTCAGTGTGCAGCCTTATCTCAACTCCATATTCACCCAGGGTGCGGATGGAGCCATCAATCTGGACGCCACGCCGGTCAATCTTGTAGCCTTCCTTGGCCAGAGCATCGGCGATGTCCATGGCAGTCAAAGAGCCATAAAGGCGACCGGCTTCACCACTTTTCATCGGGATGGTGAAAACCTGGCCTTCAATCTGGGCTGCAATTGCCCGGGCCTGCTCCAGTTCCCGTTCTTGTTTTTTCTTTTCTGCCCCTTTTCTGGTTTTGACCACATTTAAATTAGCAGGAGTCGCTTCCAGAGCCAGCTGTTGCCGGAACAAAAAATTGCGGGCGTAACCGGCACTGACTTCAACAATATCATCCGGCTTGCCCAGGCCCTTGACTTCCTTAAGTAAGATAACTTTCATATATGACCTCCCCGGCCATGCTAGGCCCTGTCAATTGGTGAATAGTGTTAATATTGTTAATATTGTAACATAAACCGGGCCTGACCAGATGTTTGGACCGGCCGGTCAAAAAAACCGCGGGCCAAATCGGTTCGAGCCGCGGTTTTCTTATTAATCTAGCCTGCCCAATGCAGGTTATAACCGGTTTTATTCGCCGGTAAAAGGTAAAAGCGCGATATGCCGGGCGCGTTTTACTGCTATGGTCATTTCTCTTTGGTGGCGAGCACAATTGCCTGACATCCTTTTGGGCAGTATTTTACCGCGCTCAGAAATAAATTTCCGCAGTCTTGCCGTATCTTTATAATCGATCATTTCGACTTTGTCGGCACAAAACGCACATACTTTCCTTCTGGAACGCCTGTGGCGCATTGGCCGGCCGCCATCGCGGCTGTCGCCTCTACCACCACCACGTCTCATCTCTGCCATGGTTTATTCTCCTTTTCCTTATATTCTAATTCTTAAATATCAAAAGGCAATGCTGTGTCATCATCAGGGCCAGGGAAAAATCCATCACCGGCTGCTGGTCGATCAGCAGCACCTGTCTGCCTGGCCGGCTCATTACTGTCAGCAGTGGATTTACTGTCAGCAAAATGGATCTCATCAGCTATTACTTCTGTTGCATAATGACGCTTGCCTTCCTGGTCGTCCCAGTTTCTGGTCTGGATTGAACCAACAACGGCCATGCGTGACCCTTTGCGAAAGTATCTACTGGCGAATTCCGCCTGCTGACGCCAGGCCACCACAGGAATAAAGTCAGCCTGCCGTTCGCCACTGGCATTTTTAAAACGGCGGTCAACAGCCAGGGTGAAAGAACACACTGGGATCTGGTTGCCTGTCATACGCAGCTCGGGATCGCGGGTCAATCTGCCCATTAAGATAGCTTTATTCATAACTCTTGCCTTTCTGACTGTCTGTTCAGTCGTCTGTGCGGATGACCAGATACCGCAGGACGCCTTCAGTTATCTTAAGTACACGTTCAAGCTCCCGGGGAAATTCTGGATCTGCTGTGAAATCAATCAGAACGTAAAAACCTTCTTTGCGGTCATCAATTTCATAGGCCAGCCGGCGCTGTCCCCAGACATCGATGTTTTCTATTGTTCCACCTGATTCGATAAGAGTCTTGATACGCTCATTGGTTGCATTAACTGCATCTTCTCCGCTGGTCGGATCAAGAATATAGATAACTTCGTATTTCCTAGTCAATCATTTCACCTCCTCCTGGACTAACGGCTCTGCCTGAGACAGAGCGAGGAATACAACTGCTGTGTAAAAACAGCACTGTCGACTATATCATGGCATTAATGATCCGTCAAGCGCGTTTTCCCAACAAATCAGGCTCCGCTTAAGCGTACAACAGCCGCTTTTTCATGTCTTTGGCCTACAGCCAATATTATCACCCGACCGGGCTAGATAGTCCTGCAGCAAATGCTTGATCACCCGGGCTGTTTCCTGGTAGGCTGCATCAGATTGGCCATATGGATCCGCTACATCCAGCTCCGGCTGCCCGGCTGCCTCAGCCAGGGTCATGATCTTTTCAGCCAGTTCGGGTGCAGCTTCCTGCAGCAGCTGCTTGTGCCAGCCGGTCATGGCCAGGACTAGTTCAGAGCGCAGGAGCAGCTCTTCCACCACAGGCTGGGAGCGGTGGCCGGTCAGGTCTATGCCATAGGCCTGCATGGCAGCCACAGCGCCGCTTGTGGCACTCAGGCCGGTTTGGGCGGCCAGTCCAGCTGATAAAATCACCTGCTTTTTAGCAGGGCACAGACTGGCCAGCAAGGCTGCCGCCATCGGGCTGCGGCAGGTGTTGCCTGTACATACAAATAAAATAATCTTGTCTTCCGGCATAGGCATTGTCTTTTCTCCATCAGAGCTCAGGCTGGGCTGCTTTCTTGACCCTGTTCATATAGGCCAGGCCGACCCCTGTTTCGGGCAGGCTCTCTATAATGATAATATCACAGCCGGCTGTGTCAAAAGAACGCAGGGCATCAAAAAGATGCTTGCCGGCCAGGGCAGGATCCGGCAGTTCGGCATAGGCATAATAGAGGCAGCCACCTGGTGCTAGCGTTCCGGCCAACTCTGTCAAGGGTTGGCAAAGATCAAGCACAGCAGCTGCTTTTTGCCGGCTGCAATACAGGCCCAGGCGGAGTTTGTCCGCCCGGAAATGCTCTATCAGGGCAGCTGGCGAACGGCCAGCTGATTCATCGGCCAGGACAACCCTAGCCCTGGGTGCATAATGGCGGTATTTCATGCCGGGCGAACGCAAAGGTCCCTGACTGGGGCTGCTTATTTCCGGCCGGATGTCACAGACAGATTCAATCTGGGCCGCAGTGATGCTGCCTGGCCGTAAAATGCGCGGTTTTTCAGCACAGAGGTCCAGGACTGTGGACTCCAGCCCGTGCTGGCAGGGGCCACCATCGATGAGATAGGGGATTTTGCCAGCCAGATCCTGGGCGACGTGCCAGGCCTGGGTTGGGCTGGGCTTGCCTGAACTGTTGGCCGAAGGCGCTGCCACAGCAACACCAGCCAGACGCAACAAGGCCAGGGCGACTGGATGAGCCGGGATCCGCACCGCAACAGTGTCGAGTCCGCCTGTAACAAGATCAGGCACCACTTTGGCCTTGGGCAGGACCAGGGTCAGGGGACCTGGTGCAAAATGCTGGAAAAGGCATAGTGCCAGGGGCGGGAAAGCAGTGACATAAGGCTCCAGCTCCGCCAGACTGGCAGCATGGACAATCAGAGGATTATCAGCCGGCCTGCCTTTGACAGCAAAGATCCTGCCGACAGCTGCCGCATCCAGCGCATTGGCACCCAGACCATAAACAGTCTCGGTTGGAAAAGCTACCAACTCACCCTGGCTTAAAGCCAGGGCTGCCGGCCTTAACAAGTCATCTGCCGGTTGACTGGCACTGACCTTGATGATCCTAGTCTCATAAGATATGTCTGCCATCAGCTGGCTCCACCTGCCTGCATCTCTTCTGTCCGGGCAGCTGCCATCAGGGCCTGGATAATCTCAGCCAGATCACCATCCAGCACTGCTTCCAGCCGATAAAGAGTCAGGCCGATCCTGTGGTCAGTCACCCGGCCTTGCTGGTAGTTATAGGTCCGGATCCTCTCACTGCGGTCACCACTGCCCACTTGGCTGCGCCGGTCCTGGGCGATGCTGCCTTCTTGTTTTTCCTCTTCCAGTGCTTTGAGGCGAGCCCCCAGCACAGCCATGGCCTTGTCCCTGTTTTTATGCTGGGAGCGCTGGTCCTGGCAGGTCACAACCAAACCGGTTGGCTTGTGGGTTATCCTGATCGCGGAATCAGTCATGTTGACATGCTGGCCCCCGGCACCAGAAGCCCGGTAGGTGTCGATCTCCAGATCATTGGGATTGATTGACACTTCAACATCGTCTGCTTCCGGCAGGACCGCCACTGTCACAGTGGAGGTGTGAATCCGGCCGCCTGCTTCTGTCACAGGCACTCTTTGCACCCGGTGGACCCCGCTTTCAAAGCGCAGCCTGCTGTAAGCTCCGCTGCCTTCTATCATGAAAACAACTTCCTTGAGACCGCCTATCTCAGTCTCATTTAAGTCAACCAGCTGGACAGACCAGCCCTGCATTTCAGCATACTGGCTGTACATGCGGTATAAGACAGCCGCAAACAGGCCTGCTTCATCACCGCCGGCACCAGCTCTGATCTCCACAATCACATTACGGCGATCATTGGGGTCTGTCACAGTCAAGGCCTCATGCAGCCTGGCTTCTGTCTCCGCTTGGCGCCGGGCCAGCCCGGCCAGTTCCTCTTTGACTAGGGCCGTAAATTCCTCGTCATCAGAATTTTTTAATAGCTCCTGATTTTCTGCCAGGGCTTCCCTTTGCTGGAGCCATTCCTGGTAATCTGTGACTAAGGGAGTCAGCTCAGCATGCTCTTTGGCCAACTGGCGGTAGCGGTCCTGATCAGACAGCACTGCCGGGTCTGCCAGGAGCAGGTTCAGCTCTGCCAGGCGTACTGCTAATTTTTCGATTTGCTCAAACATCATTTTTTCCTGTCTGGCCGCATCTAGTGCGGTTTATCTTTTTTGCGGTTTTCGTTCTTTTTTAACTCTGCCTGCACTAGCTGGCTGTCCTGTTCCAGGGCTGTCAGCAGCTTGTCGGCCAGCAGTATTTTAATTCTGGCCTCGATACTCATCTCCAAAGCCAGGCGGCGTAAGGCTGCTGCCTGTTCTAATTCTGCCCCAGCATCAGCGCTGCTGATCTGCTGCAAAACCTTGCCGGCATTGTCCAGCAAGCACTCTTTTTGTACTGCCAGAAAAAGCGTGTAGAGCCTGGCCACGTCCGCCGGTTCACGGTAGACTGCCAAAAGCCGGTTCAAGTGCTGCATGGAGAGCACCTGCTTGAGCGTTGCGATCATAGTCAGCAGGGCCAGGTGGACCGGGCTATATTTTTTGCTCTCTGCCCGGGGCAGCAGCCCGTCTTTGATATAGTTGTTGATCATGGCCGAAGTAAGCAGCTTATCTGCCTTTTCCTGCTGATAAAGCTCAAGCTGCCGATCAATCAGGGTCTGAACCTGATCCATATAAAGGCCAATATCAGGCAACAAGGTCCAATCCACTGGCAACTGCTCATCAACATCCGCCAGCCATTTATTGAGCATGTCTGTTAATTTTTGCATCTCAACATCCTTTCAGCTCTCTGCCTCAACTTGCTTGATGGCTTTTTCCAGCCTGGTCCGGGCCAT
>CAZZGG010000006.1:53529-54467 GCA_964654125.1 uncultured Oscillospiraceae bacterium
GACACGCTCGACCTGCCAGAGCCGGCTCCCGCAAGGATGGCTTTTTTTTAAACGCAGGACCAGCCCGGTGCGAAAAGGATACAGATGAAACTGGGAAGGCATGAGCCACCTCCTAGATAGCTGGCCTTTGTGCAGCCAGGACACGCGGATTGCCACCAAAATCATACTTGGTCGGCTGGCAGGAAAAACCTGTTCCTGCCAGAATATTTCGCACTGCCACAGCCTGATCAAAACCATGTTCCAGCAGCAGCCAGCCGTGCGGGCACAAATAAGCTGGTGCCAGGCTGGCCAGTCTTTTGTAAAAGTGCAGGCCATCTGCCCGGCCGTCCAAGGCATTTAAAGGTTCATGATCCTTTACTTCCGGCTCCAGGCTCTTGATTACACCTGATGCAATATAAGGCGGGTTGGCCATAATCAGGTCATAGGGTCCGCCCTGGTCCGGAAAGATATCTGCCTGACGGAGCCGGGCAGAGGCAGTAAGCCCATGGGTGGCCAAGTTTTGCTCTGCCCAGGCCAGGGCCTGGCTGTCGTTGTCTGCCAGCTCCAGCCAAAAGGGCTGGCCTTTTTGGCTAAGGCGCAAAGCCAAACTGATCCCCAGGCAGCCTGAACCAGTAAAGGTGTCCAGGATAAGCAGCCTTCCTGCCTGGCGGGGTAAAATCTGCCAGGCGGCTTCAAGCAGGGTTTCACTGTCTGGCCGGGGTATCAGGCAGCCCGGCCCCACGGCAAAACCATAACCGGCAAAATAAGTCTTTCCCAGTATGTAAGCCAAAGGCTCACGTAATGCCCTGCGCCGGGCCCACAGCAGGGCCTGGCCGGCAAGAGTGGAGTTGATCAGCAGATCAGGCTCAGCCAGCAGGCGGGAGAGGGGTTTTTGTAAAGCAGCTGTCAGGATCTGCCAGACTTCAGCAGCAGGGTCTTTAATCCCCGCTTCTTTAAGC
>CAZZGG010000007.1:0-54454 GCA_964654125.1 uncultured Oscillospiraceae bacterium
GGCTGAACCGGCCAGAGGCCCAGCCTCCTCAGTCCAGCCAGTTTTATCCGCCTGCGGCCCCACCAGCCAAAAAAACCGGCCTGATCATTGGCCTGGTGCTGGGACTGGTCCTGGTGCTGGGCCTGGGAGCTTTTTTTGCTTACAGGTTTTGGGGATCAACCAGGCCAAGCCAAAGCAGCACGGCAGCAAGCACTACTAGGTCTTTAGCAGTTGAAAGCAGCCAACCGACAGAGACAACCGCCACCATCAAACTGGGGCTGGGTGAAGCAGGTATTGTGGATGGCCTGGCTATCATCATAGATGATGTGACCTTGCCGGACCAGGCTGACCTGCTCACAGAACCAGCCGAAGGCTTTGATTATATCCTGGTCTGGTACAGCCTGGTTAATCGGACTAAAAAGACCATCAACACTCCAGCAGCTGAGCAGTTTTTACTGGTCAGCAGCAAAAGCAAACAAGACCCGCCCGACGCGTCTGCTCTTTTTCTGGAAGATGAGGATGCTTACCTGCCCGGCCAGGAGCTGGCAGCAGGGGCAACAAGCAGTGGTTGGCTGATCTATCAGCTGCCAGCCAAGAGTAAGACTATAACAGTCCACTATTTTAGTGATCCAGGCAAAACTGAGCCAGACCTGGCCTTTTCCTTCCCGACCAGCCAGGTCAATCTGCAGCCTTCGCCAACACCAATCGAAACCACTGGCAGCACCAGCCTGGCAGCTTTTGACTATACAGCCTACCTGGCCGGTCAATGGGCTGCCATGCCGGACGAATTCGGCAATACCCATGTCTATGCCTTTGCTGAAAAAGACAGTGCCGGCATTGCCAGTGCTTATTCTTACTATGAAACAACCCTGGACGCCTGGTATGATGACGAGATCTGGTATCTGGATAATTATGACTGGGTCCAGTGGTGGACAGATCAGGATGTCCTGGTCCTGGCCCATCAAGATACCCAGCTGCGCCTGCTGATCACCCCTGAAGCAGATGATATAGTCCTTTTGACTTATCTGGACACCCAGGACCAGGTCACCTTGCACAAGTTGGCAGACCAAATCGACCTGCCCGAATACCTGGTCGGCATCTGGTTGCCGGATGCAGCAGACAGTGAAGGGATCCAGGCCGCCCTCACCTTTGCCAGTGACAGCAGCTTTGTCCTGACAGGCAGCAAAAAAACCAGGGCAGATGCCACAGTTGAGGAGTGGCCTGAAGAAGACTACTGGGAGATCCTGGGCACCCGGGACGGCAGCTGGTGGTTTGATGGTGAAGAGGTCATGATTGAGCTGGATGAAGAAGTCCATGTTTACACTATAGTGATAGAAGGACCAAACCAGTGTACCATTAATTATGGTGACAGCTGGTCACGCAGCTTTAGCAGGGTCAGCCTGGATTACTAGACAGTGAGATAGATATGAGAAAACTTGTTTTAATTTTATTAGTGATTTTACTTCTGGCCGGCTGCAGCAGCCCGGCCAGTTACCAGAAGATCAGCGCTGCCCAGGCCCAGCAGATAATGGACGGGCCAGATGAATATATCCTGCTTGATGTGCGCACTGAAAGTGAGTTTATGGCTGGCCATATTGCCGGAGCCATCTTAATCCCCGACAATGAGCTGGCCCAAAGGGCGCCAGCTGAACTGCCCGATAAAAATGCTCTCATCCTGGTCTACTGCCGCAGCGGCAACCGTAGCCAGAAAGCAGCCCAGCAGCTGCTGGAGCTAGGTTACCGCCAGGTTTATGATTTTGGTGGCATCCTGGATTGGCCGGGTGAACTGGTCCAATAAGGCCAGACTGATCACTCTAATGCTGAACCTGGCAGCCGCCCCACTCGATCACAGTAAAGCCCTGCCTGCTGAAGGCTGCCAGCTCCTGCTCTGGGATTTCTATCTCCTCTTGCAAAGCCTTAAAGGCCATGAAGACCCGCAGCAGGCTGTCCGGCTCGGGGCTGATCTTTAAGATTGCATTTGCGGTATAGGCTTCCTCCTGGAAGGAGATCAGATTATAGGGATTGTCAATCATGTGGGGTAACCAGAAGACAATAAACTCATTATATTCACGGGCCGTCAGGCCAAGATATGGCAGCTTTTCTTTGAGAAACCGCTCTGTATCCTGGCCTTTTACGACAAAGCCACTGGAAAAATCATAAACTACAGCTGACTTACCTTCCCAGAATAAATAGGAATATTCTGCCTGGTCTGCCTGGTTGATCAAAGTACCATCCGGATAGGCCATGACCTGCCAGCCCTCATTATAACTGGGATAAGTCAAGGTCAACTCGCCCCGGTAATCCAGCTCGACACTGACTTTTGTCGCTTCTTCTGGATAAAGATAGATGACCGGCTTGTAATCTTCTTCCCTGATATCCTCTGTGCTTGCTGTGATTTTCACTGCGCTTGTGCTGGCTTGAGTAAGATCAGCTGCCTTTGTTATATCTGCATCATCAACACAGGCAGACAGGCCCACAGCCAGGATCAACACCAGGAAAATCACGCTTTTTGCTCTCATTTGCATGGCCTCCTTATGACTGCTCAGCTTAGAATACTCTAAAGTAACTGCTTACCATCACTATACAGGAAAAGCAGACCACTCACAAAACCAGTTGGTTCACATCAGGTCTGGCTGAGAATGCCACCTATTTCATAGATATATTTGCCTGCCAGATAATGCTCCTTGATGACCTTGCGCAAACTTGTGTCAGCTGGCCACTGCTCCGGGGGTGAATCCATGGACCGGGCAAAGACAAAGTCTGCCACTCCCCTGCCCTGGGACAGGGTCGGGTAAGGCAGGTACTGCTGTTGGAAGCGGGTGATATTGGTGGTATGGCCTAAAAGCCGGGTCAATTGGGGATCGATCATCCAGGAGTGGCAGTAGATCGCCTTATAAGCAAATTCTGGATAATGCCGGGCCAGGACCTGTCTGGTTTTCCTATAGGACTCCTGGCAGTAAGCAGGATCAAGGCTGAGCCAGGCTGGGATGTGGACACTGACGGCTGCCTCACCAGTGGTCAGGATCTGCTGCCAGTTAGATTTAGCCAGCTTGATTCTCTCTGCCCGGGCCAGGCCATCTGGACCAACGGGATGGCCGATATAGGCTTCCTTTGTCTCAGTCAGGTCAGCCTGGTAGGAGCCAGTTTCATCAGTGAAGCCGGCACAGCCCAGGATGCGGCCGCTGCGGTGCAGCCGGGCATCTTTCATGAGCATCTTTGTGTTTTTTTGCTGGTCCTGAAAGACACTGACCCGGCCGGTGAAATCTGGCCGCAGCTCCATGTTGAAGCGGCCGATCCGGACAATATCACCATCTGTGAACCTTTGCAACCAGGTCACATAAGTCCTGCTGCCAGGCCGGCCCAGCCGCAGCTGGAAGTCTTTTACCTTATCAGGGAATTCTGACAAGGTCTCCTGGATGATCTGGCGGGGCAGCTGCCTTTTTTGCAAAGCTGCCACTAAGGGCGGCACAGCCGGCAAAAGGGCCAGCAGCGGGGCAAAATCACAGGCCAGCCAGGAAGCCCCATTTAGTTGTGGCTCAGCAAAGCTGGCCAGTAATGAAGTGACCAGCTCATCTTTTTTCTCGGATTCAGGCAGCTGGAAGAGTTGGTAGAGCAGAACAGTCTTGGGCCAAAGCTGGCTGTTTTGCCGGCTTTCCAGAGCAGCCTGCAAAATCAGCTGCCAGACATCCTCCGGATAAATCTGGTAGCTGCTGTTCAGCTCAGCTAGTTTTTGCGGATCAGCCAAGCCCAGGCTGTCATTTTCCACTTCCAGCCTGGTTTGCCGGGCCAGGTCCCCGGCCTGCTCAGGGCTGAAATAATCAGTCAAGCTTGCTTCTATTGCCTCATATCTCATCCTCTTCACCTGCCTGAGTTTTCTATTTTGAGCCTGATTGCAGTTGTCCGGGGTTTTTGCCTGGTCACCTTGTAACTGGTGAATTCAGGGTACTCAGCCTGGACCTGGACCAGGGCATGATCAGACGGACAAAGCTGCCAGCCCTGGCGCAGGTTAAGATAAAAGGAATCAGCCAGGGCTCTGGCACCCTGCTTGTCAAGCTCACTAAAATCTAGCAGGAGATGGTCATCTGCCAGGCTTAATCGGCTAAAACGCTTGTAAAGGGCCTGGCTGGAGGCCATGGCATTATCGCGGGCCGGCAGGATCTCAAACTGCCCCTTATATTGAGAAAAATATTTAATCCAGGCTGCTAAGCTTTCTTCATTTTTACTTGCATCTGGATTTAGGATATTGAGCCAATGCAGACCAAAATAGCTTTGCTTAATCTGTTGCGGTGGTGCGGCATCCACCAGGTCCCAGGGAATCAGGTCTCTTGTCCTGTCCACGGTGATGATGCCATTTTCCACTGCGACAGCCTGGGGTTTTTCTGTTCCGCTGTAGTCCATACTGCAAAAAGGTGTAGAAACATACTTAATGCCATATTCGGCCAGAATACTGGACAGCTGGTCCTTGGCGCGCGAATAAGTGTAGATGAAGCAGGGCGGAATAAAGCTCTCCAGGGGAGCTGTCAAGCCATTTTGCTGGTAAATGGTTAAATATGCCTCCAGATGCTGCCGGACCAGATCAGGCGGGGTCATCCGGGCGGGCCCGCCCGCAGGCGGCCTTTGGTAAAACTCAGCATAATGCATCTGACCCTGGTCATCCCAGAACATGTGGACCAGGCCATGAATAGCCATTTCCAGATAATCTTTTGCACTGTTGATCAGGTCGCGCACCTGGTCGATTTGCGGATCCAGCCGGCTGGCATTATCCCAGGCAGCTCCATATTTATTGGAATTGGGCACTCCGGCCAGAACATTGGTCCGGTCCCATTCTCCAATCACAAAACCGCACTTGATGCGCATGTCCAGGCTCTGGCCCAGCTTGATAATGGACTGGTAATCCGCCAGGCAGTGGCGCCGGTTATTGAGGCCGGAGCGGGAAGGGCCGTTTTTATAGCGCTGGTCCTGGCCGCACCACCAGCCCACATCATCCATGGCTATCATGAAGGCGGCCGGGATTAAGGCTGGGTTTTCCTTATTTTTTCCCATTTGTCTCTCCTTTTTTCAGCGGGGCAGGCCCTGTCTGACCTTTTGACTAAAGTTAAAAAGAGCCCTGGTCTCCAGCTGATGGGAGATATCGAATCCGGCCAGATCACGCGAACGGGAGATCAGGCTCAGCGGCAACTGGCAGAGCTGGAGATGGTATTTGGCATTGATAGGATAATACTGGTATTCAATGGCTGAGGCCAGGCTGAGATAGTCCTGCAGGTCAGCTGCCTCTTGCGGCTGGCTGGTCCAGTTATCCTGCAGCCAGACATAAAGGTCGGGGTGGAAGTTGGCCATGACACCGCTATAACCGGCTGCACCGTCCTGCAGGCTGGTCAGCAGGCTGGCTGCATTGGCATTAAAGACCTTGAGCCCAAAAGGGGCGCCAGCCTTGATTTTTTCTTTAATTAAACCGGGATCGCGGCAGGTGTCCTTTAAGAACTTGAAGCGTCCGGTCTGGCCCAGGTAGCTGACCAGCTCTGGGTTGAGCACCCTTTTATAAGGGTAGGGACACTCATAAACACCCAGGGGAATATCCTTGACGCGTTCTAAAATCTTTTCTGTCCAGGCCTTAAGGGCCTCATCTGATTCATCTGCTGCCGCCAGACGGCTGCTGATCAGGACCAGGGCATCTATTCCACTGGCCGCCATGGCCTCCAGCTCATAAAGCTGGTCTTTTTTGTCCGCTGCAGTGTGACCTGAGGCGATTACCGGCACACGGCCAGCAGCCTGCCGGCAGATAAAGCTGGCCAGTTCCACTTTTTCCGCCAGGTCCAAAAAGAACATCTCACTGGACTGGCAGACCGCAAAAAGCCCGGCCACACCTTGGCTGATATACCATTCCACCAGCTGGGCCAGGCCAGCATAATCGATTGAGCCGTCTGTGCGGTAGGGCGTCACCATGGTCGGCCAGACACCGTCGGGTATTTTGTTCATTAAAGCCTCCTCAGCTTCATCCTTTTGGCGAAGCAGTTTTTTTAGTAAAAAATAGCCTCTAGCAATAAGTGTTCCAATTGGAAACGAAGCCGGCTTGATTCATCGTCTAGTTTAGCCAGGAATTGCTCTTTGTCCGGAAAATGCTCCGCCAGCACCAGGCTGACCAAGGACCAGAGCGCCTCTGCATCAGCCAGGCCTTGATCACCAAAGACATAGACAGTGGCGGCTTTTTGTGCTTTTAAGGCCTGGGCTGTCGCATGATCGCTAGCCAGGCGTGGACTGGCTGCCAGCAGCAAAAGATCAAGCTGCATATTTTCATAAAAGGCTAGGTCATTCATATAAAGGGTGTAAGTGGTCAAATAAAGGCAAGCTGTGGCCGGCTTTTCGCGCAGCAGCTGCTGTCTGGCAGCAACTGGCCCCTGGATCAGGCGGATGGTCAGGTCCGGCAGTAAATCCTGGGTTAGTTCTGCTAGGTAATTTAGCTCAGCTGAGCTGCCCAGATAAAGAGCTTGATTGTCCTTGTACTGATTCTGGACCAGATAGGCCAGGTAAAGTGCCAGCTGCTGCCATTCCCGCTTTTTAAAGATAACAGCTCCACCAAAACCGGTAGAATAAAGCTGGCTCAGGTCTTCTAAAAGAGCCAGCTGAGCCGGACTCAGCTGATCTAGCTCTTGCCGGGGCAAGCTGAGCCCAAGCGGACGGATCTGGGCCAGCCCGGCCTGGATTTTAGCCAGATCTTCTGCTGTAAAGGCATGGTAGACCGGGGGCAGAAGGTGGGTCAAACTATGCAGGGCGTTGGGAATCTCAAACAAGGAATGGTTTTTTTGCCCTCTTAATAGATCAATTTCCGTCCAGTCCATGTGATACAAATAATCCATGAGTAGCTGCACATCCGGGCTAGCCAGATAATAGAGCTCGCCATTTGAGTCCTGGTATTGCTCCGGAGCAAGGTCATCTAGATATCTTTGGTAAGCAGACTCCAGGTCCTTGCTGGTGAAGCCTGCCTGTGGCAGCAGTTTGATCTGCAGGCTTTGATGGACCGCATCATAGTGCGGGACAAACTTGACCGGCAGATGATCTGAAAACATGACTTCTGCAGCGTCTGGACTAAAATAGACTTGTCCCATGGGCAGCAGCAGTGGAATAATTTGGTAGATGAAGGTGAAAATCTCAGAGAGCAAGTTAGCCCGGTAGAGCCGGATTTGTGGCAGCACTATGTCATGCTCTAGCTTAAGCATCTTAAAAAACTGCTTGATCAGCAATTGTTTCAGGATCAAGTTCTCAGCTTTGAGCGGGTCGTCCAGACTGATCTTTTGGTTTAAGGTAAAACTGTGGTCACCTTCTTGCAACAAGGTGAAGACAGCAAAGAAGTTGTGATCAAAATCAACATAAAAGGAAACTTTAAGATAATCATCTGCTGCAGGATCGAGTTCAAAGATGCTATCAGTAAATGGATTTGCAGGCAGGAGCGATTCCAGGTCCTGTTTTGTTAGTTTGCGCCAGCTGAGTCTAGTTAGTTTTTGTTGCCAGTCACTTTTCATGTATTGCACTTGCCTGCCCTCCTAGTTAGCGCCGCAGCATCTTTTATACTTTTTACCACTACCGCAGGGACAGGGATCGTTCCGGCCAACTTTGATAGAAACTTCCCTCTGTTCGGGCACTATCGCCCGGATTTTTTGCAAATCCTCCGGCTTGATATCCAGTTGATCAAGCATGCTGTCATTAGCAGGAAATAGTTCATCATGATCAAAAATGTAGGTTCTTTCATTGTCAAAATCAGCATCTGCCGTTAGGTCAGACGCTGAATGACCCTGCAACCGCCACAGTTTGATATTAAACTGAAAATCTCGCAGCAACATATGACAGTGATCTTTTTGTGCCGGTGTGGCAAAGCTCTGGCTTGCTAGTATCTCAGTATAAAAATCTCTGTCAACCAGATCATTTTGCTCAGCCACATACCAGACCCACAGTTCTTTTTCCAGGTCTAGGCCTTCTAAAAGACCAGCTCTGGCCAACTCCTGCTTGTAACCGGCCAAGATTTGGGCATTAGTTGATTGGGGCTGGAGTAGATCCAGGCAGGATAAATGGGGATAGTCCAGGTCATCTTTGCGTTTTTGCTCATTAAACAGCAAGGTGGGATCCATTACGGTGGCGTGAAAGACCAGCAGTTCTTTATCCCTATCTTCTTCGTCGAAGCGTTGCAGGTCGTGGCTGTAGTAGCTAAAACCCAGGAAATAGCTGGTTGCTCTAGCGACCAGATCACGGTCTTGCTCCTGCAATTGTTCACTATGATCAACCTTTTTCTGCCTAAGGCCTTGTTCGTAAAACTTAAGCAGCAAGCAAAGATAGCGCATGAATTCGCCCAGGTGCATCACCCCAACCAGCTCAATCAGGTTATGGGCCATGTGGGCAAAGACAGTCCGTTTTTTCAGTTCTTGCTTATCACTGGCAGCATAGTACTCTTCGACTAGACTAATCAGGTCAGACGGGCAGCAGCAGTAAATGGTGCCACTTTCGTCCTTGTACTGGAAGATAATATTGTAGATTAGGCTAAACCTGAGCAGACCACTCTGGTTCATTAGCTCAGCCTTTGGCAAAAGAGGCTGGGTTGCAAATAAAAGCAAAAAGTCATAGAGGCTTTGTTCGCCATCTGCCAATGAATCAGCTAGCTCAGCTTTGATTATCTCACTTAACTCAGCAATTAAATTGGCTTTTCTTTGCACCTTAGGCAGCTTTTTTTCATATGTCTCAAAAATTTGCTTTATCTCGGCCACTGTGTACTGGTCCAGAAAAAAAGCCAGGTCGCCAGCTGGCTGCTTTAGATAAGGCCGCACTATACTGGGCCCTTTATTTTCTAACATCTGTCTGCACATGGCCAAATAAGCAGCATTATAATCAAAAAGGCTCTCAACCATGGCTGCATATACGGGCACATACAAAGCCACATCGTTATATCGGATACTTATACCATCCGCCTCCCTTGTATCTTACTGCCTACATTATAATTGTTAGGCGATCAGCTGGCAACGCGATTTGCTTGCCGTTTGGGCTCTTTTTAGCTATGCTGAAGGCAGATAAATCCAGGAGGCTGATTATGCAAGTTGTTGATTATCAGGCCTATGCCAAGTTCCTGCCCGCCTGGCTGGCTGCAGCCCAGCAGCAGCTTTTTAAGATTCCCCAACGACCAGACCTGCTCTGTTATGGCCCCGGTTATAACCACTGGGGTGTCCAGACCAACCAGAAAGCTTTTTCCGCCTTTGCCGTGGCTGCATCTGACCCGTCTCTAGACTGGACCGGCAGCTCTCTGGCGCAGGGCCAGGTCCTGGACCAGGCTCTGGCCCTGCTGCGTTTTTCCCTGGAGAGCCATATTGAAGGCAGCTGGACCTGTAACGATGGCGAGAAGTGGGGCCACACCTGGATCAGCGCTCTAGGACTAGAGCGCATGATGCACGGTGTTGAAGCCATCTGGCAGCAACTAACTGAAGCAGATCATGCCTTATTACGCAAAGTATTAATTTCCGAAGCAGATTGGCTCCTGGAACATTATAAAATCACGGCTGGACTGGTCGAAGACAATCGCCCGGAAAGTAATATCTGGAATGGTGCCATTCTGGCAAGAGTCATGCTTTACTACCCTGATCTGGCGAACCAAGAAAAATACAAGGAAAAAGCCAGCCGCTTCCTGATCAATGGTATTTCTAAAGAATCAGACGCCGACTCGGCAACTGTTTACAATGGTATCAAGGTCAAGGATGCTTTCATCGGAGCCAACTTTTTTGACTCCATGGCCTGTAACCACCACCGCTATTTAAATATCGGCTACATGGTGATTTGCCTGAGCAATATCGCCATGCTGCATTTTTCCTTCAAAGCCCGCGGCCAGGCTGCCCCGCCCGAGCTCTACCACAATGTGCCAGAGCTTTGGCAGCTGGTGCGTACCTGCAGCTTCCCGGATGGCCGGCTCTGGCGCATCGGCGGGGATACCAGGGTGCGCTACTGCTACTGCCAGGATTATGCCCTGCCCATGTGGGCCCTGCTCCAGGATAAATATCAGGAAGACTGCAGCGGCTTTTTAGAAGGCTGGCTGGACATTTTACAAAAAGAGATCTCCTACAACGGCGACGGCAGCTTTTTATCCTGCCGGCTGGACTATATGCAGGATGAATCACCGCTTTATTACACCAGGCTGGAAGCAGACCGGGCTAATGTCATCTCCATGCTGGCTTATTGGTCCAGGCTCCATCAGCTCAAGGGTGAAAAAACCACCCCTGAGCTGGCCAGCTGGCAGGATGATTATCACGGGGCTATCCTGCTGAAAGAAAAAAAGCGCCTGGTTTCCTTCACCTGGCTAGCAGCGCAAAGACCCCAGGCCATGCTGCTGCCGCCCCAAGGAAGTGATTTTGCTGAATGGCGCCAGAATCTGGCTGGCGAGATCAAGGGCCAGGGCCAAAAAAATGAAAATGAGATATTAGAGCATCAAACAGAGTCTTTCCCGGGCGGCTTTTTGACTTACGGCCGGGCCCTGGCTAAATCAAGCGGCTTTTTAGCTGAAGGCCAGACCCTGGACCGCCAGGCCGAGCAGCTGATCGCCTTTGCCGCCCTGCCCGACCAGGCCACTGTCATCAGTCTACAAAGGGCAGTTGCCAGCAACCTCACCCTGATCACCAGCGTCAAGGGGATCGGCTGGCGGCTGCCTAATGATATTTTCAATGACACAGTCCGCTGCTATGAGATGGCTGCCGGCCAGCTGTACGCCAAGGGCGGCGAAAAAACGGACGCCAAGAATATCCCAGCCGGCAGCTGGCTCAATGTCGATCAGGAGATTGGTCTGGCCACAGCCGGACCAGAGCAGCTGACCATTGTCAGGCCTGCCCAAAGATTAGCGCTTGACTCGCTTTATTGTGATGAGATTGTTTCGTGCTACCAACCCGAAAGAAAATGGTATGACAAGGGAGAACTTATCTATGAGACAGGCTTTGGCCTGACCCTTGGCCCTGGTCAAAAGACCCGCCAGCTGGCAGCATCCTTAAAGACCCTGCAGCTGGGCGAAGATATCCTGGCTCTTAAGGCCCAGGGCCAGGATGGCAGGGATTATCTTTTAGCCTGCAACATCGGCCCGAACCCAAAGGCACTGCAGGTGCCTGCTGCCACCAGTTTGGCAGGCACTTTCACTGGCCAGCTGGCCAGCGGCCAGGCAGTTTTACTCCAGCTGAACTAAGGAGACTGACAGATGGCAGAAGGAATATTTCAGGCTAAGGATGCCCAGGAACTGGCCCGGCACAGCCAGCTGGCAGCTTTAAAGGAGTACTAGCATGGCTAATGATATTTTAGCGATCACAGAGGCCAGGCTGGTCCTGCCCCAAGGTATCGTCAGCGGCAGCTGCCTGATCAAAGATGGCCGTATTCTGGCTGCAGGCCGTCTGGCTCTGCCGCAAGCTGCCCGAACTATTTCCGCCCGGGGCCATTATGTCGGGCCCGGCTTTGTTGATATCCACTGCCATGCTAGTAAAAGCGGTCAGGGCTATACCAAGCCGACCGTAGTGGCACGGGATCATTTGGAGCACGGCACAACCAGCTTGTTAATCACCCTGGGCTATAGTCTGCCTCAAGCCAGCTGGTTGGCTGGGATTAATAATATTCGCCAGGCCATGGCCGAAAACACTAATCTGGCCGGCATCCATTTTGAAGGGCCCTACATCAACCCAGCCTACGGGGCCAAGTCCCAGCTGGCCTGGCAGATCAAGCGCTCTGAATATGAAGAGATCTTTGCCCGGGCTGCCGGCCTGGTCAAACAGTGCACCTATGCTCCGGAAATGCCCTCTGCCAGAGAATTTGCCCGTTTTGTCTCCAGTCAGGGTGTAACCCTGGCTGCCGGCCACACCCAGATGTCCCCGGCCGAGTTGGACCAGGCTATTGCAGATGGCTGCACACTCATCACCCATCTTTACGATGCCATGGGCTGCCATTTAGGCAATACAAGTGTCAAGCAAACCGGCATCATCCAGGAAACAGCTGTAGATGCAGCCCTGGCCCGCACTGAGCTGATGTATGAACTGATCTGTGACAGCCTTGGTGTGCATGTCAAGCCCAGCAACCTGCAAGTGGCCCTGCGGGCAGTCGGGCCCAGCCAGCTGATCCTGGTCACGGATTCAACCTACCAGCCTTACGATCCGAAAGATTTTTCTCCTCCTGACCCACGCAGCACACCGGACTTGAATTATAACGATCTGGGCCAGCTCAGCGGCAGCCGCTTGACCATGGACCAGGCCTGCCGTAATATGAAAAAACACACTGGTGCAAAAATAGAGGATATCTTCCAGATGGCCAGCCTCAATCCGGCCCGGGTGGTTGGCCTGGCCAGTAAATATGGCTCAATCGAAGCCGGTAAAAAAGCCAACCTGGTCATCTGTACGGCTGACTTCCAGCTCAAGGCAGTCTACTTGGCCGGCCAGAGTGTTTTGGGCCAGACAATAGAAGGCAGGAAAATATGATGGAACTTAGCAAAAATGATTGGCAGCTTTTTCGAAAAAAACTGGCTGGTTGGCAGGGAGCTTATATGGCCAGGCTCGTCCAGCAATATGCCGAGCTTTTGGCTGCAGATTTGCCTGCTTCAGATAAATTCTGGCAACTGGAAGAAAGAATTAACCAAGACAAAAAAACATCAGGTGTCATACTGAGTGTGAAAAAATCAAAAGTCATCTGGGATCTAGTTGATTTACTAGAAAGTGATGTCATTACACTGGCTGATCTGGACGGGTTCAGCCCTGAGCTGCTCGCAGCAGTCCAGTTCATTATGGCAAGACTATAGAGTTAGCCTGACAGTATGAACAGATGATCTGCTGGAATAACAGCGACTAGCCTTTTTAAGAAAATATTTAGCAGCAAAAGTGTTATATGCAAGCCTGGATCCGGTCTTTATTAGTAGAGGGCTTTTTTTGTTACGCGAAAGGACCAGTCATGCCTGATCAGGATATTATAGAATTATGTTGGCAGCGGGATGAGATGGCTCTAAGCCTGACCAGGCAGCGTTATGGCAACTATGCCCTGGCTATTGCCAGCCGCATCCTAATTGATGCTGAAGACGTCCAGGAATGCCTTAATGACAGCTGGCTGCGCATCTGGCAAGCTATTCCGCCAGCCCGGCCGCAAAACTTCAAGGCCTGGCTGGCCCGGATTATCCGCAATGAAGCCTTGCGTCGCTTGGAAAAGAATCAAGCCCAAAAAAGAGGCGGCGGCCAGCTTGAGATTTGTCTTGATGAACTGGCCCACCTTTTACCTTCACAAATTGATCAACCCGATGATCTGCTCCTGGCCCAAGAGCTGGGCCAGGAGATCAACCGTTTTTTAGCAGCAGAACCAGCCCAGATCCGCAGCATCTTTGTGGGGCGCTACTTTTATTTTGCCAGCCTCACTGATCTGGCAGCCCAGACCGGACTGAAAAAAAGTCAGCTCTCAGTGCAGCTTTACCGGACCAGGCAAAAACTAAAAAAGCATCTGGCCGAGAAAGGATTCCCATGAAAAATAATTTATTGGTCCGGGCTCTGGAGCAGCTAGATGATGATTTAGTCCTGAGCTTTGACCCCCAGTTAAGCAGACCCCAAAAGCGCCTTGCTGGCTGGCAGCGCGGCCTGGCTCTGGCAGCCTGCCTTGGCCTTGTTTGCTTGATAGCCGTAAGGTTTTTTAGCCCCAAAGCCCAGCTGGGCGGCTCTGGCGGCGCCCTGATGCAAAACCTAGCTCCGGGTCAGCTGGCTGGTGTAGCTGAAATCCCCAGCTTCATGGCCTATGCCGGCCCGGTCCTGCCCCTGACCATCCTGGAAGCTGGCTCAGATCTGAGCGTCCAGAGGCTGCTCAGCTTTGACTGGTCCAAGCAAAAAGGAGCTGCAGTCCGGGTAACTGACACTTACCAGCTGAGCAATCCAACTGCTCATGACCTCCAGCTCACCGCTGTCTATCCCCTGATCTCCTCCCTGGCCCAGCTGCAGGATAAGGCAGTGGCAATGCAATTGGATGGCCAGGCACTGGATTTTACGACCCAGTTTGGCTCTTACACAAGTGGCTTTACTGCTCTGGCTAGTGCGAACGGCCCCAAAGAAGATCTGACCTGGCTGGAAGACTTCACAGGCTACCAGCAACTTTTAGCAGATGGTAGTTATTTTGCAGCAGCCCTGGCTGAAAAGGAAATTTTTGATTTGCCGGTCACAGTTTATGAAATAACCGACCTGGCCAGCCAGACTGGCCAGGGCCAAGCCCCCAGTCTGGCAGTCAATTTCCACAAGGACGCCCAGACTATTGTTTTGTCCTATGGCTTTCACGGCCTTGCAATGATCAGCCCGGAAGAGCAGACCCAGGGCTTTGCCTTGCCCCAGGGTGAATGGATACATTTCCCCTGGCGTTACTGCCTGATCAGTATCGGTGGGGAACTAAGAGATATTGAGCTGCAGGGCTATGAAAACATGGGCTTTAATAAAGGTGAAGAGATCAAGATCGAGGCTAGGCTGTTCAGCTCCAAAACAACTTTGCGGTCCATCAGCAGGGAGCTTTTTCTGCACCATTTTAGTATTTTTGATGAATATAATGGCATCAGGCAAAAAGAGGCCAGCCCGGCGCAGCTGGAGCTTTTATATGAAGCGGCTTATGATTTTTTGCTAAGCTATGGTCCCCTGGCCCCGGACCCGGTCCAGCGCTATGCCAGCGGCGCTTTGGAGGATTTTTTTGGCGAATCCAGCCGGGCTGAGCGGGTGCTTTACCTGGCAGCAGATATTACTGTGCCAGCCGACAGCAGTGTCGAGCTTACCTGCAGCCAGGTCCAAGCTGCCAGCTATGATATGTCTCCTCGAAAAAACAGCATCAAGGATGTCTGGGGCTATGACCTGGCGACTAGGCTGGGCAGCAACCTCAGCTTTACCCGCCAGGAGGTCCTGCTGCTGAACCTGGCCCGAATTGATCTGGTCCAAACAAACCTGCAACTGCAGGAGGCAGAAAACGGTCTCACTGCTGAGCTGGACCTGGCCACTGACTACTACTATCTGCTGCTGCGCAAAAATACTCGGCCCGACTAAGCCCGCCGCTCAGTCGGCACTGGCAGATCCTGGCCTTTTACAAAGTAGATGGGATTGGTCAGGAGGATGCATCTGCCCTTGTCATTATAAATCTCCAGCCTGACAAAGTGGAGCTGCCTTTGCACAGTCAAGCTAAATTCGCTGCTGCAGCTGTCTTTTGTGATCTGTTCTTGCCGGGCCAGCACGCCATCTTGAATCCATCTGACTGTCCAGCCGGGGCTGGT
This sequence comes from uncultured Oscillospiraceae bacterium, assembly GCA_964654125.1. Lineage (GTDB taxonomy): Bacteria > Bacillota > Clostridia > Saccharofermentanales > UBA5734 > JAAYBY01. The sequence continues at coordinate 15,239 of CAZZGG010000007.1, forward strand.
CCGGGTCAGGCTGAACTGAAGTGCATAATTTGCTTTTTGTACTGCCACCACCTGGCCCATGACCTGACCTTCTTTAGTAGCAAATTCTAGGTCTCCCTTGATAAAAGTAGGGTCACCCGTATATAGCCGGCCTCTGGCCATAGAGCGGGTCAGTTCTTTTTCGGTCAGCTGGTCAGCATAAATCCAGGCAGCAAAGTTGTTGCCCTCATACCAGTTGGCATCATTGCGGTGATTGTCACTGCAGCCATAGCCGGTAATAAAAATACCATTCAAGCTGAGCTGGTCCCAGAGCTGCAGATGCTGGGCCAGGGAAAAGCCATATCTACCTTCTGGAAAGCCAATCTCAATCAGGTCGGCACCATAGGCCTGGCTGGCCAGATGCTGCTGGACCAGGTCAGCTAGGGCTGCCTGTTTTTCCGCTTCCTTTAAATCCAGCTGATTCCACTGTGCAAATGGATGATTGATGGCAAAGATGCCCTTATGTGCTTTGACCCAGGCAATAGCCTGGTCCTGGCTGACCTGGTGCTGCCTGGCCTGGTAGTTGATCACCGGCACATGAGTGCAAAAGCTGTTTTTGTGCGGGCCGGCACCGGTGATTTCATTACCGACTATAGCCAAGACACCATATTTTTGGCCAAGTGAGTCAGCCAGTTTTTGCTGTCTTTGCCGCATCGGCTCAAAGCCGCTGCCAGGGTCATCTTCTACTTCACTTTCAATTGTCAGCCTGTCCAGCCAGATAGCCAGCTCCTGGCCTTTTCTCGCTTGCAGTTCCAAGGAAATGGTGTCAAAAGCATTGTCCGCCCCGCCACTGGCAGGCTGCTTTTTAGCGTCTTCTGTCAGGGGCAATTCTAGCTCCTGCCAACCCTGGGTACTATTTTTCAGTTCCACCACACCTGTATAGTCATCAGCCAGGCCAGCCGGATCACCCAGGACATAGATGATCTGGCTGTGTTTATGTAAAGGCGGCTGCTGGGACAGGTGCAGCCTGATCAACAGCCTGCTGTCCGGGCCAGGCGGCAGCTCAATCCGGCAGACCAGCTTGAGCAGGACATCCGCCAGCAGGCTGCGCTGTTGGCGTTTACCACTGACTAGCAGCCTGATCCGGGCGCTTTGCCAGTCTGCTGCCGGGCCGGCCTTGGCTCTAAACTGAAGACAGGGCCTGGCTTTAGCAAAGCCGTGGGGCTGAATTTCCAGCCAGGACCGGGCAGCAGGCTCTGTCTTTTCGCTCTGCCAGCCCTGGCGGACTTGAGCCTTAGGCAGATAGCTCTGCCTGCTTTGGGCCAGCGCTGCATCGTCCAGGCTGATGCCGAGACGGGCCAGGTTTTCCAGCTTGCCAGCAAGGGACCTGTCAATCGCTGCCTGGGTGGCAGCCTGATCAATCTGGAGGATCTCGCCTGCAGCGAAATCAAAACTGGCGATTCTGGCCGGATATTTACCCATCAGGGTGTCATGGTCGGTAAACCAGATGGCTGCCAGACCCAGCCGGCTGGCCTCGTAAAGATGGCCGGCCATGCTGGCCATGCCTTCATGGCAGGAGTGCATATGCAGGTGGACGCTGTAGTATCTGCCTTGTCGCATTTTTTATCACCTCTTCATGCCATAGTAGCATATTCACTCGTGAGCGTAATTATTTTAAGGATTCTGAACAAATACTAAACATTTCAGCGATTATGACGATAACAAGTATGGTTGCATTTTTTTACATCAAGAGCTACACGGAAAGGAATCTAACATGGGAAGTTTTAAAAATCTTAAAGTGCGCGGCAAAATCCTGACAGCATTTGCCCTAATTCTTGCTTTGCTATGTATCGCTTTTGCTTTCATCTTTTTAGAAAACATTAAGTCCATCCGGAATGTTGATCAGATCAGGCAGGATATTTACTTCCAGGACCAGCTGAGCAGTGTCCTGGCTGAGTATAATGCAGCGGACATCCAGGCCAACATCATTTACTCTGTACTTGATGATGAGGCTACAGCCCAATACCTGGAGCATGCAGCAGCAACGGAAGAAAAATTCCAGGAAGTCTTCAGCACAATTAATAATACCAGCAGTCTGGCAGCTTTCAGGCCCAGCATCCAGACTGCCTATGAGCAGTTCAGCAGCTGGAACCAGGCTCTTGAGGGCATGATCCAGCGTGATATTGAGTTGGCCGAAGGCCGGCAAAGATTTGCCGCCAGTGGCTCTGAACTAGTTGAGGAGCTGGCTTCTTTCATGAGTTACCAGACAGGAGCAGATGTCGGCAAGGATCAACTGGGCCTGGTCTTCCAAATCAGTGATGCCATCACAGCTTTTCGGATCGCCTCACGTACCTTCCAGTATTCCTTTGATGAGATTTACATCGATCAGATCATCAGTAAGATGGACGAAACCATTCTCTTGCTGGAACAATACAGGCGCCTGGCCAGTAACCCGAATCACATCAAGGCAGCGCAGGGCTTGATCGATGTGATCGAAAAGCGTTATGCCTATACTGATGAGTTTGCTGCTGCCAATACTGCCAGCGATGAAGCCCAGGCCTATGCCCTGCCCTTGGGTATTGCAGCAACAACAGCCATTGACACAGCCGTGACAGATGTTTACAGCGGCCTGGAACAGCGCACAGACGAAGCCAGGGCCAATGCTCTTTTATCCCTGGTTGTTTTGGCAGTTGCGCTGGCTCTGGTTCTGGCTGCGGCTATTGTGGTTGCCTTCCTGCTGGCCCGGGCCATCACCAGGCCTTTAACCAAGATGCAAGCGATCATGGTCCAGGCCGGCAGCAGCGGTGATCTGGCCTATAGTGATGCAGTCAAAGAAGATATACTGGAAGAAGCAAAAGCCCAGGACGAGATTGGCCAGTCACTCTTGGCCTTTGCCAAATTTATCGACAGGCTGGTATATATCGGCGAATGCTTAAGCAAAGTAGCTGATCATGATCTTTCATTGGAAATAGAACTGCTTAGCGAAAAGGACACCATGGGTAATGCCCTGCAGACTTTATTGACCGACCTCAACTCTGCCTTCCGGGATATAACAGCTGCAGCCGACCAGGTCTCCGGTGGTTCACAGCAAGTGGCAGACAGCAGTACAGCCCTTTCCCAGGGTGCAACTGAGCAGGCCAGCTCGGTTGAGGAGCTTTCAGCCTCCATGGAAGAGATCTCTGTCCAGACTAAGCAGAATGCAGATTATGCCAATAAGGCCAATGAAATGGCCCTGGCAGCTAAGGCCCAGGCCCAGCAAGGCGACAGGCAGATGCAGGAGATGCAAAATGCCATGCAGGAGATTGACCAGGCATCCAATGATATTTCCAAGGTCATTAAGGTGATTGATGATATCGCCTTCCAGACCAATATCTTGGCTCTTAATGCAGCGATTGAGGCTGCCCGGGCTGGCGAAGCCGGCAAGGGTTTTGCTGTTGTTGCTGAAGAAGTGCGCAGCCTGGCCGCCCGCTCTGGCGATGCCGCCCGCGAAACCACAGAGATGATCCGGGGCTCCGGTGAAAAAACAGCCAATGGTGCCAGGATTGCCCAGGCCACAGCCCAGGCCCTGACCAGCATCATGGCCAGTATAGAGGATGTGGCTGAAGTTATCGCCAATATCAGCATATCCTCCAATGAACAGTCCCAGGGTATCAGCCAGGTCAACCAGGGTATTGAACAGATCGCCCAGGTCGTCCAGACCAACGCCGCTTCCTCAGAACAAAGTGCTGCTGCCAGTGAAGAGATGAGCAGTCAAGCAGAACACCTGCGCGAGATGATCAGCACCTTTAAGCTGCAAGGAGACCAGGACTACCGGCCGGAACTAAGCCAAATTGAGCTGGTGCTCTAACTACATGCTAAAGCTAAAGAGCCCCTTCTTGGAAGGGGCTCTTTTTTCACTCAGGCTTGCTCCACTTCACTGAAGAGGGGGTAAAGGATCGGCTCGTCTTCTATGATGACTGGAAAACGGCCGGTTTTTTCATAAAATCGGTTGTCTGTCCTGTCATCATTGACCTGGGAGACTTCGCCTAAAAGAACCGGGCCAGAGCCGGCCTCGGCCCAGAATTTATGATACTGCCCCGGTTTTAAGGTTATGCTCTCCCCGGGCTGCAGCCTTATAATACTAGCTGCCTTGGCTTGGTAATTACGCCCGTCTGTCGATACTGTCACATCATCTTCTGCCAGGCTGCCATCAGGGTTGGCTTGATAGAGCTGGACCAGCAGTCTGCCTCCACCCCGATTGATAATATCCTCTGTTTTAGCAAAGTGAAAATGCAGGGGTGTGACCTGGTTTTCCTGGACGACTAAAACCTTTTCTGCATAGGTCTTAGCTCCTTCTAGCTGGCTGCCATTGCGCAAGGTGAAAAGCAGCAGGCCAATTTTATTAAAATCACCTGAGCCAAAATCTGTAATATCCCAGCCCAGCATGCACTCACGCAGCTCCTGGTATTCTGGTCCGCTGTTTTTTTGCCAGTCTGCTAAAGTCCAGTAAGCAAAGGGTGGCAGCTGGAAAGATAGCTGCTGAATAAAAGCCAGTCCTTGACGCATTATCTGATTTATTTGCGATCTTTTCATCATTATCACCTTTTTTCTTTTTTCTCTTTTCCTGCTCTAGCGCTCATATCATACAGACATTAAAAATGTTTTATGGTCATTTGTCCAAATTAAATGTGGATTTTTTCTATTTTAGCACGATATAGATGGTAGACAATAAACATAAAGTCAGGAAAGGAAGTCAGCTTATGTCAACCGGAACTATGCAGGAACAACTGGAACAAATGGAAGCTACCCAGCAGGATCGCTTCTTAACTTTCAGTATAGCAGATGAAACATATGGTATCGACATCTATTATGTCATTGAAATAATCGGTATGCAGCCCATCACGGCCATGCCTGACTTTCCCGCTTATATCCGCGGCGTCATCAACCTGCGCGGCAAGATCATCCCGGTTATGGATATCCGCCTGCGTTTTGGCAAGCCAGACAGGGCCTACGATGAAAGGACCTGTATCATTGTCATAGATATCAAGGGAACCCAGGTTGGCCTGATCGTGGACCAGGTCGAAGAGGTGCTGGATATTGACCAGGCCAATATTGAGCCTCCCCCCGAGTTCTCCGGCCACAGCCATAATTGTCTCAAAGCAATTGGCAAGGTAGCTGGCGCTGTAAAGCTGCTGCTGGATTATGAAAACCTGTTGGGTGAGGAAGAACTCATCGACGAAAATAATATAGAGGTGAATAGTTAATGAAAAGCTACAAAGATTGGAAATTAGGTTCAAAGATCCTCTCCGGATTTTTGATTGTTGTTGTCATTGCCGGCATTATCGGCGGTGTCGGCATCTTCAGCTTACTGCGGGTCAACAGTTCATACAATGTTGCCTATACCGACAGTGTGGAAGCATTGGAAAACACGGAAATAATCAGTGCGGGGTTTCAGCGCATCCGCATGAATCTTTATGGTTTCGTCCTGGCAGAAAGTAGCGCAGATAAGGAATATTACCTGAGTAGAATTGATGACTTTAAAATAGAAATTGATACGGCCATAGCCAACTACCGGCAAATGCTGGCGGGTTACAAGGCTGAAGAAGTGGTTCAGGAAATAACTATGATTGACCAGGTGCAGGAAAACCTGATCAACTTTGGTGCAGTGCGCAATGAGCTGATTGAAGGACCCGGTGCTGATCCGGCCAGGCAAACAGAAGCCTACGAATGGCTAAAAGATGGTGGTCAGCTGCGCCAGCTGGCCCTCTTGGTGGATAATTCCTTGGAAGACCTGATCCGGTACAATACTAATTATGCCCAGGATCAGATCGCCAGTAACGGCGCTCTGGCCACAGCTTCAGCAATCATAATCATTGTCTGCGTGGCTATTGGCATAATCCTGGCTATCCTGATTGCGCTTTATATCTCACGCGGTATCTCCAACAAAGTGGCTATCCTGGTCCAAGCTTCTAACCGCCTGGCCTTAGGAGATGTCAATGTTAATGTTGATTCTGACACCAAAGATGAGATCGGCGTCCTGATGGATTCATTTGCCATGATGATCGAAAACACCAGGGAACAGGCCCGGCTGGCGGAAAGAATTGCCGGCGGTGACCTGACAGTGGATGTCAAGATCCGCTCGGAATTTGACCTGTTAGGTCAAAAACTGCACGAGCTGGTTGAGAACAACAATGAAATCATGACCAATATAGTGGCTGCTTCAGATCAAGTCCTGGCAGGTTCTGACCAGGTGGCAGCCGGTGCCCAGGCTCTCAGTCAAGGCGCTACAGAACAGGCCAGTTCCGTCGAAGAGCTGACTGCCACCATAACGGATGTTGCCCAGCAGCTGCAAAAGAATGCCCTCAGTGCTCTGGAAGCGAGAAACTTATCTGAAGAAGCAGGTCAGGAAGTAGTCTCCAGCAACCAGCAGATGCAAAAACTCATGGCTGCCATGCAGGAGATCAATCAGACCTCTCAGGAGATCGGCAAGATCATCAAGACAATCGAAGACATTGCCTTCCAGACCAATATCCTGGCCCTCAACGCTGCTGTAGAGGCTGCCCGGGCTGGTTCAGCCGGCAAAGGCTTTGCTGTGGTTGCTGACGAGGTGCGCAATCTGGCTGCCAAATCAGCAGAGGCTGCCAATAATACAACCGACCTGATCCGCAGCACCTTAAATGCGATTGAAACAGGTAGTAAGCTCAGTGATGTGACTGCTGAATCCTTAAGCAATGTTGCGCAAAAGGCTGCGACAGTCGATACCAGGGTGGCAGAAATCGCCCAGGCCCTAGAACGGGAGTCAGCCGCAATTGAGCAAATCGCCACAGGTGTAAACCAGATCTCAGCTGTTGTACAGACCAACTCTGCCACATCTGAAGAAAGCGCTGCAGCCAGCGAGCAATTAGCTGGACAGGCAGCTTTACTAAAGGACCAGATCAGCCGTTTCCGGTTGAAAAATGGCAACCAGAACAGCTGGCTTAAAGACAGTGGTCTAGCCAAGGCAGTGCCTACCCGGGAGCAGCAAACCAGCCAAGAAGAGATTGTCTTGACTGGTGGCAGTTTCGGCAAGTACTAGTTTTACTAATAAGTTAAACAGCACAATACTCCTAACCTTGATCGGCTAAACTGGCTACCTCCACACCAGTTTAGCCGATCTTTGTTTTACCAATATCTGCCGAAAAGCCCCTTGCTTAAGACAATATGAAGTGACCCCCGCGATTGCACTATCGTGGATTTACCCGTAATCTTATCTGTAGAACAACAAATCTGCGGGGATTACCGCATACAATGGGAGGTCACTCATGAAAAGTATAATTTATGTTGGTATGGATGTCCATAAGTCAAGTTTCACACTTTGTTCTATGAAAGCACAGTTTGGCCTAGATGATGTATTTTTTGCTCATGTGAGAATAAATCCAGAGGCTGTTGAGCATCCACCAGGATTGCAGCTGCAAGCAAAATCATGGCCGGATGGAACGCAGGACTTACTATGTTTACAATAATCCAGCCAACATCCTCAAGGAAGAATGGCCGCATGTCGCTGCGCTAGGCATGGTTATAAGGGAGCGGCTAGTCATCCAGCGTGAAGAAGGCGGTCAGATAAAAGAAGAAGATGCCACGGTGGAAGTGGAGAGCTTTATCATCAGCAAAAAAATGCAGGCTGAAGAATTTGCCTGTTACTCGCGCGGACACTGGGCAATCGAAAACAGCTTGCACTGGGTCTTAGACGATGCCTTAAGAGAAGACCGTTGTACAGCCAGGAAGGCCCATGCGACAGAAAACATCGGTTTAATGCGCAAGATAATTTATAATCTGCTCAAACTGGATCCAGCAGTAGCAGGCATGTCTGTCAGGGCCAAGCAGGTTTACTACCGCAACAACCCGGCTGCAGTGTGCAGGCTTTTGTTTGAAGTTATACCTGGCAGGTAAGCAAACAGCTAAAATCTGACCAGACCTCTATCTAAAGCTCGTAAGGAAGCAGGGCTTGTTTCATGCTCTGTTTTTTCTACTTAAGCCCTAAGCTAATACTTGCCGAGCTGCGCTGGCTGGCCTAGGCTTTTGTAAGGTACAGCAGCTGCTGCTGTCAGGATTTGGCTGCTGCCAGCGGAAAGCTTGAAACTGGCAATCTGCTGATTAAGCAACTGAGCCTGGCGCGAGAGTTCCTCAGCCGTGGCCGCACTTTCTTCTGATGTTGCCGAATTACTTTGTACAACAGATGATATCTGTTCCAGGCCCGTTGAAATCTGGCCCACAGCAGCAGCCTGTTCATTGGAAGCTTGGGCTATCTGGTCAATCAGTGCCACCACTTTTGCGGTATCTTGTACGACAGCCTCCATGGCCTGGGCCGTTGATCCGGCAAACTGCGTGCCCTTGTCCACAGCCTGGACAGTTTCAGCAATCAGGACTGTTGTGTCTTTAGCTGCTTCAGCTGACTTGGCCGCCAGGTTGCGCACCTCATCCGCCACCACAGCAAAACCTTTACCGGCCGCGCCTGCCCGGGCTGCTTCTACCGCTGCATTAAGTGCCAGGATATTAGTTTGAAATGCTATCTCATCGATTGTCTTGATGATCTTGCTGATTTCAGCGGATTTGTTATCAATCTCCTTAATCGCCGTAATCAGGTTTTGCATGTGGCTGTTGCTGTTTTCCACCTGCTGGCCAGCGTTTTGCGACTGCTTGTGGGCCTGCTGTGCATTAGCTGCATTATGCCTGACCTGCTCGGATATCTCATTGACTGTGGCGGATAGCTCTTCAACAGCAGCTGCTTGTTCCGTCGCCCCCTGCGATAGACTGATACTGCTGGTTGAGATCTGTTCTGCTCCGGCAGCAACCTGCTCAGAGGCTGACCTGATATTACCCAGCACCTGATTATTGCGGCTGACCAGCTCAGCTAGTTTTTGCCCGAGTAGATCCTGGTCTGACCTGACATCAACCTGGACTGTCAGGTCACCACCAGCAATCAGCTCTGCCGCCCGTGCCTGGCTGCGGATATTGTCAACCATCTTGGCAAAAGCACGCATCAGGTCACCTAGCTCATCCGCACTGTCAGATGACACATTTACCTCAACATCACCTGTGGCCAGCTGATCAGCTGCCTGGGCCAGTTCCCGGACCGGTTTACCGATCGCCCTGGCGATATAAAGACCCAAGAGGACAGAAAGCACCAGAGCAAGCAGGATAACTGCTCCCATGATGAAGGCCGAGCTAGTAAAAAGCGCCTGGTTTTCTGCAGAACGCTCTGCTGCACCCTGCGAATTATAGGCACCCATCTCATCAAAAACAGAGCGCACTTCGTCAGCAACAGGTGCCATCTCACCCAGAATAAGCTCCCGAGCAGCCAGAGGTTCACCTGCTCTTACCAGCTGAATCAGTTCATCCGTGTAAGATCTGATCTGCTGCCAGAGCGGCACCAGCTTGTCCATGATTTGCCTGTCCTGCGGATTAACAATGCCATCTTCATACAGTTTGAGATATTGATCGGCTTCAGCCAGATAAGCAGTGATATTACTGATGCCACTTTCTATTTCCGCCTCTTTCTCTACGGCTGTGATCCGTAAGGTGTTGAAACGTATCCTTTGAAAATAGTTGGCAGCATTGCCGGAAAAATCCAGCCCAGCAGCATTTTCCTCATAGAGCAAAACATCAGCCTGGGCCATTCTGAACAGATTAAAAATACCAACACCACCAACAAGGGCAGCGATGAAGGCGACGATAAGAAAACCTAGGATCAGCTTGGTTGAAATCTTTTGATTGTTATACCATTTCATTTTGCACTCTCCTAAAAAACAAACTGTAAAAATACCTCATATTTTCTTTATCGTTTGTTTTTTAGAAAATATAACTGCAAAATCAAGTTTTTTATCTAAATAGCTGCTTTATTTGCGCTTGGCGATACCCTGAATCAGAGCGACTTCACCCCGGGAGATCTGCATCTCTTGGGCGATCTGGTCAATATTGAGACCCTTTTGCTTCAGTTCCAGCACCTTTTCTTGTTTAGCCAGTAAATCATGGCTGAAAGATATTTCAGGCGCAGCAGGCTGCTGGGCAAGTGGTGGACTGGGCTGGAAAGACCCGCCTGCCTCTTTTTCAGCCTTTGCCAGCAAGAGGGCAACCTGCTCGCGTTCAGCAGTAATCTCTTTTTTGGCCTGCTCCATGTATTCTTCGATACTGACCATCATATCATCCAGATTCTGGTAGAGTTGGAAAAGGCGTTTTTCCTTGTCTGGTGTATCCTGGCTGGTTTTTCGGCTCGTTTCATCCAGCTTTTTATAGATAAAAAGCAGGGCAACCAGCATGACGAAGATATAAAAAGCGAAAAAGTAATGACTAGCGTCCATATAATATACTCCATTAATTGATCAATGCTTGAGACTGAAGGCCTTTTCCATCTTAGTCCTCAGCTGTACCAGTAATTTCGAATGGATCTGGGATATCCTGGATTCTGACATACCCAAAATATTAGCAATTTCTTTTAAGGTCAGCTCCTCATAGTAATAAAGCGTGATGACCTGCTTTTCCCGTTCCGGCAAATCATCAATCATCTCGCCCAGCACCCTGATCACATCTTGTTTTTCCACCACTTCTTCCGGAGTCTGCCTTTTATCTTCAATAGTATCGCCCCAGGTCTGGTATTCACTGATCTGCTCTTCAAAATAGACCACATTGAACATGTGTGACTGGGTCATGGCCTTTTGCACATCAGCTTCTTTCATGTCGAGTTCAGTAGCAATTTCACTATCTGTAGGTTTTCTACCCAGCTCCATTTCCAGTTCACTGTAGGCTGTGCTGATAGATTTAATCCTTTGACGCAAACTGTAAGGAGCCCAGTCCTGTTTACGAATATGGTCGATTATTTCACCCTTGATGCGTAGGCTAGCATAGCTTTCAAATTTGACTCCCCGCTCCAGGTCAAATTTTTCGATGGCATCCATCAGGCCCAGGACACCGCAGCTGCTCAAATCATCGTAGCTGGAATAGTTTTCATAGGTGGGCAGCAGGCGGAAGACAATGCTTTTGACCAGGTGCAGGTAGTGCATGACCAGCTCATTTTTCAGCTCAAGTGCACGTGTCCTGGCGTATTCAGACCAGATTTTATTGATATTGTCTTCTTTGGTCTTTGTCTCGCTCATCCTTTAAGGCCTCCACAGACTTTTGGCAAAGAGTCTAGTTATCCTTTTTACGCAGGCTGCTTTGCCTCTTCAATATAAAACGTGCAATCTGTTTGCGGATCGGGTTGCTGACTGCCAAAAGTTCAACCGCAACCCGATAAAGATCATCCTCATCCAGGGGGTTTTCACAGCGCACCACCCGGCCTTCGAGCTGGACCGGCTCAGCATCGCCCAGATCCAGTTCCAGGCCCAGCCGCTGGCCAGGCTCATATTGGCAGGGGCAGCCGAATAGCAAGCCCGTTTCCGAGATATTTATCGTCATGAGACTGGCGACTAGTGGCTCAGGATCATCTTCTTTCAGGCACCATGCTTTCAGCGGTAACATGATGGTCAGGCGGTAGGATTGGCGCCTTTGGCTCTTGGTGATACGGGGCCGGGCCCGAAAGTAATAAACATGTAGCTTGTTGAGCAGCTGACTTTTGACAAATAAAGCCTTGAACTCATAAACGCCATCGGGACGGGCCAGGGTAAAATGGGCCATATCGTCTGACAGCATGCTCAGACCGCGCAGGCGGAAAGTTGGCCGGTAAACCATGAAAGTCAGGTCATCGCTAAAATCCAGCAACTTGGTGGAGTAGGTCTTGCCCTCAAATTCGACCTGCAGGCCTTCTCCCAGCTTTATATGATCTTTTAACCGTCTAATCTCCATCCCTGTTATGCTTCTTTCAAAAAGTCATTAAGAAAAACACCTGGTTCACGTTGGGGCAGACCAGCAGCCAGTATGGCCGCTAGCTTTTCTGCCAAAGCTGCCATGTCCTGGGCTGCCATGCTATCTGGCCGGCTCAAGGCAAGGGGCTTTGCCGGTTCGCCAGTCAAGGCTGCATCCTGGTGGATAAAAGCGCTTTGGCGGATTTGCAGTTCCGTATACTTGGCTGTTGTTTTAACAAAGCTTTCAAGGACCAAGTCAGCCTTCTGGCTGCTGGCTGCCTTGTTCAAAAGCAAAAATAAGGAAGTCTTGCGGCCCAGCCCACTTAAATTTTTCAAAAGGGCGTAGGTGCCCAGCAAAGCTTCCTTTTGTGCGGTGATCAGTAAAAATGTCTCATGGCTGGCTGCCACCAGGCGGCTGATATTCTCATTATCCCCTGTAGCATCGAAAATGATGAGGTCAGCTAGGGTATCGAGCTGGAGCAAGCTGTTACGGGCCAAAGCGGCATCCAGTCCGGCCAAGCCCAACAGGTCACTTTGGGGTAGATATCTGACTCCACCAGCACCTGATAAGACCAGATCAGACAGCTCCTTCTTGTTGCGCAGAGCCTGGATCAGGCCTGTATTTTCCGGCAGGTCTTTTCGTTCAAGTAACTGGATCACCAAAGGCCGGCGGCCGGCCTGCTGCAAAAAGTAAGCCAGGTTGAAAGCTAGGGTGGTCTTGCCCACACCTTTGGCCCCACCTGTTATGGCAACATAGTGGAGACCTTTTTGCTTTCTTTGCGACATCAGCTCGCGTAAACTCTGGGCTTGGTCAATCATTTGCTACACCATGGTTGAGAACATTGTTAATGATTTTATTCATATCGGCTTCTTCAATATCATACGGTACATTTTGCCCTACCGTCAAATAAGCCAGCTTCTTTTTACTCCAATTGACGATATTCACCATATTGCCCCAGGCCTTGATCTCATCGGCCTTGGTTATAATCAGCCGTGAATTGCCTAAAAATGCATAATTATCCAAAATTCCCTTGAGCGCCTGGCGGCTGGTGTTGACACTGACCAGCAGCATTATCTCATCCGGTTCCGAGGCGGCGATGATCTCTTTGAGATTTTTCTTGTACTCATCATCCCAAGAATTCTTGCCTACTGTATCAATCAGGACTATTTCCCTGTCCTCTTGTTCTTTGAGAGCGCTGGCCATCTCCTCGGCTGTGTAGACTATATGCAGTGGTACATCCATAATATCGGCATAGGTGCGGATCTGGTCATGGGCCCCGATCCTGTAGGTATCAGTATTGATCAGGCCGACCTTGAGCTCCTGGTCAGCAATAAAAGAGCCGGCCAGCTTGACCAGGGTGGTGGTTTTGCCTACACCGGTCGGTCCCACCAGCATGATAATGTTCCGTTTGAATTTCTTCAGCTTAATCGGGGCCGGCTCACCCATCTTATCCAAAAGCAGCTGACGCAGGACGGTCTCAGGCTCTGCTTCATTTTTGGCTGCAGCCTCCTGGGCTTCCAGCATGATCTCCTTGGCAAAGCCATCCTCCACATCATTAGTCACCAGGCGGGCATAAAGCTTGGTTGAGGCTGGGCTGAGCTTCAAAAGGCTCTCTTTTTCCACAGTGTTAATTTTTTGAGTGAAGTCAGCCACCAGATCCTGTAAGGTGGCGATATCACCAGCCAGTTTGTCCAGTTTGTCAGCATCAAGGGCAGGATTTTTTGTTTCCTGCGCCTTGGCCGGTTTGCTGTTATCAGGTCCGTTATAGGCAACAACCACCTCAACCAGCTTTTTTTTTAACAACCCGGCTAATCCCTTGCTGCGCACCTTTTTGCTGCTCAAGATCACAGCATCAGGGCCAAGCTCCTTGCGGATGCTGACCATGGCCTCAGCCATATCCCGGGCATAATATCTCTTCACAACCATAAGCTATATCTTCACCACTCCATCAGAATATACTTCAACATCCTGTTCCAGTTCATTATAAGACAGCACCACCATATCACGGCTGATCTGCTCGGTGATCCGCTTGATATGGCGCCGGATCTGGGGTTCAGTCAGGACCACGGGTGTCACCCCCAGGCTGACAGCTCTTTCAGCCGCATTTTTCAGGCTGAGCATGATCTTTTGTAAGAGTGAAGGCTCCAGGGCTATAAACTGGCCCTGGTCACTTCTTTTGATGCTGTCGGCAATGGTCTGTTCCAAAGCCGGATCCAGGGTGATCACCTGGAGGCGGCCGTTTTGCGAAAAGCGCTGGGTAATAGCCCTTTTAAGTGACTGGCGCACATATTCAGCCAGCTGGTCCGGTTCACGGACTGTCGCCCCGTGATCGCCCAGCGTTTCCAAGATGGTGGCCAGGTCCCGGATCGAGATATGCTCATCCAGCAAAAAGGCCAGCACCTTTTGCACTTCACCGATCGAAAACATTTTCGGCACCACTTCTTCAACCAGGGCCGGTTCCCTTTCACGCAGATGGTCCAGCAGGGTCTGGACCTGCTGCCTGCTGAGCAGTTCACTGGCATGGCGCTTGATCGTCTCCATCAGGTGGGTGGCGATCATGGAGGGCGCATCGATCACAGTATAGCCCATCAGTTCAGCCTTTTCCTTGTTTTGATCCAGGATCCACAAGGCCGGCATACCATAGGCTGGTTCTTTAGTCTCAATCCCCTCAATGGCCTCCTGATCCAGTTCAGCCGGCTTCAGGGCCAGATAGTGGCCTGGCAGCACTTCACCCCTGCTCACTTCCAAACCGCGGATCTTGATTGAATAATCATTGGTCGGCAGCTGGATATTGTCACGCAAGTGGACAACCGGCACAATTATGCCCAGATCCATGGCACACTGGCGCCGAATCATAACCACCCGGTCCAGCAGGTCGCCGCCCTGGCTGTCATCAACCAAAGCAAGCAGGCCATAGCCAAACTCCATCTCGATCAGATCCACCTGTAAAAGTGAGGTGACACTTTCCGGCCGCCGACTCTCCAGAGCTGTCTGCTCCGCCGTGTCAACCAGACTTTCCTCCACTGCCTTTTTGGCCTTGTTCAGATTGCTGTAACCTACGAAAAGTAAGATTGCCGCCAGGGCCAGCACCAGCAAGGTGGGAATGCCGGGTATAAAGGAGGTGATAGCCAGCATGCCACCCACCAGGATCAGGACCCCGGGCCGGCCCAGCAGCTGGCTGACCAGGCTCTCCCCAAAGGTAGATTCATTGGCTGAGCGGGTGACTATGATACCTGTAGCGGTAGAAACCATCAGGGCAGGCAGTTGGCTGACCAGGCCATTGCCGACCGTGGCCAGCATATAGACCTGGATCACCTTGTCAAAAGTCATGGCAGTACCGCCCACACCTAAAAGACCGATCACTATCCCACCCACAATATTGACGAAGGTGATAATAATGCCCAAAATGGCGTCACCTTTAACAAACTTGGAAGCACCGTCCATGGCACCGTAAAAGTCGGCCTCGCGCATGATGTCTGAGCGGCGCTGGCGGGCTGTCTCTTCATCGATCAGGCCGGCACCCAGATCGGCATCAATCGCCATCTGCTTACCTGGCATGGCATCGAGAGTGAAACGAGCGGCCACCTCTGAAACCCGCTCAGCACCCTTGGTGATAACAATAAACTGGATCAGGACAATGATGATAAAAATAACAAAACCGACCACCAGATTACTGCCGACAACAAAGCTGCCAAAGGTCTTGATCACCTGGCCGGCATTGCCACCATTGCCCAGGATCAGGCGGGTGGCGGAAATATTCAGCACCAGGCGGAAAAGGGTCACCAAAAGCAGCATGGTCGGATAGGTGGAAAACTCCAAAGTCTCCTTCATGTAAAGGGCAATCAGCAAGATGAGCAAGGCCAGGGCCAGGCTGAGGATTAAAAGCACATCCAGAAAAGCCGGGCTGAGCGGGACAATGATCAGCATGATAATGGCCAGAATTAAAATCGCCACAATCAGTTCACTGCGTTTCATCTTGTTCCTCCCTGCTTGTTCTTGAGCCTGTAGACATAGGCCAGGATCTCCGCCACTGCCTGATAGAGCTCTTCAGGCACCTCATCACCGATATCACAAAAAAAGTAAAGCGCCTGGGCCAGCTGTTTATTTTCGACTATCTCCACCCGGGCCTGTATGGCTGTCTCCTTGATCTTGCGGGCCAGGTAGCCCCTGCCCTTGGCTACAACCTGCGGGGCCTGGTCCTGGTCGGCATCATAAGCCAGGGCCACAGCATAATGGGTCGGGTTTGTGATGATCACATCGGCTTTAGGCACAGCCTGCATCATACGTTGACCGCTGATCTGGCGCTGCCTTTGCCTGATCCGCCCCTTGATCTGGGGATCACCTTCTGTCAGCTTGTATTCATCCCTGACTTCCTGCTTGGTCATCATGAGCTCTTTTTCCCGCTTGCGCCATTCATAAAAATAGTCCACCGGGCCCAGGATGGCGAAGAGCAGACAGACCTTAAAGGCCACTCCCAGCAGCATACTGGCAATAAAGGCACTGGCATCTGTTATATTAAACCACATCAGGTTGGGAAATTCAGCCAATCGCTTCTTATATTCATTATAAGCAATAATCAGCAACAAAATGATCTTAAAAAGGGCCTTGATCAGCTGAGCCAGGGACTGGCTGGAAAAAATCCGCTTGAAGCCCTCAATCATATTAATCCGGCTCATTTTGGGCTGGATGCCCTTGCTGACAAATAAAAAGCCCACCTGCAGGTAGTTGGCTAAAAGTCCGGCCAGAAGACCCGCTGCCAGCAAGGGGGCAATCGCCAGGCCAATCCGTAAAAGTGCCTTTTGCAAAAAAGGCCGGACC
This sequence comes from uncultured Oscillospiraceae bacterium, assembly GCA_964654125.1. Taxonomy (GTDB): domain Bacteria; phylum Bacillota; class Clostridia; order Saccharofermentanales; family UBA5734; genus JAAYBY01. Next base: position 31,811 of record CAZZGG010000007.1, read on the forward strand.
GTTCCCAGCCCCACCTGGGCAGTAGTCAGATCAGACACTGTAAAAAATTCTGTCATGAGCAGCCTGAGCTGGTGCAGGACATAATTGCCAAAAAGGGCTAGGGCAGCAAAAACCAGCAGCAGGGAAAATGCAGTGATCACTTCACCGCTCTTTAAGACCTGGGCATCCTCACGCGCCTGCCGCCTTTTGCGGGGCGTCGCCTTCTCAGTCTTTTCGCCGGATTGCTGCGGACTCATGCTGCACCTGCCAAGAGATAGAACATCTTCTGGATACTGTTGAACATGCTCTCAAAAATCCTGTCTGTAAAAGCAACGTAAAAAGGCAACACTAAAAAGAGCATTAAAAGGCCCAGCAGCACCTTGAGAGGGATTCCGACCACAAAGATATTCAGCTGCGGCACAGTGCGCACAATCATACCCATGAGCAGCTCGCCCAAAAGCCCGGCTACAATCATGGGCATAGCCACATTGACTACCAAGACAAAGGAGCTGACAAAGACTTCCACAGCTGCCAGGCCTAGCCGGGCATCCAGTACCAGTTTGCCAACCGGAGCCAGGGTAAAGCTGCTCAGCAGGATCTTGATCAGGCGCAGATGCCCATTGACAGTAAAAAAGGTGATCAGCAAAGTGATGTGATAAAGATTACCGCTGATGGGTACACTGACATTATTTTGCACATCCAGTACACTGACCATGCCAAAGCCCATCTGCATATCAATGATATGGCCGGCTGTCTGGACCACTGAGAAAAATAAGCTCGTGACATAGCCCAGGACCAGGCCAAAGAGCAGTTCCTTGCCAGCTAAGAGAATAAATTGGATCAGCTTTAAATCGCCCAGCTGGCCGGGTGCCGGCCAGCTGCTGAAAACAATCAAGCTGATGACCAGGCAAAGGCCAATTTTTAAGGTGTTGGGGATAGCCCTGTGGCCAAAGATGGGCGACAGGACAAGCAGGGCGGTAATCCGGAAAAAAAACAAGAAAAATAAGGGCAGATTTTGCTCTAGTTGATTAAGTAGTTCCAACATGGGCTGCCTAGCTGACCATTACATTGATGTGTTCAAACACCCTGTAGGTAAACTCAGTCAAATGAGAGAGCATCCAGCCCCCAAACAAGATGAGCATCAGGAAGATGGCCACTATCTTGGGCACAAAGGCCAGTGACTGGTCACTGATCTGGGTTGTGGCCTGGAATATTGAGATGATCAGGCCGACCAGCATGCCAATCAGCAGGATGGGACCTGCCACTATCAAGATCGTGTAGATGCCTTCTTGCATCACCTGGATTATCTCAGCCTGTTGCACCAGCACTCGCCCCCAATCACTTAAAGCTGGTCAAGAGGGTCTGGATAGTCAGGGTCCAGCCATTAACCAGGATGAACAAAAGCAGTTTAAAAGGTAAAGATATGATTACAGGCGGCAGCATCATCATACCCATGGACATCAGGACACTGGCTACTACCATATCAATGACTATGAATGGTATATAGATAAAAAAGCCGATCTGGAAACCGCGCTTGATCTCACTGGTGATAAAGGCCGGAATCAAGGTGGTGCTGGGCACATCCTCCAGCTTTTCGATACTGGCATCCTGGGAGGCAGAAATAAAAAAGTTCAAGTCATCTTTATAGGTCTGTTTGTACATGAATTCGCGAATCGGATCCATGGCCTTGCTGATAGCCTCATCCTCACTGATCTGTTCGGCAATGTAAGGCTCATAAGCTTCCACCCGCACCCTGTCTATGGTTGGAGTCATGACAAACAAGGTGATAAAGAGGGCCAGGCCAATCAAAACCTGGTTGGGCGGCATCTGCTGCAGGCCCAGACCATTACGGATTAAGGAAAGGACAATAATAATCCTGGTGAAGCCGGTCAGCATGATCAAGATAGAAGGTAAGAGCGAAAGCACAGTCAGAAGCAAAAGGATGCGTACACCTTCGGAACGGCTGCCCAGGACCTGGCCCAGCAGGTCGTTGTTTTCAGCTCCCTCCAATCCGACCGGAGTACAACCGCCTAAAATAAGCGGCAAAAGCAGCAGGCTGGTCAGTAAAATAAGCCTTAAGTGCCTCTTCACTCCCGGTTGCCTCCATCATTTTTACCAGTCCTGATTGCTTGATTTTTTTGCTGGACAGCTTTGATCAATTCGTCCAGATCGTCCTGGTCCGGCTCTGCCTGGACCGCCTTAACTCGGCGGGCTTGCTGCAGTCTTTGCGGAGCAGTCAGGAAGCTTTTCAAAATATCAGCCAGGCGGGCCTGGCGGGCGGATTTTTTATCCGGATCTGCTGCGTGTTCTTGTTTTTCCAGCAAGCGGGCCAGTTCAGCCGGATCCAGCTTGTCCAGGGCTGTCACTGTCTGGCCGCTAATGCCGACCAGATAGCCCTTGTCACCCAGCTGCAAAAGAGCGACAAACTTATCCTTACCCAGATAAAGCTGATCCAGCAGCTGCAGATTGGCGCCCTTGCGCCCTCCCCGCATGGAGCGGGCCAGGAAACGGCTTGTGTAATAGGCAGCCAGCAAGACCAGGGCCATAATTAAAATGAGCAAGATAGCCTGGCCGGCTTCCTCACTCAAAATTCGGGCTAAGGCAAAAGTTGTCATCGAACGGTTACACCTGCATCTGCATGATTTCTTTATAGGCATCCAGCACTTTGTTGCGCACCTGGATGAGCAGGTTCAAAGCCAGCTGGGACTTTTCCGCTTCAATCATAATGCTGTGGATACTATCATCCTGACCCGTTAAAAGATTGATGGTGGACTGTTGGGCTGCAGTCTCAGTGCTGTCGATATCCTGCAGGGCCTGCTCCAGCAGTCCGGCAAAATCAGTCTGGCGCGTCCCGGCCACCTGGCCCAAGGCTGTTGGCCGGACACCACTTACTCCTGTTAAAGCTTCAATACTCATCAGTCTAATACCTCATCTTGATCAGGTCCCAATTTCCAAAGCCTTCATGGCCATACTTTTAGTTGCATTAAGAGCCGTGACATTGGCTTCATAAGAGCGGGTCACTGCCATCATGTCGATCAGCTCTCTGGCTTCATCAACATTGGGATAGCGCACATAGCCATCCGCGTCGCTGTCGGGATGGCCTGGGTCATATTCATAAATAAAAGGAGCTGTATCACGGGCGATTGAACTTGCCACTACACCGCCACCTGCACTGGCCTGGTCCAGATGGGCCGCAAAAGACATGCCACCTTGTTCTGCCAAAGTGACCACCTTGCGCTGGTAGGGTTGACCGTTTGCAGTCCTGGTTGTATTGGCATTAGCCAGGTTTTCACTGATGATGTCCATCCTGAGACGCTGGGCTGTCAAGCCGGAAGCACTGATATCCAGTGAGCGTAAAAAAGCCATTTACCTATCTCCCCTCATTGATCGCCATGCGCAGCTTGCGCAGCTCTGCATTGACTTTCTGGACCATGGTGTTGTAATAGATGGTATTTTTTGCCAGCAGGGCATTTTCTGCATCAATATCAACATTATTGCCATCCATGCGCATGCTGAGCTTGCGGTCTGCCACTACACGCGGTTCAATCTTAGCCAATTTTCGGGCTGCCTCGCTTTGGCTGAGCGAGCCACTTTGTTTCAGAGCACTGGCAAAAGCAGACTCAAACTCAACCTTGAGCGCTTTAAAGCCTGGTGTTTCGGCATTAGCGATATTATGCGTGATTGCCTGGTTGCGCTGCCAGGAGGCATCCAGACCTTTTTCTAAAAGCTTAATGGAAGAAAACATCTTGATCGCCATTTATTCAGTCCTCCTTGCCAACTGGGTCCTTATTATACTGGTCATAATAATCAAGCACCTTGGCCACATAGCTGCGCACAGCCGGTGATATCTTTTCATACTGGTCCGGATCATCCGGATCCTCCACCGCCAGACCGCCAATCCGGCCCGGTCCGGCATTATAGGCGGCCAGGGCCAGGCGCAGGTCAGAAAACCGGTCCAGATGCTGGCGCAGCACATTGGCACCGGCCATGATGTTCTGGCCCGGGTCAAAGGGGTCGGTGACAGCATAGGATGCGGCGGTTGCCGGCATCAGCTGCATCAGGCCCATGGCACCGGCACTTGAGACAGCCTCAGGCTCAAAACGTGATTCGACCTGGATGACTGCCCGGATCAGGTCCGGGTCTAACCTGAAATTCTCTGCAGCCTGTTGGATCAGGCTGGTGTAGTCGGTCTGAGTGTTGATTTTTAGCTTATTGGGCTGTAGAGGAACAGGGGCCGGCTGTGCCAGCTGTGCCGGAGTGCTATCTAGCGGCTCTTTAACGGGACTGGAGTTCAAAGTCTTGGCTTCCGTTCCCAGCTGCCGGGTCAGCAATTGATTGAACCGGGTCGGACCCAGCCCGACAGCTGCCTTTTTTTCAGCCAGCAGGCTCTGGTATTGCAGAACTTTGGTAGAAAACAGCCTGTTTATCTGATTCAAAATCAAGTACCCTCCCGCCTGAATATTATTCATTTTATGCGTTTCAATATACCATAAAAAACTAGATAAACAAAATAAAACTGCGCTAATTTTTTAAAGAAATATGTCAACCAGAAGACCGCGGATATCATCTGCCATCTGGAGTAGGCGGATATTGTCAGCCTGCTCATTTAAAACCTCCCGGGCCAGCTCAGCCAGCTTGTCATTGACTTTTTTGATCAGGGCAAAAGTTTTATGGCGGCCGTAAAAGTCAAACTGGTCTTTTTTTAGATAGCTGAAGGCCTGGCTGCTCGTTTCAGCCAGCAATTCACCAACCAAACGTCTATATTTATCCAGTTCCGACAAGCAAACTCTTTTGGCAACAATCAAGCCCTGTTCTTCAACTTTTTCGCGCAGCTGGCTGATATGCTCAGCATAATCAAAGCGACCGGCTTGCAGCATCTGCTGGCCGAAGCGGTCCGCCTTGGGGAAACTGCTTTGCTCTTCTTTGATCTGGCGCGGCAGAGCTGCCGTTTGCTTGAATTCATCTATCCGCACAATTTTTTCTCTATTTCTTTATATCAAAATAAGTGCCTTCCTGGCTGGTGTAGGCACTGGTGTAACTGTCGATGACATGCCTGGTCTGGCGCAGCCCGCGCAACTGACTCTGGTAACCGGAAATCATCTGCTGCAACTGGCGGTTGTTGTCCTGGTCAACAGCCTGGATTTCCTTTAAAAGGGCCAGCAGCTGCTCTTCCGAGCCAGCTAAGGCGCTGTACTCCCTGATCATATGCTCTTTTAGCCAGATGCCCAGCCTGTCATTTTGTTCATCCAGAATATCAATCTTTTCAGCCAGCCGTTCTCTTTCTGCGCTAGTGGCCAGGAGCTGATCCGTCTCTTCCCGGGCGATGTGTGTTGTCTGGGCACGGGCCAGCCGGACCATCTGGCTTAAAAGCTCCTTTTTCAGGGTCCTGTTTTTCAGGAACTCTTTTAAGATATTACTTGACCTGTCCAAGTATCAATCCTCAGAAAAGCCCAGCAAAGGACGCTGTTGCTTTTTTACTTCAGCCCAGGCGCTGCGCAGGCTATCCAGGATTTCCAACAAGGGATCCAGGGCTTCAACATCCTTCTTGATGTTGATCCTGATCAGTTCCTGGATCATGAAATCATACAGGTTAAGCAGATTTTTGGCGATCGGAAAGCTGAGATCAAGGCTCTTGATCAGCTCAGAGATGATGTCCTGGGCTTTTTTGAAGCTGTTATTGGCCTCTTCATAGCGTTTTTCCTGGATGAAAATGCGAGCCAGCTTCAGTTGCTTGACACAGCCGTCATAAAGCATGACAACCAGGTCCACTGAACCGGCTGTCAGGACTTCCTGCTGCCTGTATTTTTCATAGACATTACCGATCATGTTCATGTGCTATTTATCTCCTCTTGGCCTTCTCGCCTGATTATTTAATTGAAGCTGACAATCTGGGAAGCCAGCCAGCTGGACTGGCTGTTCATGGTGGCCAGGGCGCTTTCCATGGCAGACAGCTTACGATAGTACTGACTTTCTGCCTGGGCCATGGCTTTTTCCAGCTTGATCAGTCTTTCTTCAGCCCGGGATATGCCAAGATCAAGCTGCTGTACGGCAGTCGAGTTGACCTGGGAGGTGAAGCGGTTGAAAAGGTCAGAGATCCTGGTCACCAGGCCACTGCCGGCAAATTTTTCATCATAATCTGTCGCTGAGGAGATGCTGGTGAAGATAGATCCCACTGCATCAGGATTATTTTCCAGGGCACTGCGCAAAGCATTCTCATCAATGACAATCTTGCCTTTTTGCTGCCAGGCCCCGGTGGTGATACCGATGTCAGCCGGACTTTTACCGGCTGCCGTGATGGCAGTGTAAAAGCTGGAGCGCAGCTCTGTCATCAGGCGGCTCAGATTCGAGTCATTGCGTAAGAGACCGCTTTTAGCCTGGTCTTCCCAGAGCTTGATTTCATCGGCATCAAGGCCGGAACGCATCAGGTCTGTTAAGGGATCAAAGGCATAATTGATTTTTTCATCAAGCCGGGCCTGCAGGCTGCCGACCAGCTCGTTATAGCCATTGATAAAACCCACGATCATGTCGAATGTAGTGTCTATATCCCTTTCGACAGTGAAGGATACAGCCTCGGACATGGTGTCTTTTAAAGCATAGGTCAGGCCATCGATTGTAAAGGTGTTGCTTTCTTTTTCCACTGCGACGTTTTCAATAGTCAGCTTAGCATTCTTGCCATTGTAGCTGCCGGCAGCGATGCCAAAGGCACTGTCCTCAGCGCTGAAAGCATTACCGTGGATATTTTCCAGCTTGATTTCACTCGAAGCACCAGTTGTTTTAGTCTGGATGGTGAAGCCCTGGGTCAGGGAGCTCAAGCTCAACCTGACATTAACCTCGCTGTTGTTGTTGACAGTATTGATCACTTTGGACAAGCTGTCATCTTTGGTGAATTCAAATTCCTGCCCGTTGATACTGAAAGCAATGATTTCCCTGACCGGATCACCCTCCTGATCCCCGGCTACTGCGACAAATTCCAGACCATTGACCAGGGCCAGATCGCCCAGGCTTGTCTCATAAGAAAAACTAGCATCAGCAAAGACACCTGTGCTTTTGGCAACTGCCGCTTCAGCCAGCTGACTGATCTCGTTGATAGTCATCTTGCCGGCCGTGGCAGTGGTGCCGGCCGTAACTGTGACAGCATCTGTTTTTTTGAGCATGTTGACCTTGTACTTGGCATAAGCGCTGCTGGTGAACATGTTCTCGGACGGGTTGAGGGGACTGAGATATTTTTCCCGGAAATTACGCAAGGAGACATTAACTTCCCGGAAAGCGTCCTTTTTCCATTCCATGACAGTTTTCACCTGAAACTGGCGGTCGATTTTAGCTTGTTCAAAATAGAGCATGCTCTTGACAAGATCGGCACTGTCCATGCCGGAGAAAAGACCACTGATGCGGGGTTGTATACCATTAAGAGCCATTTTTGTTTCCTCCTCCCAGGGCTGAGTCAGCCTGATCAATCATGGGCATAGTACAAGACCTTAGCCAGGTTCTTGCTGCTATAGGTTTTTGTGATATGGGCGTAGTTATAAAGCTTCCTGCCGGCCTGGGCCACGGTCACGCCGCGCTCCGGGTCAAAGCCGCCATCCCGCGAGGGACAGACAACCTGGACATGGCCGATGCCGCCGTCGTTACGCATTACTGCCACGACCGGCCGACCCTGGTTGGCCAGGTCCTGGGCCTGGCTGGCCGAGACCTGGTTCCAGCCATACTGGCTGCCCATCTTCTTGAGCCAGTCACAGATAGCATTGGCATTGAGCTCCCAAGCCCCTTTGGTGTCGGGGTAGTAGCGTGGCTCCATAGTCCCCGGCTCCATATAATGGGGTATTTCCGCCCCCATGGCCCGGGTCACATCCCACATGAAGATATTACAGTAAGTGTCGTTTTTACCCTTCTGGTTGACAGCATAGCGGGGATTGCTTTCAACCTGGAACTGGTTGATGACCGCCTGGTAGCTGGCTGGACTGCGCTGGCCCGGGCTGTTGGTGATGGCTGGATTGACAGCCTTGTGGGGCCGGGCCGGGATGGCATCCTGGTCCAGGCTGGTCTGGCTGATATAGCTGTTTAGCTGAGCTGGGCTGAGCCTTGCTTCTACCTCTGGCTCAGCCGGCGGCAATTCTTTTTCAAGCAGCTCCTGTCCGTTTGTGGGAGCTTTCTGGGCCAGAGCCCGGGCCAGGGCTGAGATCATCAGGCTGTAGCTACCTTCTGAGCCGAGGCCATCTCCCATCATCATGCCAAAAAGCAGCATGGTGGCGCTGTCTTTTGCGCCAGGGTCTTTATCTGTGACTAGATCAGCTAATAGAGTGGAAAAAGCATTAGTTTCCGAACCCAGGCTGCTACTGATCCGGCTGCTTTGTACCCCTAATCTATCTAATTCTGCAATTCCTTCCAACATGACGGTCCTCTTTGCTAATAAAAAATGGCAAATGCTTGTTGGTCTTTTATATCGCTAGCTTTACCAGCCAACTTTAATAAAAAGCAGGCAGATCAGGTAGTTGCATGATTTAACCAGTTGCTTTTGACTTTTATTTACCGCTTGATTGAATTTTTTTAGATTAAGCACGATATATAAAGCAACAGCAACCTTGTCCGGCTTGAGCCGCCGTATTTGCAGGATAAGTTAATCTGGCCGGGCCCCTCCCGGCCAGGGCTGTAACTTTAGAAAACTTACTTAATTTGCCAAGGAGGGCAGATATGAGACGTGTTTTGATTGTCGACGACGCAGCTTTCATGCGGGTATCCATCAAGAACATGCTGGTTAAAAACGGTTATGAAATCGTTGGTGAAGCAGAAAATGGCCGGGTTGCTGTACAAAAATACAAGGAACTGGCACCAGACATTGTCACAATGGATATCACCATGCCTGAGATGGATGGGCTAGATGGCTTAAAAGAGATCATGTCTTTTAATCCCAGAGCCAATGTCATCATGATCACGGCTATGGGGCAGGAAAGCATGGTGCGTGAGGCGGTGCAAAATGGCGCCAAAGGTTTCGTCGTAAAACCATTTAAGGAAGATGTGATTGTTTCCGCCCTAAAAAGCATCCGATAGCTTATAATGAGATCAGTTTATTTTTTTTGGGGGATTAATCCATGAGATTTATACCCGTAAACTGCTTAAGGCCGGGCCAGATCATTGCTTCTGATTTGCGCATGGACAAGCAGCGTTATTTGCTTAAGCGTGGAGTTGCTTTAAACAGCAAGCTTATTTTTCGGATGAAGGAGCTCGGTTTCCAGGGTGCCTATATTGACGATGAATTATCCCAGGATCTCAAAGTTGATAACCTGATCAGTGATGAGCTGCGCTACACTGCCAAAAGAGGCGTTAAATCCTTATTCACCAGTGTCGAGAAAGGCAACAAGCATAAGGTAGATGTTGAGATCGGTTCCATGGGTGCTGTTGTCAATGATATAGTTGATGAAATCCTCTCCAACAAAAACATCATGGCCAATATGATCGACCTGCGCACCTTCGATGATTACACCTTCAGCCACTGTGTCAATGTGGCTGTCCTGGCCACCTTGATCGGGTCCTCCTTAAAGCTAAGCCGCGGCCAGCTGGTCGATCTGGCTTTAGGTGCCCTGATCCACGATATTGGCAAAGTCTTTATCGAATTGGAGTTGCTTAATAAAAAAGGCAAACTGACCGATGAGGAGTTTGCTGAATTGAGGCGCCATGTCCAGTATGGCTATGATTATGTGGCAAGCAGCCAGAAGATACCTGAAGCCGCTAAATCCGCCCTGCTCACCCACCATGAACAATATAACGGCAATGGCTATCCCAATAATCTGGCTGAAGATGATATCTGTCTTTATGGCCGCATCATTTGCGTAGCTGATGTTTATGACGCCCTGGTGGCCAACCGGCCCTACCGGAGTGGCTTTTTGCCCTCTGATGCTGTGGAGTATATCATGGCCGGCTACGGTACCATGTTCGATCCCGAAGTGGTGGATAATTTCACCAAAAGAGTGGCCCCCTACCCGGTCGGTACCTGCGTGGAACTGAGTACAGGTGAAACAGCAATCGTGGTGAAAAACTATGCCAAGACAGGCATGCGTCCCCTGGTCCGCCTGCTCCAGGATGAAAAGCCCAGCAAAACAGAGATTGACCTCTCCTATGACAGGAATGCCTTGAACATCACGATCCAGCGCATTGTCAATCTGTGAAACAAAGAAAATGACCTAGTAAACCAGCCAACCAGGCTGGTTTACTTAGTGCTAGATCTTTTCTATACTCTAGTGATCCCCTCTAGGTCAAAGTAAACATTCCTAGCTTTAAACGGTGCCGGACACGTATATTGCAGTTTAATCTTTGCAAAATCGCTAATTCTTTTTGAGTGATAATAAGGCTTAGCAAAACTTAATTTATCATCTCTCAGCCACTCAGGCACTGCCATATCATGTAGCTGTAAATAGTAATCTATCAAGCTGGATACTTTTGTTAAGTAGACTAGTTCTTTGTCTGTGCACAATTCTAAGTTAAGGGGGTTATTTAAGCTTTCTAGAAAGCCAGCATCTTTATGTTTGAGCAGCTCTAATAATTGATTTATGCTAGTATCCTCATCTTCGTATGCGAAAAACGCCTCTAGATATTTATTCCCAATCATATCCTAAATCCTCCCCTAAATATTTGATGAAGATCATCTGTCTTTCTCCTAAAATAGACCTTGGCACATAGGCGAGAACAACTTCAAATAACCTTTCTTTTGTTTTAATATCTAAATCTTGGCAAAGGATATATGCATCTAGAAAATCTTTTGCCGGCTCTGGTCTTGCTGCTAATACTTTCATGGCCAATAACTGTTCAGCTTTAGGTTTTATAATCTTAAGGTTGGAGTATGTTTTATAAGTTTCCTTGTCCTCTTTTATAATATATTTTAAAGGTTCCTTAATTTCCTCATTTATCCAACCCTCTGATAAAGAAAATACAGATTTAGTTAAATTTAATATGTTTTTTAATAGTTGAAAGTTAGTTTCACTAAATACGCAATCTATATCTTTAGTTGCTGGCCGATTGTCATAGACCATAGTCATTATAGATCCACCATAGACTGTTATTTCAAGTTGCAACTGATTTTCTCTCAATCTTTCATTAAGATAAGAAAATATTTCCATCAGTTTATCTCTATCCATTAATCCAATATCACCCAACATGGCCTTAATACTCCCTACAACACAACAAACAAAATCTAGCTTGGTATTATTTTAACATATTTGCGCCCAGCAAAACGAAACCCATTTTGTTTCCAAGGGCAAAAGCCAAGCTAGTTAGGTCAATGGAAGTAACTTTTTTGGCGTTTTTTTAATCATCAGTTGCTTGAGGCAAAAGATCGCTATAATGAAGCTATGATGAAAGAAATAGCTAAAAAGTGCCTAGCACTTGAGATTTACCAGGAAATTAATGCCAAGCTCACAGGCGTGGCAGACAAGTCTGCTATGATTGATCTAGTCAATCAGATCATCCAGGAAAAAGGTCTGGCCTCAGAGGCCAAAGCCAAAAAGGAGACCGCTCGGTTAGAAGCCACTCCTGGATCAGATGATGAACCGATCAGCTGTCCTCACTGTGGCGGGCATGAAGCTGTCCGTCCCAATGGATCGTCCTATGGTAAAAAAAGGTATATCTGCGCCAAGTGCCAAAAATCATTTGGCTCTGGCAGCGGCCGCCTACAGCACGGTACAAAATCAGCTGACAGCAGCTGGGACCTTTTCTTAGCAGGCAGCGTTCAAGGTGATAGTTTAGAACAACTGGCCGAAAAATGTGCTATCAGTCTGGCCACCGCTCACAGCTGGCGCCTAAGAGTCTACCAGCAAGTCGCCAACAGTGAGCTGGGCCAGGCCTTACAAAGCCTCATTCAGACAGATGACTTCAAGTTAGCTGCCAGCTTTAAAGGCAACAAAAGTTGTGCGCTCAACCTTGGCAAACCAGTCCCTAGAGACCTTGTGCCTGATTACATTAAGTACGGCTTTCGAGACCATGCTCATGCCCGCGGTAGATCAGCTGAACAGCCAGATCCCAGCCATGATAATGAAGAGGACCATAGTGCAGCTCACAGTCAGCAGGCCGGCAGCCAGCTAGCCCAGTATAACTTGCAGCTGCTGGAGGCCCTGCATTTAGCGATTGCAGAACTAACCCAATCCAGGCGCAGCTTTTCCAGCAAGCATAGTGAACTCTACATCATCTGGCAGAGCTGGCTTTTGCTAAATCAGCAAAAGCCAGTAGCTGAAAAAGTAGCTATCTTGAAAAGACTGGCAACTGCTGGTAAAAGGCCAGCTACAGTGGCAGATTTACGAACTCGTGAATTAGCTGATCATATACAAAAAAAGAAAATTCGGCAAGGCGGTTAGGCTTAGGGATTTATAAAAATCAGTAAATTATTAAGCGATCCTCTTCATGCGGATAAAAAAGACCAGCCGTATTCAAGCCTAGATGCTTGATTTAGCTGGTTTTGTTCGTGGCAAAACTTACTTGAATCTACAGATAATCCCGCTGTTTTCATTTCTTTTACGAGTTCATTTTTCCAGGCACCGACGTCACCATCTATTTCTAGACTAGGCCAGAGATATCGTCTAACTTTATCACTGATTTATTTTAAGGGATAAGGACTTCAGACTATCTTTGCCTACTACTATAAAATTTTTATTAAGCAGCATGACCTCCGTACTTGATGCCCTTATATAAACTGGTAATTACATCAATGACTGTAGCAATAGCCACCACCACAACAACTATGCTCATTATCCATCCAAATGCAAATCCCGTATATTTGTGTAATGCTTCAGATACTAGACTATTCCAAATTTCCTTGTTTGATAAAATTATCACGGTCATGATTCCAGTGACAATAGATGCAATAGAAGAAACCACTGCTCTTTTTATGTTCCATTTTCCCCATAAAATCTTTAAAGTCTCTTTTAGCAACTCAATCGCAAAAATTGCTACGATTATTGTATTATATCTTGCCAAAACATCTACATTTAAAATTGGATTATTCGTCCATTCCCCATTGCTGTAATAATAAACACCAAATAAATCAGGCGCAAAGTATACAATCGCAAAAAATAGCGTAGTGAATACTATCGAAACTGCAGCTTCTACTTTAGAGATTCTCGAATTATTATGAGGTATTTCTGGCAACTCATCAATTGACCATACCTTTTTTTTCAGGTCCACATCCTTGTAATCTAACAATGCAAAAATAATCGTAACCCAAGCTGAACCTTGTAGCAAAGCGGAAAATATTGTCCCTAAATAGTCCCCCACTAGACCCCAAGATAAACTCCCTTTGAAAATAATGCCAATAAATGTAGCTACAGAAACCCCAACAAGAATTGCTAAAAGCACAATTTTCAAAACCAGCAGATAAGTATTGAAATACTTTGGACCAATCAAATATCTGTCCTTCCCCCTGTACCTGCTTGCCAACTCATCTGGGTTTCCTAATTCTACAATTGCATTTCTAACCCTAGCCTCTTCGCTCAGATCTTTATCTTCTCCTTCTGTCATATCATGGATCAATGCCCTGAGTTCTGATGCAACATCTTTTTTATCGCCTTCAGCCAACTGTCTTGTCACTGCATAAATATATCTATCAATGATTTCCATTAGAATTCACCTGCCTCTCTTACTAAATTTTCCAAAATAACATTCATCTCAAACCAATTTTCGCAAAGCCGCAAATATATTTCCTTTCCTTCTTCGCTCAGCTGGTAATATTTGCGTGGTTTTGCGCCATCTGTATTCCATTCACTTTCTAGTATTCCCTGCTTCTCCAGCCTTCGCAACAAGGGGTATACGGTGCTTGCATCAACATTGAGACCCTTTTCTTGCAAAGACGCAACCAGAGAATACCCATAGCTAGGCGCTTTTAATTGGCTCAGGACACCCAGGGTAATCGTTCCCCTTCTCAGCTCAAGAATCAAACCATCTAGCAATTCTTCTTGCATACTTTTCAAAACACCACCCTCTCCCAAAAATATCGAATCCAATTATTTACCATCAATATTTTTTAACTGCCTTTAATTCAATAATACTGTATATCACACACTATTGTAAATATAATAATATTAAATAGAAAATGGATTAGCCCGGATCTAAAGTTATCCACTTTGCTTGAATCTCACCCCGCCTTAGGAAGTCTGCAAAATAGGGCAATCAATTACTACCGTTTAGTGGTGACGCTATCATCTATAATTCTCGCCACATTATTGACAAAAAGCATATCATTATCCTAATAGAAGAGAATATTAACAATTAGTTCAGTCATCTCACACGGGATATAGTGCTGACCAGCACCAACGTTATGTTATTTTTAATGTTGCGGATTTTACCACAATATATCCTGTTGCCAAATTGGAAATCACACTTGGATCCAGATTCATCCCTTGTTCATTGTTTGTGTAGCTGGCCAAGAGCATGGCCCAGCACCCCATCAACTAAAAAAATCGGCATAGCCGGTAATACTACCAAACTAGGCCGATATGCTGCGATATTATCTTAATACTTACTCTTTTAAGTGCTTTATTTAGTGGGTGAGTCAGTTTATGTCTGAATCTGATTGATCTTTTCTAGTATTTACCCAGACTGCCATTGGCTTCGAGCTGGATTGCAAAGGGCTCCAACTTTTTTTCTGAAACCGGGGCTGGAATATGACCACCAAAGCCGTCTGCTGTAACCGCCAGTTTGAACTTGCCCACTTCCTCGCGCAAGGTGGCGGCCTGGGCAGCCATCTCTTCGCTGGTGGCAGAGTTTTCTTCTGCTGTGGCAGCATTGGTCTGGACCACAGACGAGACCTGGGTCAGGCCCTGCTTGATCTGTTCCACTGCACTGGCCTGGGCAGCTGAGCCCTGCTCAATCTTTGCAATGCTGGCCATGACCATTTCTGATTCAGCAGCAACCTGTTGCAGGATCTGGGCTGTTTGCTCGGCAATCCTGTTACCATTGCCGACTGTTGTCACAGAAGCTGTGATCAGCTCACCCGTCTGCTTGGCAGCTTCAGCTGACTTGGCTGCCAGATTGCGTACTTCATCAGCCACAACGGCGAAACCTTTACCGGCATTGCCGGCCCGGGCTGCCTCAATGGCTGCATTGAGGGCTAAAATATTGGTCTGGAAGGCGATATCTTCAATCACCTTGGTGATATTGGCGATTTCATTGGACGACCGGCCAATATCGTTCATGGCCTGGCTCAGCTGCTGCATATGCTCATTACCGGTTGCCACGCCCTGGTTGGACTTTTTGACATAGTCCATGGCTTCTTGTACATTTTCTGAATTGCGCACGGCATCTTCTGCGATCAGACCAATTGAACCGGTCAACTCTTCCACGGAAGAGGCCTGCTCGGTTGAGCCGGAAGCCAGGGCCTGGGCCCCATTAGCCACCTGGCCAGAGCCGGTGCTGACCTGCTCTGCGGCAGTGTTGATCGTCTGCAGGGTGTAGTTTAAGGCAGCAACTGTGCTTTCAATTGCTCTTTTTAATGGATCGAAGTCGCCGGGGTAATCGATATCGACAGTCAGCTGCAGGTCGCCTTGCGAGATGCGGCCGAATTTGTCAATCATATCAGATAGGATCAGGCCTTGCATATTATTGGTCTTTTGGATCAGCTTAGCCATCTGGCCCATCTCATCACGGCTGTCGTAGTTGATTTGAGTTTTCATATCACCGCCAGCCATCTTCTCATAGACATTAACTATTTCATTAACCGGATTCATGATTGACCTGCGGATAATGAAGGTCAAGAGCACAGCCAGGATAGCTGCTCCTATACCACAGGCGATCAGAAGAACCATAGCCGCCCGAACCGCGTCATGGGCATCGATACTTTGCTGTTCGGCCCGGGCATCTGCTGTGGTGGTAAAGTCAATTAGGATATCAGCAGCTGTGTTCATGGTGGGGACATAAACTGTTGTATAGATCTCTATAGCCTGGGCCAGGTTTTCATCCGACGGATTGAGCAAGAGCTCATTGATCTGGCGTCTGGCCTGGCTTGAATCAGAATAAAGGCTGTCTAAACGGGCCAGGGCACTGTCCCGGCTATTGTCACGCTGGTTGTTGCGATAGACCTCCAGCTCAGCCAGCAGGTTTGTGCTATCCTGCTGGGCTAGATCCAGATAGTGGCTGATCGCATCCAGATCCTTTTCCATGAAGGCTTGGGATAGGTAGCGCTGGATAGAGACAGTTTCCCGCCTGATGCGCCAGACATTGACACTGTTAGGCAAGGTGAAATCAGCATAAGAGTCCACCTGGCCTTCTATACTTGTGATATTGACGATTGAAACGCCGATTACTGCTAGTAGCATAAGCAGGATAAGGCCGAAGCCCAGGATCAACTTGGCACTGATCGTTAGATTTTTCATGGCAGCTTTTCCCCTTTTTTTGCAGTCAGTTTTCAGCTGGCTGATTTTATTTCTTCAACTTCGTCATCTGTCAAGAGCATCTCACAGTCCAGCAGCAGCTTGACACTGCCCCCCTCCTTGCCGATACCCTTGATATATTTGTGACCGCTGCGATTAATCTCCGGCGGCGGGGCGATGTTTTCATCCTCAATCGCCAGTACCTCTGCAACACTGTCCACGATCAGGCCAATTGAGATGTCTTCTGTTTCCAGGACAATGATGCAGGTCCGGCCGTCATATTCACGGACTGGCTTTTTGAAGCGCAACCGGGCATCCATAACCGGGATAATCTTGCCGCGCAGGTTGGTGATACCCTTGATATAATCAGGCATCTCCGGCACTTCCGTGATAGGCTGGATCCCAATTATCTCCGTGATATAGCGGATTTCCATGCCGTACTGCTCACTGCCCAGGGAGAAGATCAGGTATTTCCCCTTGAGTGTATCTTCGTATTCTTCCAGATTCATAACATCTAGCTGTGCCATTACAAAACTCCCCTTTTTTATTTATTTTTCATGCTCTGACATGTCCTAAACGGCCTAGCGGATTGATCTGCATCAATGGCTGGCGGGAGACTGTGACCTGACCGCTGGTCACATCCATGGCCAGGCTTCTGCTGTTACTGCCGCTGAGATCTTTTTTTGCGATGTGTACTCCCAGTTTTTGCAGTTCTTTTTTGACAGCCACTATATTAGCTTGACCGATGTTGTAGACATCGTTTTGCCACATGGAGTCTGCTCCACCATAAATCTGGACGACCAGCTGCTCTGGCCTGCAGCCAAATTGCCAGCTCATCTGTCTGATTAAAAGCGGTACTCCGGTAGTCGCAAAATAGCTGGGCCTTTCCTCTATATCTTTTTCATTAAGCGGGCTGGGCAGTACCACATGCACCATACCAGCAGCCTGCCGGATGGGACAGTGAGCTGTCACTGCCACACAAGATGCCAGGGCATAGGTGCGCAAGGTCGCAGCAGCCTGGTTAGTTAGCTTCTGCTCTCCCATTCCTACTACAAGATCCATCAAATCCTCCTTCCCAGCACTTGTCTGATAATTTTTCCCAGATTGGCCAGTTCAGTCTGGACCTGGACCGCCCCGATATCAAAAGCCACTTTGGGCATGCCGTAAACAACTGAAGAACTCTGGTCCTGGCCAATAGTAACCGCGCCTTTGCGGCGCATGGCTAATAGTCCTTTGGCCCCGTCATAGCCCATGCCGGTCAAGAGAATACCGAGGGCATTTTTGCCGGCCGCCTTGGCGACTGACTCAAACAAAACGTCAACTGAGGGACAGTGTCCGTTGACTTTTTCGCCTTTAAAGCTGTCCACCCTGTATCTGCTGCCAAATTTTTTCAGGCTGATATGCTGGTCACCCGGGGCCACCAGCACGCTGCCCCTGGTCAGATAGTCGCCATTTTTTGCTTCCTTGACCGCAAAGCCGGTCTGGCTGTCCAGGCGCTGGGCAAACATATTGGAAAAGACCGGTGGTATATGCTGCACGATCAGGATACCGGGCAGATCGCTGGGCAGATCCTTTAAGAGTGTGTAGATAGCCTCGGTGCCTCCGGTTGATGCCCCGATCGCAATCACGGTCTGGTCATTGTCTGGCACTGAGCCGACAGTAACAGCAGATTGCTCAGTTTTTGGGCTGCTCGGCCTCTGGACTAGCCCAGCAATCTTGATCTTACTGATCAGGTCACGGTTAAAGGCCTCAATACCGCCGGGCAGGCGCACATCCGGTTTGACAACAAAATCTACTGCTCCGGCCCGCATGGCATCAAAAACTGCGCTACTGACTGAACTGACCATGACCACTGGTATGAAATACTGAGGCAGGAGCTGGCGGACAAACTCAATCCCGTTCATACGGGGCATTTCCACATCACAGGTAATCACATCCGGCCGCTGGGCCACGATCATATCTCTAGCCTCAAATGGGTCGCCCGCTGTGCCCACCACCTGAATGGCTGGGTCAGCTGCAACAGCCCTGATGACCATTTCCTGGGATAGGGGGCTGTCATCCACCACCAGTAGTTTTATTGTCCTGCCTTGCTGCATGGCCTGCTATTCCTTTCTATAAACAGAAGGCATTACATATTTGTAACGCGTTTTTTCCCGGTCCAGGCTCTCGGAATGGCCGATAAACAAAAAGCCACCCGGCTGGGTCAAGTCATAGAATTGTTCGATCAGCCTGTCCTTGGTCGGATTGTCGAAGTAGATCATGACATTGCGGCAAAATATCACATGCATCTTCTTTTTGAAAGGAAAGCTGCTGGTGATCAGGTTAAAGTTGGAAAAGATCACTTCCTGACGCATTTTTTCTGAGATGATGCTCTTTTCAGCATCGTACTTCTTGAAATATTTTTTTTGCCAGTGGCCCGGCAAAGGCTTGATCTTTTCATTACTGTAGACACCCTGCCGGGCCTGGCCCAGCACATTGGCCGAGATATCAGTGGCCAGGATCTTGGCGTCCCAGAAGGACTTTTTTGGGCCGAAGTATTCATCGATCAGCATAGCTAAGGTGTAGGGCTCCTCGCCGGATGAACAGGCCGCACTCCAGATCCGCAGGTCCATGTCTTTGACGGTGGCTTCCAGATAAGGTAGCACCTTGTCGCGGAAGTAGTAAAAATGAGCCGGTTCACGCATGAAGTAGGTATGATTGGTGGTTATCTTGTTCAGCATGGTCGCTTCAGCCTGGCCGGTTTTATCAGCCTTGACATAGTCCAGATAGTCCCGGATACAGTCAAAACCTAACTGGGTCATAACTTGGCCCAAGCGCCCCTCAATGAGCGACTTTTTTTCGTGCTTGAAGTTTATGCCATAATTTTGCTTGACATAATCTGCAAACTGCTTGAACTCTTTGTCTTTAATAGCCACCATTTGTTTTAATGTCTCCACCTTCTTTTTAAATAATTAGTAATAGGACATGTTGATCAGTCCGCCGATATTCAGGATTAAGCTGATACCGCCATCCCCGAGCAAGGTACAGCCGGCCAGTCCTTCAACCTTGCTGATATTTTTAATGTAATGCGGCAGGGGCTTGACCACTACCTGCTGCTGGCCGAGCAGTTCATCGGCAAAGAGGCAGAGGTTCTTGTTGTCTTGTTCCACCATCAGCATGATGCCTTTTTCCAGTTCCTCGGCATCGCCATTGATTTCAAATTCCTTGTCGATGCGGAAGATCGGATAGCATTCACCACGCACCATGATCATTTCGTTGCCTTCTGGATCCTGGAGCAGGTCTTTGGGCCGGGCCTGGAAGGTCTCCCGGATGGAGGTGGTGGGCAAGGTGTATTTGGCCTGGCCAACCCTGATGTTCATACCGTCGATAATGGCCAGGGTCAGAGGGATCTTCAAGGTTACGACTGTACCGATCCCCAGGGCCGAATCAAGCGAGACAGCCCCGCCGACAGTTTCGATATTCTTGACTACAACATCCATACCGACGCCGCGACCGGAGTATTCTGTGATATTTTCATTGGTGGAAAAACCAGGCAGGAGGATCATATTGTAGATCTCGCGGTCGCTTAGCGCTGCGCCCTCTTCCTGGCTGACCAGCCCGTTCTTGATGGCCTTGGACAGGATCTTGTCCCGGTCCAGGCCGCGGCCGTCATCACGCACCATGACCACCACATCGTTGCCGGCGTTTAAGGCCTCCAGGGTGACAGTGCCCACAGCCGGCTTGCCAGCGGCTTCTCTTTCTGCTGTGCTTTCCAGCCCGTGGTCAATGGCATTGCGGACCAGGTGCATGAGGGGGTCGGAAATATGTTCAATGATATTTTTGTCGACTTCGGTGTTTTCACCGACCAGCTCCATCTTGATTTCCTTGGCCAGCTTGCGGCCCATGTCCCGCACCAGACGGCGCATTTTATGGAAGATCGCAGCCAAAGAGACCATGCGGATGGACATGACCATGTCCTGCATTTCGCTGGTGATCTTGCGCAGCTGGCGGGAGGCCTTGATGAATTCATCTATTTCCAGACCGGCCAGTTCCGGGTTCTGGGTGACCATGGCTTCTGCTATGACCATTTCCCCCATCAGCTCCATGAGCCTGTCCAGCTTGGCCACGTCGACACTGATGATGCTCTGGTGGAAGAGATTGCTGACTGTTGCCTGGGCTTGTTCTGCCTGATCGGGCTGCTCCTCTTCTGGCAAAGGCCCGCCTAGTTCGACCAGCTCTAAGTCCCGCACAAACATGACCCGGGCGAAAAAATCGTGCAGGTCACGTGGATCCTTATCACTTTGGAAGGAGACTTTGAAACCATTTTCCCTGATCAGGGCCACACTGTCTGCATTATCCATGATGTCGGTGGGCCAGTAGCTGTAGCTGGCCGCGATATCAGCCAGGTTGACCACGATACCGTATGCCCTGACATTTTCCATTTCGCAGCCATCGGTAAAATAGATGGTGGCTTCATACGACTTAAGGCTAGGATCGGCTGACAAGGCCAGCGGGCCAGGTCCGGCCAGCTGGAGGCTCTCCTCCGGGCCGGTCTTAAGCCCGTCCAGAAAGCTCTTGATGCTCTCAATCTGGCTGCTGGGATCTCCATCTAGTTCATCAGAGTTTTTCACTTTTTCCAGCTCGAGCTTGATGAAGTCGACCCCATCCAGAATTATGTCTGTTAAATGCAGGTAATCGATGGAATCCGGTTTTTCCTCGCGCAGGACATAAAACATATCTTCTAGTGAGTGGGTCAGCATAGAGATGTTGTTATACATCATCATGGCTGATGAACCCTTGATCGTGTGCATGATGCGAAAGATCTCATTGATTGCATCCGCTCCGTAACGGCCGGCGTTTTCACTGGCCAGGATCAAGGATTCGAGTTGTTCCAGGTTCTGGCTTGTTTCATAGATAAACAAGTCCAGCAAGGGTTCATTTGTATTGCTGTTTGTCAAGCTCGCCGCCTCCCAATATAGTCTTAAGCTCAGATCACTGATCCGGCAGGGTGGTTTTCTATTCTATTTATCGTTAATAAGTCAGTAAAAGTTCAATCATTTGCATAGATTACTGAAAGGACAGGGCCAAATCAGAAAACTAGGCGTTTTAAATAAAAGACAAATATTTCTTTGGGCAATATAGCAAAAATCACAATTTCAGCGATTTTCCAGTTAATAATTAAAGTTTTATAAATAACTTGCGATAAAACATGTGAGCTCATTCATGTGCGGACAAGGCGCCTGACCAAACAAGAAGGAGCTAAGCAAAAAAAGGCAAGGATGCCGAACAAACAATTCACGGAGGAATTGAAAAATGCGTATTAACAACAACATTATGGCTTTGAACACCCACAGACAATTCTCAGTTAACAACGAGAGTGTCTCCAAAGCTACCGAAAAACTCTCTTCAGGTTTTAGAATCAACCGGGCAGGCGACGACGCCGCTGGCCTGGCTATCTCAGAAAAAATGCGGGCCCAGATCCGCGGCCTGGAAATGGCCGCCAAGAACAGCCAGGATGCCATCTCGCTGGTCCAAACAGCTGAAGGTGCCCTGACAGAAACACACGCAATCTTACAGAGCATGCGCGAACTGGCCGTCCAGGCCTCATCCGACACCAACGAGAACCTAGTTGACCGCGCCGCCCTGGATGCAGTCTTCCAACAGCTCAAAGAAGAAATCGACGACATAGCTAATCAGACCAAGTTCAATGACATGCACCTGCTGGATGGCAGATTTGGTTCAGTCCTCGGTGTAGAAAGTCATGATGATCTTACTAATGTTGCTTCTGTTGAGATTGCTGGTGCCAAAGCTGGCGATGAAATCACATTTGTTAAGTTCGATAAGATCACAGCTGGTACTGATTATGTTGAAGCCACCCATGGCGGCTCTGTAGACGGGACTAAGTTTACAGATGATAATGGATTTGTCTATGCATATGATACAGGTGAAGACAAAATTGGCGAATTAATCGGTTTTGCTGGTGATTTAGAAGGCCTGGATATAACCAAGGCTGATTTTGATACACTTGAAGACGGCTCAGTCTTAGTTGTACAGAAGAGAAATCACGCTGAAGAAGGTGCGGAAGCAGACTGGCAAATTGAAGGTTATGTCCGCCTATCTTCTTCTGATCTTGCTGGCCAAGAAGGTGTTGTTGATCTTACCAAAGCCGGCATAACCCTTAATTTAAATGAAAGTGAATCACTTACCATTGGAGACGAACCAGTTACCATTACTGTTGGCGAAGTCAAAGGCTCTGGTGGTCAGATCCAGACCGGTGCCAATGAAGGTGACAATCTGAGAATTGAAATCAGTGATATGAGTGCAGGAGCTCTGGGCCTTAACG
>CAZZGG010000008.1:0-52942 GCA_964654125.1 uncultured Oscillospiraceae bacterium
GCCTGCCAGATCAATCTTCCTGTGCAGGTATTTTCGTTTGCCGCTATACAGTTTGTAGCAAAAGGTTTTCAACAGTTAAGTCTCCATGTGTGATATTAGCAGTGAATACCATCTTGTCCGTTAAGCAGTCATGAACTTATGTTCTTAATGTTGTTGTACCAGAAACAGCAGTATGATGCAACATGCACTGCTGCCTTATATCCCCTTAGCTAAAGCAAGGGGTATTACGGCAGATATTGTAACGAGCTGGACCTGTCCGATAAATATTTTGACCTTTAGTGTCAACCAGAACTATAAGGGGAAAGTCAGAAAACTCCAATTGATAGATCGCCTCCGGGCCCAGCTCAGGCCAGGCCAGCAGGCGGGCTGATCGGATTTTTTCAGCTAAAAGCGCTCCTGCGCCACCTGTGGCACCAAAATAGACAGCGCCGTGTTGCACCATGGCGTCTAGAACGGCTTGACTGCGCTGGCCTTTGCCGATCATGACCTTAAGACCATGCTCCAGCAGGGGCTGTGTGTAGGGATCCAGCCGGCTGCTGGTAGTCGGGCCGGCTGAACCGATCACCTGGCCAGGCGGGGCTGGACAAGGGCCAGTGTAGTAGATGGCAGCATCCTGCAGGGCAAAGGGTAGTTCCTTTTTATTTTCTAGCATTGCCAGCAGCCTTTTGTGAGCCTCATCGCGGGCTGTGTAGACTGTACCACTCAAACTGATCTGGTCGCCAGCTGCCAGCCCTGCCAGCTCAGCCTTGTCCAGCGGCAGGTGCAACTTGATTCTTGCCATACTAGATAACTCCTTTAGCATGCCTGGTCGCGTGGCAGCTGATATTCACGACTAGCGGTAAGCCGGCAATATGAGTTGGATAAGCCAGGATATGAACGTCTAAGGCTGTTGTGCAGCCGCCCAAGCCACCTGGTCCTATACCCAGATCATTTATACCCGTTAGAAGCTCATCTTCCAGCAAGGCCAGATGCTCTATTTCATTCCTGCTGCCCACAGGCAACAGGAGGGCTTTTTTAGCTAAAAGAGCTGCCTTTTCCAGCGTGCCGCCCAGTCCCAGACCCACAATTATGGGCGGACAGGGGTTTGGACCTGCCTTTTGCACAAGATCCAGCACAAATTTTTTCATGCCTGCCTCACCCTCTGCCGGGCTGAGCAGGCAGCAACCGCTCATATTCTCACTGCCAAAACCCTTAGGAGCCACTTCCAGCCAGACGTGATCACCCGGAACCAGCTCATAGTGGATGACAGCAGGAGTATTATCACCGCTGTTTTCCCGCAAAAGGGGATCCAGTACAACCGAATTGCGTAAATAGCCCTCGCTGTAACCCAGCCTGACACCTTCATGAACAGCATCAGCTAGGGAGCCGCCTGTGATCCTGACCTCCTGGCCCAATGTCACAAAAACAACCGCCATGCCTGTGTCCTGGCAGATAGCCCGGCTCTTTTGCCTGGCCAGAGTGGCATTTTGCACTAGATCAGCCAGCACAGCCCGGCCTTGGCTGGATTCCTCTTTAGCTAAGGCCTCTACAAGAGCCAGCTCAATGTCATGAGGCAGTTTTGTATTGGCCTCCTGGCAGAGATCTGCCACCACCCGGCTGATTTTCGCACATGAGACAGTCCGCATTAATATCACCTGCATTTCCAATCAAGCATAGCCTGGCTAGCCGCTTTTGTCCAAGCTTTTTCCAAGGCTCAGACAGCCTGAACCTTTTTTTAGAAGTTTAATTTAGATTATAGGACAATTGTTCTGGCAAATAAGCATAAACCATTGCTCAAAGGGCTGAAATTATGCACTTTCCTCACTTTTAGCTTGACACTCCGGCCATCTTCGTATCATAATATTTTATGAAATAACTCCCAGAGGAGGAATAATTAATGAATAAGACAGAACTGATTGCTGCTGTAGCAAAAGCTGCGAAACTGAGCAAGAAAGATAGTGAATCAGCAATTACAGCCGTACTAGACACCATTACAGAAACACTGGCCAATGGTGAAAAGGTTGTCCTGGTTGGCTTTGGCACCTTTGAGGTACGTGAGCGTGCAGCCCGGATCGGCCGCAACCCCAGCACCAAGGAAGAGATCAAGATTCCAGCTTCCAAAGCCCCTGCTTTTAAAGCTGGCAAGAGCTTCAAAGACAAAGTCAACGTTTGATTTCTTGTTGAGACTTTTACGAAAAAGGCCCTTGGCTGTTAGTGCAGGCGGGGCTTTTTTTATTTGTAACTCAGGTTGATATCTGGCCAATCTCCTCCAGCTGTTTTTGCTCAACCTGCTGGACCAGCTCCTGGTGCAGACGGCAGATAGCAGTAGCTGCAGTCAAACCTTTACGCTCTAAAACCGTGCCTTTAATGGCATAACGGATATCTCTTTCAATCTGGCTGGGGCTGACCTTAAAATGACTGGCAATGACCGGGTAGATTCTTTTGCTGATCGGCTTGATCCTTGTGTCATCCAAACCGATATAGATCAGGGTGGCCCGCAGGTAGCGGTAGCCTTTCAGTTCCGGCCGGACACCATTATCAAGCAGAACCTGATCAACAAAACCGTTGACCAGTTTTTGCAAATTTTCCCCTTCACCATATTTATCCAGCAAAACGCGGCCGGTCGCTTCTAGAATCCTGCGCGAGGCCAAGGGTGTTCCCAACCGACCGTCGATCAAATAATGCAGCCGGCCGGCTGTATCCATCACACCAACATAACCATGCCGGGCCAGCAATTTATTGACTTGGCCTAAAAGGTCATGATCATTGGCGGCAATAAAAAAACCCAGCTCAGGGAGAGCACCCTCCTGGTAAAGCGGCTTGTCCAAATACTGCTTATCTGTATTTCTCATCTTGGCCGGGCAGAGATAGCCTGATTTTCAAGCAAAAACCGACTCTTCTGCGCACTCCTTTCCTTAACATCAGTGGCTCTAGCCACTTAATGATATTATGAATGGATTAGCTCAGTTTCCTATCTGCCCCAGGCAAAAATAATCAATTTTCGTTACTGGTATTTAGCTCAGTCACTGCTAAGATAAAGTGACTGCGTTTGGTGTATTGGATCCGATAAGCCCCTGTATCGGAAAATGAAAACTGCCAGGGGTTGTAATGCCAGGTTTTATCATTACTGGACAAGGTCGTTTTTGTCAGCTCCAGCTCAGCCCTGTAAATTTCCTCCAAGGGACAAGATCCATCTGCCAGACAAATCAGGTCCAGCAGGCAGGGCAAGGTCAGACCAAGGCTGAGATAAAGCAATATCACAGTCAAGACCACCGGCATTAAATAACTGGCCGGGTGACGATTCTTTCTTTCCCAATTCACCTGTAGACTGCGGCTCAGCAAGAGCAAAATCACCACAGTCAGAATAAGTGCAGCTGCTAAACTGAAAATAAAAAAAACCATCTCTTTGCCTCCCTGCCCTTATTGTCTGAAAATTCTCGCTTCTTCTGGTCAAAACAGAGAAATCATAGTTGCTTGTATCGACCTTTTGCCGCCCTTAGTGTACAATAGGGCATTGAAAAACGCAAAACCACGGCAAAACTACCAAGGAGGGGCTGGATGACAGCGGACAGACTCATAGCTGAAGAGTTTTCTCATATAATGCGCGAATGCCGCGGCAAGGTCACCTTTGTCACTGAAGAAGGCGACCGCCTAGTTGCTGATAGCATGCTGTCTGCCTTGGTAGGTCTTTCCAGGCTGCTGCAAATTGCTGAAGAAATCACCTTGCATGTTGATTGTGAAGATCCACAAGACTGTGCCAAGATCATCTCTTTTATGAAAAAACATCAGTTAGGTCAGTACGCCAGCCCTAACCAGTCACAAAAATAATCTTTTCGATGATTTGTTTTTGCATAGGCCTGTTTTCCGGGTTACCATTTGTCTTTACGGCAGCTATCTTATCAACCACAGTCATTCCGGCCACGACTTTGCCAAACACAGCATACTCCCGGTCCAGACTGGGCAAATCTCTTAAGCAGATATAAAACTGTGAACCCGCCGAATCAAAATCACTGGATCTGGCCATGGCCAAACTGCCTCTTTCATGGTTCAGGTCATTACTGATCTTGTTGAGGCTAAACTCGCCCTTGATGGCGTAACCGGGACCACCGCGGCCGTTACCTAGAGGATCGCCGCCCTGGATGACAAAATCAGCAACTACCCTGTGGAAGGTCAGGCCGTCATAAAAACCGGCTGCAATAAGATCCTGGAAATTAGCCACAGTCAATGGTGCCTTGTCCGGACGCAATTCAATAATGACAGCTTCCTGGGCACCTTGCATCAGGAGGGCGACAGTATCTGTAACTTCAGGGCTGGGCTCATAGCCATGCAGGTCCGGCTCTTTTTTGCCAGCACAGCCCGGTCCTGCTAAAAAGATCAGGCTCAGGCACAGTGTGATAATCAGTCCAGAAAGCTTAGTCTTCATTTTGTTTAACCTCAGTGGGCAAAGCGGCGGCCAGTTCAGCCACATCGGCAAAAACATAATCGGGCACCAGACTGGCTGCTGCCACATCTGCCGCAGATGCTTCACCAGATAAGACCACAACCGATAAGATGCCGGCATTTTTGGCAGATGCGAGATCAGTGTAGATCCTGTCGCCCACCATGGCCAGGTCAGCTTTGGCGTAGCCATATCTGGCCATGACCATTTCAATCATGACTGTTTCCGGTTTACCGATCACCCGCTTGGGGCTGACACCAGTGCAGGCCTCCATATAGGCTATCAAGGCTCCGCAATCGGGCAGGACCTTACCGCCGGCCAGGGGGCAGACCAGATCAGGATTGGTGGCCAGGTAAGGCACACCCGCCCGGATATAATCACAAGCCAGATCCAGCTTTTCATAGACCAGGCTGGTATCAAAAGCTAAGATGACATAATCGATCGGCTGGCCCCGTCTTTTTTCCAATTTGATACCAGCCGCCCGTAAGTCCTCTTCAAAACCAGGAGTGCCAACTGGGTAAACTGTGATGGGTTTATCTTTTGCCTGCAAGCTTTGCAGATACATGGCCAGGGCATCGGTTGAGGTCAGGACCTGCTCCGGCCCGGCAGCAATGCCCAGCCGGGCTAGCCGGGCCAGATAATGGCTTTTACTGTGCGAAGAATTGTTAGTTAAAAACACATAAGGTGTTTGGCCAATTGCTTTAAAAAATGGAGCTGCTCCCGGCAAAGCTTCCTCACCCAAAGTTATAGTGCCATCCATATCCAACAGCCAGCAACGCACCTGGGCCAATTTTCTAGTATCCTGATTGGTTATTTTTCTCATTTTGTCCTTCCTGTCTGCTTATTCATCCAGTAGTTCTTTAAATTCTTGCTCTGCCAGTACCCTTATGCCCAGCTGCAGAGCCTTATCCAGTTTGCTGCCAGCCGCCTCACCAGCTAGCAGAAAGTCTGTTTTTTTTGAAACAGCTGAAGCCACCTTGCCACCGGCATTTTCGATCAGGCTCTTAGCTTCATTCCTGGTCATTTCCGCCAAACTGCCGGTCAAGACAAAAGTTTTACCAGCCAGCCGGCCGCCTGTTTTTCGTGCTGCCCCATGCAGATTAAGGCCTGCCTGGTCGAGCCGGTTGATCAACAGGGCCGTTTCCGGCTGTTTGAAAAATGCGACGACTGAAGCAGCGCTGATCTGGCCAAAATCCGGTAATTCCTCCAGCTGCTCTTGGTTGGCTGCCATCAGCTGATAAATATCACTGAAGTTGGTGGCCAGGGTCCGGGCCGCCTGACGGCCGATATTTCGAATACCCAGGCCGGTCAAAAGCCGTTCCAGGGGTTGATGGCGGGAAGCATCAAGAGCCTCCAACAGCTTATTGACGGTCTTCTCCTTACCGATCAGGCCGCTGGCTATCAGTTCCTCCCGTCTTTCCTGCAGCTGATAGAGATCAGGAATGTCTTTAATATAGGCTGAATCCAAAAGAGCAGTCACAGTGGCCGGTCCCAACCCTTCAATATCCATTGCCTCCTTGGAGGCAAAATAGATCAGGTGGCGGGTCAGCTGGGCAGGACAGTAAACATTGCTGCAACGCAGATCAGCACCATCAGCTTCTCTTTCTGCCTTGCTGCCGCAAGCTGGGCAAAAAAGCGGCATTTGATAGGGCTCGGAATCCAGGCTGCGCCCTGCGGGCAAGACCTTGACAACCGCCGGGATGATATCCCCGCCTTTTTGCACCAGCACCTGGTCGCCCGGCCGCACATCAAGTTTATCGATCATGGCCTGATTGTGCAAAGAAGCCCGGCTGACGGTCGTACCATCGACCAGAACAGGTTCCAGGATAGCCATGGGAGTCAGTTTACCGGTCCGCCCCACCTGGACATCAATCGCTAACAGGCGGGTCTTTTCCTGCTGGGGCGGGTATTTATAGGCTACTGCCCAGCGGGGCACCTTACTGGTGGAACCCAGCAATTCGCGGCCAGCCAGATCGTCTAGCTTAATCACAGCCCCATCAATCCCATAAGGCAGTTCCTGACGCTTTTGGCCAATCGCTGTGACAGCCTGCCAGACCTCTGCTTCTGTATGGCACAGGGCCAGGCCCGGGCTGGTGACAAAGCCCTGGCTGGCCAACCAGGTCAGGGTAGCCGCATGTGAGACAAAGGACCTGCCCTCGATCAGCTGCAGATTGAAAATAAACAAGGAGAGATTGCGCTCTTTCACCACAGCCGGATCAAGCTGGCGCATGGTGCCGGCGGCACAATTACGCGGGTTGGCAAAAGGCTTTTCACCTCTGGATTGTTGCAGTTCATTAACCTGCAAAAAAGCAGCACTGGTCATATAAACCTCACCACGCACTTCCAAATAGGGCAGTGCCTGCTGCAGACGGCGGGGCACGGTCTTGATCATCTTGAGATTTTCTGTGATATCCTCGCCGACCTGGCCGTCACCTCTGGTCAGGCCCTGGCTGAAAACACCATCTGTATAACGCAAGACCACAGACAGTCCATCAATTTTTTGTTCCACCGCAAACAGAGCTTCGGCCTGGCTGGCCTGAATCCTTTTCACAAAATCACTGACACCTTGCTGGTCAAATACGTCCTGCAGACTGAGCAGGGGCACAGTATGAGCCACCTGGGCAAAGCTGGCTCTGGCCTGGCCGCCAACCAGGGCAGTGGGTGAATCAGGCCGGACCAGTTGGGGCCAGTCTGCTTCCAGCTTAATTAGTTCCTGCATGAGCAGGTCAAACTCAGTGTCGCTTATTTCACTTTGATCCAAATCATAATAAAGGTGGCTGTGGTAATTAATCAGCTCACGCAGGTTCTCAATCCGTTCTCTGGCAGCTGCTTCATTTTCTATCTGC
This sequence comes from uncultured Oscillospiraceae bacterium, assembly GCA_964654125.1. Lineage (GTDB taxonomy): Bacteria > Bacillota > Clostridia > Saccharofermentanales > UBA5734 > JAAYBY01. The sequence goes on from CAZZGG010000008.1 coordinate 7,264, forward strand.
ACGGGATCCTCCTCTTAACCTTTCTGTCGGCCCCGCGCCCAGAAGATGAGCGGCAGGAGAGTCAGAATAAGAAACACCAGGCTGATAATATAAGGCGGCACAGCCTTAACATCCGTCAGGCTGGCACTAAAAGGCTGGGCCGGCAGGGCCAGAAGATCAGCCAGCGACCCTTGAGCCAGACCGGCCCATTTTAAGAGAGGGGGCAGGACTGCGTCGCGCAGCAACCAGGCTGGCAAAGCCATGATATAGGCATCAGTCAGCCACAAGGCCGGGCTTTTAGCCCTGATCAGCAAGAATAAAAGCGCCAGGGCCAGGCCCAGGGCAATAGCCAGTGAGACTGGGTAAATACTGCCGGTCCGAAGACAATAAACCAGATGGTGCAAGAGGCTGGCCAGAGAGCAGACTCCAGCCAGATAGATGCGGTTTTTGCTGCGCCCGGCCAAAAGCAGAGCTGTTAGCAGCAGGATAAAAAACAAATAGACCAGCAGGGTCTGCCAGACAAAAGCAGCAAACAGCTTCCCGGCAGCAAAGCCAAACCACTGGCTCAGCATATCAGCAAAATAGGTAAAGGGGCTGGCAGGCAAGGTCCGCCAAGCCAAAAAGACTAAAATGAACATGATCCAGGCCCTGTTTTGGCTCTTCATATCGCTCTCCTTTTGCTCGTTAATCCATTTTACTGATTTTGGCCTGTTTTGACAACCAAGCTGAAAAGAGCCACAGCCCTTTTTAACCGCATTTATTTATTAGCTGACAGGCCAAGCACCAGACCAATCAATCTGTGGTAAAATCATTGCATCAGGAGGGCTTGTATATGGCTTTAGAAAAAATCATGCTTTGGTCCAAAGAGGAAGAAGAAGGTGGCAGCGGGAGTGCCAATGGCACATTTTTGTCCTGCCGTCCTTCTTTGACCTGGTATCCGGCTGCTGCCGGAAAAAATCGCGGTACAGTTATTGTCTGTCCCGGTGGTGGTTATGCGCAAAAAGCAGCGCATGAGGGTGAGCCTGTGGCGCAAAAATTAAACACATTCGGCCTCAATGCCTATGTGCTTGATTATCGGGTTAACCCTGACCTTCATCCAGCTCCTTACCAGGATGCCAGGCGGGCCATTATACTAGCCCGGCAGCTGGCTTTAAAAAACCAGACCAAGCCCGATAAAATAGCTATCATGGGTTTTTCCGCCGGCGGCCATCTGGCAGCTTCAGCCGGCACCATGTGGGACAATGCCGAGTGCCGCCCGGATGCCATGATACTTTGTTATCCGGTTATAACCTTCAGCAAGGTTGGCCATGCCGGCAGCCGCATTAATCTGCTCGGCGAAAACGCTTCTGCAACCCTGATCAGTGACCTGTCAATTGAAAACAGGGTCGACCGCAGGACACCGCCTGCCTTTTTATGGCATACAGCAGATGATGAGGGTGTACCGGTGGCCAACACTTTGCTGCTGGCATCAGCTTTGGCTGCCCGCTCGGTCAGCTTTGCCTGCCACATCTATCCGCACGGCCGCCATGGCCTGGGCCTGGCTGAAGACCGGCCTGATATCAGCGGCTGGCTGGCAGAAAGCGTTAACTTTTTGGCCTCACTTAGTTTTTAGACAGCCACTATGCTAGCAAAAACACTGCTGATTGCTGTCAGTCTGCTGGGCTTGGCCCTGCTGGTGCGGGCCCTGATTGAACCTTACCAGCTGAGCCTGACCCGCGTCTTTTTACCACAAGCTGCCCGGCCTGGCACAAAGCCTGGCCTGGCACTGCGTGTCTTATTTTTCAGCGACCTGCATTACGACATGTTACGAGTAAAAAAAGAAAAACTGTCCCGAGCGATCCAGCAGTTGGAGCCGGACCTGCTTATTTTTGGCGGTGATCTGGCTGCCCGGCCGCAGCTGCAACAAGAGGCTGCGGCTTATTTGGGCAGCCTGTGCCAAAGACCAGGCCAGGCAGCCCTGCCCTTTTTAGCTGTTGCAGGCAACCATGACACCAGAGCCGGCCTGGCAGCCCTGCAAAAGGCTGGTATCACAGTCCTGGAAAATGATTCCTATCGCTTTAACTGCCGGGGCGGCAGCTGGCAGATCACTGGCTTGGCAGACAAAAAAAACGGCCGGCCTGATATCAAGGCGGCAGGCCTGGATCCTGCTTTGGATCCGGGACGTCATCTGATCATCAGCCATAATCCGGATAATATCCTCGACCTGCCCCCTGGTCTGGCTGATTACTTTTTAGCAGGCCATTTCCATGGTGGCCAGATCTGGCTGCCCCTGCGCTGGGAATTTTTCTTACTACGCTCGGAAAAACTGCCCCGTCAGGGTATTTATAAAGGTCTTTTCACCTTTTCCGGCATGACAGGCTTCATCAGCCGCGGAATTGGTTGTGTCCTGCTGCCCTTACGCTTATTTTCTCTGCCTGAACTGGCCTGTCTTGAATTTCATAGCTGGGCCCCGCCATCTGGAGGTAATTTGTGAAAGATAGCATAATTACTTTTTTAGAAAACATCTTTGGTGATGCCCGGGCCCTGATCATTTTGATCGGATCTGCCATACCCATCACTGAGCAAAGAGCAACTGTGCCCCTGGGCATCTACTGGGACATGAATCCTTGGCTGGTTTTTCTACTGGCCTTTTTGGGCAGCCTGCTGCCAGTGCCGATCTTACTCTTGCTCTACACCAAGGTGTTAGAGCTGCTGGGCAAAATCAGCTGGTTGAACTGGTTCACCACTGCTGTCGATGAAAAAGTGCGCCGCTATGCCCGCCGTTTTGAAAAAGGCAGCGAGGCCGCCCTGATTATCTTTGTCGCCATTCCTCTGCCGGGAACCGGTCTGTGGACCGGCAGCATGGTTGCCTCGCTGCTGGGCTTTAGTTTTATCAGGTCCCTGATCTGCCTGATCTTAGGTGCCTTCTTGTCGGCCAGCTTCCTGACCCTGACCTTCAGCCTGATCCGTTATGGCCTGGCTTTCATGTGAAAGGCCCCTGCAGCTTGCTGCAAGGGCCCCTCTACTAGTTTAATCCACTATAATGGGTCTGGGTTCAATCCGCCAGATATCAGCCACATAATCCTGGACTGTCCGGTCAGAGCTGAACTGGCCCGCGGCGATAATATTACGCCAGCATTTGGCTGTCCAGGTCGCCTGGTCCAGATAATCGCGCTGGGCCCTGTGCCGGTTTTCCCGGTATTCAGCAAAGTCTCCTAGCACATAATATGGGTCGGCAGGCTGCCAGTCGGAGCCATAAAGCAGGCTGTTGAACAGGTCGCGGAACATGCCGGTGTTATTATCGCTTAAGGTACCGTCGACCAGGCTGTCCACTACCCGGCGCAGGCCGGGGATGTGCTCATACTGCCACAAGGGATTGTAGTAGCCCTTGGTCTGGGGGAAATGCTCCACCCGGCAGCCGAAGACATAGGCATTTTCATAGCCGACCGCCTCTGCTATCTCAACATTGGCCCCATCGCAAGTGCCCAGGGTCAGGGCACCATTGAGCATGAATTTCATATTGCCCGTGCCTGATGCCTCCATGCCGACAGTGGAGATCTGCTCTGAGATATCCGCTGCCGGAAAGATCAGTTCAGCCTGGGAAACGTTGTAGTTGGCTAAAAAGACCACTTTCATATGCTGGCTGACCAGAGGATCGTTATTGACCAGCCGGGCTACCTCATTAATGAATTTGATAATTGCCTTGGCCCTGAAATAACCAGGTGCCGCCTTAGCCCCGAAAATATAAGTGCTGGGGCAGATAGCTGCCTCCGGATCCTGCTTGATCCGGAAATAATCATCCAGGATCAAAAAGGCATTGAGCAGCTGGCGCTTATATTCGTGCAGCCGCTTGATCTGGACATCAAAGATGGAGCTGGGATCAACCTCAATCCCAGTAGTTTTCAGAATATGCTCAGCCAGGCGCTTTTTGTTGGCCTGCTTGATCTGGCGCAGACCTTCCATGACAGCATTATCATCCTGATAGTGCTTTAAATTCTGTAAAAGCTTCATGTCCTGCAAGTAGCTGTCATCGCCAGACAATTCCTGCAGGAGGCCTGCCAGGCCTGGATTACAGGAATTAAGCCAACGCCGCGGTGTAACACCATTGGTTTTGTTGCTGAAGCGCTCCGGCCAGATCTCATAAAAAGGCTGCAGGGTTTCAGTTTGCAGGATGCGGCTGTGCATGGCGGCGACACCATTGATGGAATAGCTGCCATAAATAGCCAGCCAGGCCATGCGGATCTTGCCATCACCGAGCGGGCTCATGTAATTGATTCTTTCTTCATTCAGGCCACGCTGGCGGGCTTCCTGGCGGAACTGATCATCAATCTTTTCAATAATCTGCATAATCCGGGGCAGGAGGAACTGAAAGATACCAATATCCCATTTTTCCAGAGCTTCAGCCATAATTGTGTGATTGGTGTAGGCAAATACGCGGCTGGTCACAGCCCAGGCTTCGGTCCAGCCCAGCTTATGCTCATCCAGCAGGATGCGCAGTAATTCCGGAATAGCAATAACAGGATGGGTGTCATTTAGCTGAATAGCGTTATACTCGGCAAAGCGGGAAAAATCACGGCCATGATGACGGATGTAGTCGGCTATAATTGACTGCAAAGAAGCACTGACAAAAAAGTATTGCTGGCGCGCCCGCAGGACCTTGCCGTCATAAGATGAATCATTGGGATAGAGCACCCGGCAGATATCATTGACCCGGTTGTGCTGCATGACAGCATCATCAAAACGCTGGGAGTTGAACAGGTTGAAGTCAAATTCCAAGGCAGGTTCGGCCTTCCAAAGGCGCAGGGTGTTGATATTGTCAGTCTTGTAACCTGTGACAGGCAGGTCATAGGGCACCGCTATAACATCCAGGTCGCTGAAGTGGACCAGAATTTTTTGCTGGTCGCGCCGTACGACAAAAGGATAGGGCTGTTCCATCCAGGCGTCAGGATATTCTTTTTGGAAACCATCTTCGATTTCCTGGCGGAAAAGTCCGAAACGATAAAGGATGCCATAACCACTGACCGGTAGATCAGCCGTGGCAGCCGAGTCTAAAAAGCAGGCAGCCAGGCGGCCCAGGCCACCATTACCCAGGCCTGGATCGGTCTCCTGCTCCAGCAGTTCAGCCAGATCATAACCCAGGCCTTCCACTGCTTGTTTGGCTGTATCGTAAAGACCCAGGTTGATCAGATTGTTGAGTAAAGAGCGGCCTTCCAGAAATTCTGCCGAAAAGTAATGGGTCTGCCGGCCTGTCTTATATAGCAGGCTGGTCTTCTCCCAGCGTTCGGTCAGCAGTTCGACAACCACGCGTGACAAGGCACGCCAAAAATCCAGCAAAGTGGCGCTGTGCGGCATTTGTGCCGTTTCCGCCTTGAGGCTGGCGATAATTTTATCTTGTAATGTATTGCTTGTTAACATAATAACCTCCTCATTGACCCGGCCCGCCGGGCCAGGCTGTACCATTATATGCAAACTGGCCGGAACGGTCAATTAATCAGTAGGTGCAAATAAAAAACAGATGCGATAAAATAAAAAATGAGGCAGATTAATAAAGGGAGGTTTTTTTATGCTGATGCGTCCATATGGTAAAGATGATTCTTTGTCTGTGATTGGTTTTGCCGGTATTATTGTCATGAATGAGAGCCAGACCGATGCCAACCGCTATGTTGCAGAAGCCCTGGCTGATGGAGTTAATTATTTCGATGTTGCCCCCTCCTATGGCAATGCTGAAGAAAAGCTGGGACCGGCTTTAGCAGGTCGGAGAAAGGATGTATTTTTAGCCTGCAAAACAGAAAAAAGAAGCCGGGCAGAAGCCGAGGCAGCCCTGCACAATTCGCTGCAGCTACTGGAAACTGATTATTTTGATCTTTATCAGATCCATGCTGTTAACACTCTTCAGGATGTCGAGGAGGTCTTTGCCCCTGATGGTGCCATGGAGGCTTTGTTCAAAGCCCGTCAGGCCGGTAAAATCCGTCACCTAGGTTTTTCAGCCCACAGCGATGCCGCCGCCCTGGCCATGCTGGACAGGTTCAAGTTCGATTCGGTCCTTTTCCCGCTCAACTGGCTGACCTATTTACGGGAAGGATTCGGCCAGCCTTTGCTGGCCAGGGCCAAAGCGGATAATCTGACCTTACTGGCCTTAAAAGCTCTGGCCCGCTGCGCCTGGCCCGCTGACCTGAAAGCCGCAGACAGGCCTTACCCCAAATGCTGGTATGAGCCCCTGACAGATCGCGGCATAGCCAGCCTGGCCTTGCGTTTCACCTTGTCCCTACCTGTCACTGCCGCTGTCACACCAGGTGATATACGCCTATTCCGCTTAGCTGTCGAGTTAGCCGGTGACCTGCGCCCGCTAACAGAAGAAGAAGTAACCCTGCTCAAGCAACAGGATGCTTCAAGGCAGGCTATCTTTACGGTTTAGGTCATTTAGAGGGATGCGCCAGCCCTGCCATTGCCAAAGGGCTGTCAATAAGATGATCAGACCTGGCAGCAGGATCAGGCAGGCAAGCTGCTTTTGGTCCTGATAGTGACGCACTAAAAGATATGAACTGACAACCCCCAGGAAAAAAGCCAGCCAGCGCAAAGACCAGAAGCCAGCCGCCTGCCAATTGCCATAGGCAATGCTGATTCCGATATCAGTCGTTGGCCCGGTCAGATGGGTTGTCCGATTGATAGCTGTCAGGCTGGTGGCAGCATTTTGCGCACCCATCGCCAAAGGAATTGTCAAGAGAGTCCAACTGGATTTCAGGCCAGCCAGAAAAGGCGTCAGAAGCAGGAACAAGCCGGCTAGGGCCAGGCCTCCGGCCAGACCTTTTTTTCTGGTCAGCAAGCTGGACAAAATAGCTCCTGTGATGAAGGCCACAAGCAGGAGCATAACTGCCAAGGCCTTGCCTGCTTCCCTGTTGATCAGGTATTTACCCAGTTTCACTACCCGGCCGGTTAAGAACGGTGAATTTTCGCCCAAGAAAACATAAACACCCAAAGTGTCAACCCAGCCGGCTGTCAGGGCGAGGATAAAGCCGGCCAGATTAATAAAGCATCTTTGTTTTTTCTGCTCTTTACTCATTTTGTTAACTCACCTAAAAATCAGCCTAGCCCAAAATCTGCCAGCATGTAGCAGGCAAGCAGCAAAATCAGGATAAAGATGACAATAGCCGCATCTGCACTGATGCCAACCAGGCTGGTCCGGCCGACCAAGGCCTGGCGCACCTGATCAAATTGACGCACAGCCCGGGTCAGGCGCCTCGGCAACTGACCGGACCAGGCAGTCAGCCTATCACGGGCACTTTTTGTCCTTTTAACCAGGCGATTGCCGGTCCTGGCTGCAGTTACAATAGTCAAGCTGACTAAACCTTCTATGGTCAACCAGCGGGGCGGGCTCCAGGCAAACCAGCCCCAGCGCAAACCAGCCCAGCAAAAGGCCAGGCCCAGGCCTAGGCTGAGTGCCATGCTGAGCAAATCAGCCGGCTGCCAGAAATTAACTGCAGCTAGATCAGCAGCCGCAGCCAGACCCAGAGCTTTAGCCGCAGGCTCTAGAATGATCTGCGCTGTAAAATGAGGATTACTGCCAATCGCAACAATCAGCAAGCTGAGCAAAGCCGGTGCCAAAGAACCCAGAGCAAACTTTTCTCTGGGTAACTGGCTCTTGGCTGTTTTTTTGAGAAAAATCAGATAATAAAGCTTGGCGAAAGATGCAGCTGTGCCAATGCCAACCAGGTTGAAGAGTTTTTCCACCCAGCCAAGCCAGCCCGGCCCCTTGGCTACCGCTTGTAAAAGACCGTGATGGAGCAAGGTCTTGCTGGCATAGCCATTAAGACCGGGCAGGCCGGCTATACCCAGGGCTGCGATCAGCATAAAAGTGGCAGTCCAGGGGAATTTTTTCAAAAGGCCGCCCAGTTTACCCAAATCAGTTTCTTTTGTAGCCAGATAAACCAGACCAACTCCCAGGAACAAGGCCGCCTTAAACAAGGCATGGTTGATGATATGATAAAGAGCCCCTAAAAACGCCAGCCCTCCAGCCTCAGCCAGATAAAGACCGCAGCCCAGGCCGAGAATAATATAGCCCATCTGACTGACACTGTGATAGGCCAGCAGCCTTTTGGCATCAGCTTGCAAGAGGGCGGATGCCACACCAACCAGCATGGTTATAAGCCCCAGGCTGATCAGGGCTGGACCCAGCCAGGTCAGGTCAGCTGCTAAACTCCGGCCCCAGCCGGCCATTGCTCCGACCCTGATCAGGCCATAGGCACCCACTTTGATTAAAAGACCTGACAAGAGGGCACTGGCCGGTGTCGGAGCGGCTGAGTGGGCATGAGGCAGCCAGAGCTGGAAAGGAACCATGCCGGCCTTGATAGCAAAGCCCCCAGCCAGTAACCCTAAGCTCCAGGGATAAAGTCCGGGCTTTTGCAGTTCGCTCACACCTTGGCTAAAACTAGGCATCTGACCGGCCGCCTCTGCCAGCAGCACCATACCCAGGGCCAGTAAAAGTCCGGCCATGATACTGAAGAACAAGTAAAAATAGCCGGCCTTGATTGATTTTTTATCCCAGCGGTGGACAACCCAGAAATAAGATGCCACAGTCATGATCTCAAAAAACAAGAGCAGGGTGAAGAAATCATCAGCTAGAAAGACACCCAACACAGCTGCCAGGGTCAGGCTTGTCATAGCCTGGTAAGTCTTTGCTTTGCCCTCCTGGCGCATGTAGGATGGACCATAAAGCGAAACCAGCAGCCACAAAAGAGTGGTCAGCACTAAAAAGACAGCAGTCAGACTATCGCAGGCCAAAGCAGGGGTAAAAGGGCCGGACCAGGCCAGTTGCAAGACAAGCGGCGGCCCGTTCAAAGTCTGCCCCAGCAGATAGATGCTGAGGGCAAAAGAGAGCAGGTAAAGGACCGTTGGTAAATAATCCAGCCTAGGTCTTTTTACCAAGAGGCTGGGCAGGATCAGCAGGGGGATGAGAGGAATCAGGGCCAGCAACATTTATTTAGACCACCTTTGCAAAAAACTGACTGAGGACCTGGCTGACACCGGGCCAGACCAGGCCGGGGTAAAAGCCGAGCAGCAGGGCGAGCAGGGCGAGCAGGAGGGTGGGAAAAAGCATAAGATAAAGCTTCTTGCCACTTTCAAGTGCTGCAGCCTTCTTGCCGGAAAAGGCCGTGACAACTGTTGGTATAAAGCAGACAGCATTGATGATACCGCTGATAATCAGGGCCAGAGCCAAGGGCCAGCTGCCCCGGCTGACTCCGCCTTTCATAAGATAGTACTTGCTCCAGAAGGTGTTAAGAGGCAACATGCCGATCATGCCCAGGCTGGCCACGGCGAAGGCCAGCATGGTTTTGGGCAGACGCCAGCCAATCCCCTCCATGTGGCTGATTTTTGTCTCACCGGTTTTTTCAGAGATGATCCCGGCACAAAAAAACAAAGTGATCTTTAAAGTGGAATAGCTGATCATGTGTAAAAGACTGCCAGCCAAGCCCCAGGGCTGCAAAGTGAAGGCCCCCAACAGGATATAGGACAGCTGGCTGATCGTATGGTAGGCCAGCCTTTTTTTCAGGACATCCTGCCTAGTGGCGATAATTACACCGACAATTATGGTGAAAACTGCCAGCCAGGGCAAAAGCTGCGCCAGGGCCAGCTCCTGCAGCAACTCCTGGCCAAAGATTGAATAGACTGTGCGCAGGATCCCGAACACACCTGAGTAAACAACAGCCACAGCATGTAAAAGGGCACTGATCGGGGTGGGGGCAACCATGGCGTCAGGTAGCCAGCGGTGCAGGGGCATCAAGGCTGCCTTAACCCCAAATCCCAGGATGTAAAGGCCCAGGATCCAGTTCAGACCCCACAGGCCAGCCTGACTCAGGATAGGTATACTGCTAAAATCCAGCCGCCCAGTCTGGCTGTAGGTGAGCACCATGGCCAGCAGGATCAGGGCGGCACCGGATAAGCTGTATAAAACATATTTCCGGCCTGCCTTTCTGGTTGCCTCATCCCTATTTTGGATGACCAGCGGATAAGTGACCAGGGTCAGCAATTCATAAAACAAATAGAAGGCCAGTAGATTGCCGGCCAAGGCAATCGCCAAAGTCACACTCAAAGAGAGCAGGAAAAAGGCATAATAACTGGTTAAGTGGGGCTTTTCAGCCATATAGCCCAATGAATAAACAGCGGCGAAGAGCCACAGTGTGGCCACAATCAGACCAAAAATTAGGCCCAGACTGTCTGGCTGCAGCACAAAAGCAAGCCCAGCGATCTGCCCCTGCAGGGCGATCGTTTTACCCTGCCAGACCTGGCTGGCCAGCCGCCAGCAAAAGACCAGGGCAGACAGGCTGGTAAATAATACAACCAGCTGCTGCAGGTGTTTGAAACGACGGGGCAGGCAGGCAATGAGCAAGGCTCCTAAGAGTCCACTTAATAATGCTAGCAAAAGATTAACCATTCTTTTTCATATCCCTTTCTGCTCAGCCCTGGCCCAAGATCTGCCCGGCAGCTCTTTGGGCCAGTTCCAGGAAAGGGCCCGGGAAAACACCCAGAACCAGGATACCTAAAGAGAGTAGACCCAGTGAAATTTTCGCTGTCAGACCTGGATCTTCCAGCTGTTCTAAAGAGGCAGGTTCAAAGTAAGCCAGACGGATGACGGGCAGCAGATAGGCTGCACAAAGCACACTGCCAATGATAATGCCACCCAGGGCCAGCACACTGCCGCGGTCAAGGCTGCCCAGCAGCAGCTGCCATTTACCGACAAAACCGGAAAAGAGAGGGATACCAATCAGGGAAAGGCTGCCGATGGTGAAAGCGGCCATGGTGAAGGGCATCTTGTGGCCAATACCGGCCAGGTCTTTTATTTTCTGCTTGCCTGTAGCAGCCAGCATGGCCCCGGCTGCCAGAAACAAAGCAGCCTTACTGAAGGCATGGCTGGCCAGATAAAACAGTCCGCCACTCAGGCCTGTTTCATTGACAAGGCCCAGGCCCAGAAAGATATAACCGACCTGGGCTACAGTGGAATAGGCCAACCGGCGTTTTAGTTCATCCTGCAGCAGGGCAAAGACAGAACCGGCCAGTATAGCTATAACTCCGGCCAACAAAAGAATCTGACCGACCGCAAACTGCTGGAGCAGGATCTGGCCGAAAACATCGTATAGTATCTTTAAGAGGCAGATAATGTAGCCTTTGACAGCCAGGCCAGACAAGACGGCACTGGCAGGAGCAGGCGCTGTTGAGTGCGCATCCGGCAGCCAGATATGGAGCGGAAAAAGAGCTGATTTAACCCCGAAGCCAACTAACATGAAGCTGAAAGCCAGCCAGATGAGCCGGGGGCTATCCTGCCAGACCCGGGTCAGCCCTTCAGCAGCAAAGCCCATGTTGAGGTGACCTGTACTAATATAAATAAAACCAATGCCGGCCAGAACAAAAGAAGAGCCCAGGGTGGCCAGGATCAGGTAGGTAAAAGAGGCCTTGGCCGCCCGGGGCGAACTCTGCGCACTGACCAGAGCACAACAGCTGATTGTGGCCACCTCGACCAAGACAAAGACATTAAACAGGTCCTTGGTCAGTGCCATGCCGGACAAGGCAGCTATCAGGAGCAGGTAAAGGGCATAAAAGCGAGCCACTTTGACTTTGCTGCCCACCTCTGCCAGCAATCTGCCCTTACTGTACAGGCTGATGGGCAAGTGGACCAGGGCTACCAGCAGCAGGAAAAAAACGGCTAGATTATCTGCCCTGAGCAAGATGCCCCAAGGTGGAGCCCAGCCACCCATCTGGTAGTCGATGCCGCTTATGTCAGTTTTATAAACAATGAAAGCCAACCAGGCAGCAGCCCCGAGGCTGAGAACTGCCCCCACAATAGTCAAGTTTTCAATCAGGCGTAACCTGCGGCTCAGGGGCGGTAAAATGAAAGCAAAAATCAGAGGTATTATGACAACAAGAGCTGGTAAATGCTCTCTTACAGCAAGTATCATCCTAGTGCTCCTCTTCCAGCCAGCGGGCAATCTTGCGACTGTCGGTCGAGCCGCTGGACTTATAAAGGCGCACGATCAGGGCCAAAGCAAAGGCAGTGACACTGACACTGACAACAATTCCTGTCAGCATCAGGGCAGAAGGCAAAGGATTGATATAGACCGGCTGGGAGCCTGTCTCATCCAGGATGGGGACAGCCCCAGACCTGATATTGCCGGCCGCCACAAAGAAAATGAAAATTGCACTTTCCATGATATTGATGCCGATCAGCTTCTTGAACAGATTCGAGCGGGTCAGGACTGTCATGATACCGATACAGAATAAGACTGCCGCAATCACATAAGGGTAGTTAATGATTAACTTGTTAATAAATTCCTGCACAAACTTACCTCTTTTTCACGATTCTTCCATGATGGTATAAAACAATGTCACTACAGTGCTGGCCACCCTGATGCCAACTCCGAGGCCAAGCAAGGAGATCAAACCACCAGATGAAAGGCTGCCGGGCAGGCCAAGATCAATCCCAGCCAGCTTGTTGGCCAGGAAGGGAGCACCTTTGTAGATGCCAACCAGACCCATGATCACATACCATAAAGTGCCATAGCTCTCGGTCCAGACCAGCACTTTTTCCGGCAGCTTACGCCGCCCTTGCTCCAGTCCGAAGATTGTGGAAAAAGCGATCAGGCTGAGGCCGACAATGATGCCACCAGCAAAAGAACCGCCGGGTGAGACATGACCATGCAAGATGACATAAAAGCCATACATGGCAATGAAGGGCAAGATGATCAAGGCAACTTTTTTTAAAACTATATCTTTTATTTTTCATCACCAGCCTTTTTGGATGATTTTAAGGTGACCACCACAGCAAGCGTGGCTGTAAAGAGCACAATAGTCTCAAACATGGTGTCATAGGCCCTGTAATCAAGCACTATTGCTGTGACCATATTGAGCACACCTGTGTCTTCTAGAGCAGAATTGATATAACGCTCTGAGACCTTGTTATGGACAGGGTTGTCCGCCCCGCCATAAGGTGGCAACTCGGCAACTGCGGCAATAAAGGCGCCAACAGCCAGAATTGTCAGGGCAACGATTAAGAAAGTTCTTATCATAAGACGGATCTTTTTCACTAGTCTTCTTCTTTCCTGTTGGTGCGGAAAATCGCCACCATCATCAAAATGGTCATACCGATACCTGCTGCAGCTTCAGTTATAGCCAAGTCAGGTGTATTCATTTGCAGCCAGACCAAGGCTAAAAGCAGGGTGTAGGCACCAAAAACAATCACAGCATGGATCAGATTCTTGATAAAATACATGGCTAAAGCAGCTGCCACCAGCATGAGCAGGAGGGCCATGGTCCAGTAGTCTTGGGCAATAAATTCCATCATCTAACCCTTCCTTATCTTGGTCTTTTTGACTGGTCTGGTTCCATGCAGCAGGCCGGCCTTGGCCACCAGATGGGTCATGGTTGGATTGATCAGCCAATATAAAACCAGTACAAAGAGTATTTTCACCCGCAAAATCCAGCTGGGACTGAGCAGAAAAAGGCCCAAACCGACAAAACCGACCCCCAAAGTGTCAGAAATACCTAGCCCATGTATTCTGGTGTAGGGGTCCGGCAGCCTGTAAAGGCCAAAAGTGCCCAGACTGAAAGCGGCAAAGGAAATCGCAAAACAAATATTGGCCAGCCAGCTAATCATTTGCCAGCACCTCACCTTCCTCATCATCGTCTTCAAAGCCCTTGGTGCCAGGCAGACGCAGTTTCCAGTCACCAGGGGTTATAGCCCTGATAATCCACAGGCTGCCAGCAAAACCACACAACATAAAAACAATAGCTATATCAACAAAACCAAATTTTTCCCGGCTGAAAGCCAGCAGCAAAATAGCCACACTGACCTTGCCGGTGATGGCATTAATGGAGATAAGCCGGTCTATTACAGTTGGACCGAGCACAGCTCGCAAAAGCACGAGTAAAATCAATCCGGTTAAGCCTATCAGCATCCAGAACATTTTTTAATTTCACCTCTGTCTGTATGTTTCCAGTTCCCTGATCCGGTCAACCAGGCGCCAGTAAAGTAAATCACGGCCCATTTCCTCAGTCAGGGCATGGACTATAAACCAGCCAGTATCAGGATTGACATCTATTGTCACTGTTCCCGGCGTAATCGTAATGCAGATTGCCAGCAGCACCCTGAGCCAATTGCTTTCAATATGGGTGTTCATTTCAATGAAAACAGGATAAATTTCCTTTTTGGGCTGCAGCAAAACTTTAGCCACTGCCAAATTGGCTTGAATGACATAGCCCACCAGCAGGACTAGACAGTAAGCCAGATGGAGTAAACCCCTGCCGGTTATTTTGCCCGGTAGCCGCCGGCCCAGATCATGCCAGAACCAGACAATCAACAAGGCCAAAAAGCTGCCCACCAAAATATGTTGCAAATTTATTTCTGCTGAGATAGATAACCAAAATGCCAGCAATAGAGCAAATAAAAGCAATGACTTTTTGCTCATCCCCCGCCTCCTCCCCAAAAATAGATGCCATTTGACACTATTTTTACCTGCCCTGCAAGTAAAAATATGGCTCTATCATAAATATATAATTATATTAACCAGGCTATGCCTGTTATAAGTTCGTCGCAAAAATTGCGTAAAATTGACAAAGCAGCTCAGCAGCTTGTCAATTGGTCACTTTTAAGCTAAACAGATATTTTACAGGCTGATATAACAGTCTGCCTGTTTAAAAATATGAAAGTGTACCCTTCTAATTATACAGCTATTATTTTTTCCGTCAAGGCAGGCAAATCTGCTGCTCAAAAAGCTTTTTACACAGGCAAAAGCATCCTAAAACTGACTGGTTATCGGTTAATCTTCAGATCTTGTGGCACCCCTGCACTTGATGGCCTTTTGGGTGACAGCGTGAATAAAATCGCCTTTCATACGGGTGTAGCCATCCCGATCATGCTTAAACTCCTGCAGCAGGCTGCTTTTCAGCCTGGCATATGCAGCAGCTGTCTCAGGGTGGCTGCGCAGGTAATCGCGCAAGTACAGTTCTGCCTGCTCACCAGGATAACGCACCTGGATGTGAAAGACCTTTGGCGCAAAACCAGTTGCCAGATAGCCCTTGATAAACATCAGACTAAGATCAGGCCTATTCTGATCAACTGGATTGAGACAGATGTAGCATGGTGCTGCTAGAGCAGTTCTCACTAGATTAACAGGCGTCTTTTCTTTTATCTCGACCAAGATATCAATTGTAGGCTTGGCCAGAAGCCCTGGCACAGCAGTGCTGCCGATATGGCTGATCCGGGCTATGTTTTCCCAGCCCAGTAGCTTGCCAAGATTTTCTTTTTCTTCAGCATACCAGTCCGGCCAAGCCGGATTGTATTGACTTAAAACAACCGGATAAAGCCTGGCCTGGCGTTCTTGGTCAGATTCCAGGCTGCGCTGGACCATCAAGTCCAGAGCCAGGTCATAGGAGTGGTCAGTCAGGTCAATCAGATCGTAGGTTAGACTCAGATTGGGCAGCACAGCCAGATCCATTTGCTTGCGGTTTTGCCAAAAACGCAGCTGTTCCAAAGTCAGTGCTGCTTGATTACGGTTTTTTCTGGCCTGGGTCAGATGCTCTGCCACATTTTCCGTAGCTAGGTAAAAAACCTGGGCCGGCCAGTCAGAAAGAGCAGCGCTCAGCGATCTAATCTGGCCGGTTGCCTGGTCAAGACTGACTTGATAATTACGCAGCATATCATTTAAGGGATGGTGCAGCAAAGAACCGTCAAAGAGCCAAAAATCAAATTCATCAAGCCTGTTTCGGGCAAATTCTTGCCAGACCAATTGGTAGACCCGGCTGTATTCCGTAAAGGGCAGTGGATTGCTTGGCCGCCAGCAAAACTCACGCTCGCGCAGGATCGTCAGCAAAGGCTCAGCGAACAAGGGCTGGGTCCTGTCGTAGTAACGTGTACAAGTCTAATATCTGCCACTACCAGGGTCTGGGCTGGGCCAAGTGCAAAAAATTCAGAGTTGGCAGCCAGTAAAGCTTCATATTCAGTTTTTGCAAAATAAGCTGTGGAGTAAAAATCAAGCGGGTTTTTGTTGTCAAATTCCAAGAAAGTTTTGACTTTAAAACCCAGCTTGCTAGTCGGTCAGCCAGTTTTTGGCAAGCTGTCGACTTGCCCACCCCGGAAACACCTTCTAAAAAAATCAGCTTTGCCATAGTTTCTTTTTAGTTGCCATACTGGTATGGCACATAGGGCAAGATCGCCCAGGTCACGTCAGCTGCAGCAATACTGCGCCAGGAGATGGCAGGCGGTAAACCTGCTGTAGCCTTGGTGCAAGGATAGCAGCTGCAGTCCACACAATCAGTCAGACCTTTCATGCGGGCACACTCTAGCGGCTCACAAGTAAACTGGCCACTGATACCGCCCCTGCTGCAGCCCGGGCAGGGTGGGAATTCATGATCAGGATCCAGCTGATAGACTCGCCTGACCCGTTCTGCCAGTTCCTGGCCTTGTTGCGGGCTGATCGTGCCGCCTGTGAAATGAACACAAAGATCGCAGCGCATGCCACAGCTGGAATAGATAGCCTGGTCTTTGCCAAAAGGCTTCCGGTTAGGTTTTTTCTTGATCAGAATCAGCTGCTGGACTGCTGCCAGGCTGGCCAGATCAGCCACTGGGATTAATAGCCACTTGCCATCATGATAAGTTTTACTAGCATCGTAAATCGCCTGGATCCAGGCCGGGAATTCAGTACGCTGGCTGAGGAACTTCTCTCTTTCCGCCCGGCCGAATATCACCTGGAAATCGAAGCGCCCGGGCAGGATATTGATCGATAGAATGGTTTTTTTAGCCTGGCGAAACTTGAGGCAGGGCAGATCATAATATTTGCCAGCCACTTCATCAAGTAAATAATTACCCCGCATAAAGCGCATAGTTTCCGCACTGACTTCCTGCAGTTCATTTTCAGCCGGTTTCGGATAAGAGTTCATTTTCATTATAAATACCCTCCGGGCTGACTGCCCGGCTGAGCCAGGAAAATGTTTTGTAGCCAGTGATGGAAAGGTAGCGTATTTTACGCTTGTACCTATAGACAACAACAACTTGATCCAGCTCGGGATCAAGTTCAGCTATGAGAAAGCTTGCTCCATTGGGAAAATCTAAAGTGATGGCATTGTCTTCAGTAAAGGCAGGTTTGCGGAAAAGCAGTTTTCTTTCGGTAGGTGTCAAAGCTGAAACAACCCTGTCAATATTGCGGCCTGTCACTTTGGTGGTCTGGCCTGCCCAGCTGGCTAAAAGGTCATCCTCAGCAGTGCTCATGACATGGGCAATCATATCCTTTTCCATCTGAACAGCATCATAATGCATGGACAGAGGCATAATAATCCCCGCCAGGCCCAGGAGTAGCAAAACCACAACTGCAATAACTATTTTTTTCACTTTTTCTCCTCCCCTCCTGTGCGTTTTTTAGTATAGCACTGCACCTGGCTGCTGTCACGATTAATGCACGAAGTGGCGGCAGCCGGCCAAGTTGTGTAAAATAGAAAAAACAAGCGTAGGAGGATGATCTATGCTGGCTGTTTTACCCTTCACTTTAGCCGGTGGCCTGGCCGGCTGCCTGCTGGCTCTGGTTTATCGCCGCATGCCGGCCAGCTGGCTGCTTGATTATGGAGAGACCGACACCAGTGCTGCCCGCAGCAGCCAGGCCAGTCTCACTTTTTTCCCAGGCATACTACTGCTTATGCTCAGCAATGCAGCAATTTTCTCAGTTGCCCGCCAGCTGCTCGGGCTTAGTGGCAGCCTGGCTGCTGTGCTTTATCTGGCCCAGCCCCTGCTCTTGATTATCCTGGCTGATTTCAAAACAAAGATAATCCCGGATCAATTCATCATCGCCTTACTACCAGGTGCTGTCCTTTTGATTTTACTGCAGGGCGACCAGGACCATAGCTGGTGGCAGCGCCTCCTGATCCATGCCGGAACTGGCCTGGGCGGCGGCTTGCTTCTTTTCAGCCTGGTTTGGCTGGCTTCCCTTCTACTGAAAAAAGAAGCTATGGGCATGGGAGATGTCAAGCTCTTTGCCGCCTGTGCCTTTATCACTGGCCTGGAACAGCTGCTTTTTTTATTCTGCCTGTCTTTCCTTCTGGCAGCTTTCATAGCCTTGCCCTTGCTGGTCCGGCGCCTGTGGCGGCCTGAGAGCCAGGCTGAAATCGCTTTTGGTCCCTATATCGCCCTGGCCACTTTATTGCTCTTACTCTTCAATGAAAGGATCTGGCTGATCTGGCAGGCCTATTTGGATCTCCTGCCATGATCCGAGCGCCAAAACCAGCTTTGCGCCGGCCACCTGGCCTGGCAGCTGAGCAAGATCCACACAAAAAGGTCCTGGTCAGGGCTGGCGGCAGCTTGCTGCTCGGTCACACCTTCCTTGGTCTGGCCGTTTTTTGGCTGTCTGGCAACTGGCCGGCTCTAGCCCGGCTTTTGTCCGGGACTGATCTGCGGCATCTGGTCTGGAGCGTGATCTTTGTGCAAGGCCTTTTGGTCTTGCTGCCAGCAGTCCTGGTCATTATTTATTACCGCATACCAGGCCCGCTTTTAACAGGACGCAAGGCTGCGTCAGGCAGCCTTTTTTTAGCCATAGCAGCTGGAATCTCTGCAGCTGTTGTCCTGCAAGGGCTGGGCAATCTGCTGGTCTATGCCCTGATCCGGGCCGGAGTCAGCCTGCCTCAGATGAAAGAGTCTTTTTTCGCCACATCTGATCTGCTCAGTAAACCCTGGCAATTGATCCTGGTTGTGCTGGTGACAGTGGCTATCATACCGGCCATAATTGAAGAGCTGTTTTTTCGCGGAGTACTCTTTGCCGGTTTAGCCGCCAAAGGATCCCTGCTTTCGGCCATGATCTGGCAGGCTCTGGCCTTTTCCCTCTACCATGCTGATCTTTTTTTTATCTTGCCACCACTTCTGGCCGGCTTGATCCTGGCCTACATCCGCCATCAATGTGGCCGGCTCTGGCCAGCTATCGTTGCCCACCTGGCTTTAAATCTGGCGTCTTTGGCCTTGACACCCCTTTTACCAAGCCTGACTCAAAGTTTGCTGCGGGACAATCTGCGCCAGGCCACCTCCCTTTTTTATGCATCCTTGATCGCCGCTTTTGTTGCAGCTGTCGTCCTGATCCCGGTTCTGGTGCTTTTAGGCAGTAGTAAAAAGCATAAATCAAGCCAGCAGCTGGTAATTTTTCCTGGTGACTGGCAATTTGCCTTGGCAATTATTTTGCAGATTGTTACAATAATAATTGGCAGAAGACTGACCTGAAAAGCATATTGGGGATTACATATTTATGAATAATGAGGATCGGATCCAAAACGACAAGGCAACTATTCTATCAATAATCAAATATACCCTTTACCTGGCTATCGCAGCTGGGATAGTTTTGCTGGGGGCCCGCCTTTTTGTGATCCTTTTGCCTTTTGTCTTTGGTTACATCCTGGCCCGATTGGCGATTGGTCTGGTCACTTTCACTAAAAACAAAATTTTCGATTTGCAGCAATTCATCCAAAGGCGCAAAAGCGGCCCAACTGATCATGCTGATAATACAGCCGCCAAGCCACCGCGCCGCAAGCAAGGACGCTATCCGCAGGGTCTGGCCCGCTCCCGCAGTGAAAAACGCTTGATCCTGCTGGTTTATATTGTCCTGATCATTTTAATTTCCGGTATGTTTGTCGGAATTATCGTGGCTGGTATCAGTCAGCTGCGTACCCTGGCTGCCTATCTGCCGGAGATTTTCAGTGACACAGCGTTATTTGACCGCATCATCAGCCAGTTGGAGGGTTTTTCAGCTCGTCTGGGTGGTTTTATCCCGCCCCAGTACTTAAATATGCTGGACCAGGAGTTGACTAACCTGCAACAGCGGATCTTGCAGGAGATCCCTCGCATTGTCACTGCTATCCTTAATGGCATCGCCAGTTTTGCCAGTCATTTACCGATCATGTTTTTTGCCATTGTAGTGGCTGTCATGTCCGGCTATTATTTTATCGCCGACAGCCGCAGCATGTATGTCTTTTTGAGCCGCAATGTGACCAGCCGTCTCTTCCGGCAAAAAACTGTGCGTCTGGTCAATTCGCTCTTCACCATGCTTTTCCGCGTGATTGGCGGTTACCTCTTACTCTTGATCTTGACCTTTGTCATGGCTCTGGGCGGCCTGGCCCTGATCCGCATGCCCTACGCTGTCATTTTAGCCCTGGTTGCTGCAGTTGTCGACTTTTTGCCCATCCTGGGCCTGACCACCACCATGGTCCCGATCGCGATCTATCTTTTTATCAATGGCCAGGTCCTGCCGGGCTTTGGCGCCCTGATTTTGCTGGTAGTAATGATCATGATCCGCCGGGTTATCGAACCGCCAATTCTAGGCAATGCCATGCGGCTGCATCCCATGGCTACTTTGGTCGCCATGATTATCGGTATTGCCATTTACGGCCTGGGTGGCATCTTAATCGGGCCTGTAATTCTAGTGGTAGTTAAAGAAATCGTCGCCCTTTACGGTTTTGATGAGAAACTGCGCCGGGTCTTTGGGGATGTGCTTAATCGTTTGAGCAGCTAGGCTGCCTGGTCCGGCGCAAGTAGGAGCCGACTCGGACGGCCTGGGCAAGGGGCAGATAGTAAAGCATCTGGGCATGCGGTGTGGCTTCTAGCGGCTGCAGATCCAGATCATAGATCTCTTTTACCACAATAGGCAAAACCGCTCCCTGGGGCTGGACCAATTCAAGTTCATCCCCTAGCTGGATGCGGTTTTTTTGCTCCAGCAGGGCCAGGCCCTGCTCTTGGCGCCAGGCTTTGACCTGGCCCACCACGTCAGCCTGGCGCACTTCCAGCTGCCGGGTTGACAGTTTAGCTGCCTTGCCAACTTCACTGAAATAAAAGCCTGTATCAAAAGGACGGTGCACCGTCTTTTTTAGATCATCCAGCCAGGCCGGATCAAGCTGCCAAGCGGCCGGATCGGCCTGCCAGGCATCCAGGGCTGCTCGATAAGCCTTGACCACTGTGGCCACATAAAAGGCTGATTTGGTGCGCCCTTCAATCTTAAGGCTGCTCAAGCCGGCCTTGATTAACTGGGGAATATGCTCAATCAAGCACATATCACGGCTGTTTAATAAATAAGAACCCCTGGCATCCTCAGTTAGCTGCAAGGGCAGATCTGGTCTTTTCTCCTCAACCAGCTGGTAGGACCAGCGGCAGGGTTGGCTGCAGCGGCCCCGGTTGGCATCCCGCCCGGTCAGATAGGCTGAAAGCAGACAGCGTCCGGAGTAGGCCAGGCACATGGCGCCATGGACAAAGCCCTCCAGTTCCAGGCTGTCAGGTGTCTGGCGGCGGATATTCCCTATCTCAGCCAGCGTCAACTCCCGGGCCAGCACAATCCGCTTAACGCCCTGTTCATGCCAGAACAAGGCAGCAGCAGCGTTGGTCGTATTGGCCTGGGTGCTGAGATGAATCTGCATGGCCGGGCTTTTTTGCCGAACCAGCTGCATAATTCCCGGGTCAGCCACAATCACGGCATCCGGGCCGGCAGCCAGCAGCTCATCAATCCGTTGGGCTAGCTGGTCCAGGTCAGCAGGATGAGCCAGGATGTTAAGAGCCAGGTAGACTCTTACCCCTGCGGCATGGGCATATTGCACGGCCTCATACAGCTCTGCCTGGGAAAAATTGGCACTGGCGGCCCGCAGGCCGAAATCACGGGCAGACAGATAAACAGCGTCTGCCCCGTAGCGGATGGCCTGGATCAGTTTTTCTTGATCACCAGCTGGTGCCAGCAGTTCCGGAACCGGATTAGTCATAGTCAATCCTGCCCTTCTTCAAGCAGCTTCTGATAGTAGGCTATATTTTTTTCCTGCTGTTCTATAGTGGTGGCAAAGGCATTAGTCCCGTCACCTTTGGCGCTGAAAAACAAATACTTATGCTGCTCCGGCCAAAGGGCAGCCTTTATGGCAAAATCACCCGGTGCACAGATTGGCCCGGGCGGCAGCCCCTTGTAGAGATAAGTATTGTATAAATTATTCTCATACATGTAAATATCAGCGTTGAGCAACCACAACTTTGGTTCAAGCCCGTCTTCTTTGCGCAGGTAGTTGACTGTGGCACAGGAGCTGAAAGTCATGTCAGCCTTAATCCGGTTGTAAAAAACTCCGGAGACAGTGCGCATCTCTTCAATCACGCCACATTCCATCTGGATTATGGAAGCCATGGTCAGCACCTCATCCATGGTCATGTTGATGTAGCTGGCCCGCTCATAATACTCATCCGTGAACTTGCCACTGGTGTTGTTAAGAAAGGTTCTGATGATAGTCTCTTCATCAGTATTGATATCAAACTCATAGGTGTCAGGGAAAAGATAAGCCTGCAGCAGCCAGTCGCGCCCCTCTTTTTTTTCGATCTGGGTCACAAAGTCATAATCAAGAAAAAGCTGCGGATTACTCATCATGGAGTCGAGTACCTTTTCATCAAAGCGCACTCCGGCATCTTTCAGGCGCTGCTTGACCTCCAGGTAGTTCAGGCCTTCCGGGAAGGTGACCCTGACTGCATGCGGCTTTTGGCAAAGGACATACATAATTTCATCATAACCCATCTCAGGCAGGACATAATGGGTGCCGGCCATGTAAGCCCCGTCAAAACCATTGAATTTGGACAGGATAGTGAACATGAAAGTGTTCTTGATGATGCCTTTTTCACTAAGCAGCTGTGCGATTTTCTTGGTGTCAGAAGAACGGGCAATGATAATCTCCACAGCCCCTGGTGTATCCTGACTGATAGATTTTTCGCCGTTCTTGCTGAATTCTTTTGCCAATGACTCAAAACGGCTGTTTTGTGAAAGCACATAGTTCAGCCCGAAGTAAAATCCGGCTGCGGTTACGCCGATCAACAAAAAAAGGATGGCAATAAAACTTAATGTGCGTGTTATTTTTTTTGACATGACTGTTCCCCCTTGAGGGTATTTCTTGCTCTAGACGGCTCAGCTACGCTGCAGCTTACTGCGCTGGCCGGCATCAAGAACCTTCTTGCGCAGCCGGATCGACTGCGGGGTTATCTCGATCAGCTCATCATCAGCAATAAATTCCAGGTATTGTTCCAGGCTGTAGACCAGGGGTGTGATCAGGCGTAAAGCATCATCTGAACCGGCCGCCCGGATATTGGTTGCATGTTTGCGCTTGCAAACATTAATAATTATATCATCATTTTTCGGGCATGTGCCGATTATCATGCCAGCATATACAGCTGTGCCCGGGCCTATGAATAAGCTGCCTCTTTCCTGGGCATTATGCAGGCCATATGTCACAGCTTCGCCTGTCTCCCAGGCAACCAGCACACCATGCCCACGCGCCTGGATTTCACCCTTCCAGGGCTCATAACCGGCAATGCTGCTGTTCATGATGCCGTTGCCCCTGGTATCTGTCAAAAACTCAGAGCGGTAGCCGATCAGGCCACGCGCAGGAATTCGAAACTGGAGCCGGCTATAACCTTTCTGGGGCGGCTCCATATTGACCAGTTCAGCCTTGCGCCGGCCCAGTTTTTCGATGACAACACCCATATATTCCTCAGGCAGATCCACCTGCAGCAGCTCAACCGGCTCCTGCTTGACACCATCTATTTCCTTGACAATCACCCTGGGCTTGCCGACAGCAAATTCATAGCCTTCCCGGCGCATGGTCTCGATCAGGATAGAAAGGTGCAGTTCGCCCCGGCCCTTAACAATAAATGATTCGGTGGTCTGTGTCTCTTCCAGCTGCATGGCGACATTGGTCAGGGTTTCCCGCCTGAGCCTTTCCCTGAGATGGCGGGAAGTGACAAAACGCCCCTCCTGGCCGGCAAAGGGACTATCATTGACCGAAAAGGTCATAGCGATGGTCGGTTCATCAATGGCGACAAAAGGCAGGGGGATAGCAGCCTCCGGTGCGCAGATGGTGTCGCCGATATTAAGGTCATCCAGACCGGTCACAGCCACTATCTCACCAGCTGCAGCCTCTTCTACAGCCAATTTTTTTAAGCCGGCAAAGGCAAAAAGACCCGCGATCTTGCCAGACCTTTGGCCTGGCTTGCCATAACGGCAGACCAGCACCTGCTGGCCTGGTGCCAGATGGCCCCGGTCGATGCGGCCAATCCCGATCCGGCCGACATAGCTGTCATAATCAACACTGGAAATTAAAAGAGCCAAGGGCTCATCGCGCTGGCCGCCAGGTGCCGGCACCCGGTCCCTGATTGCTTCCAGCAAAGGCCTAAAGCCCAAAGCATCTGTCTGTTTTGCCAAAATAGCAGCTTCCAGCTGGTCCAGGCTGGAGCAGGCCAGACCTAAGCGGGCTGAGGCGAAGATAACCGGAAAATCAATTTGTTCGTCATTGGCGCCCAGCTCAATAAAAAGATCCAGCACCAGATCCAGCACAGCCAATGAACGGGCATCAGGGCGGTCAACTTTATTGATAACCACAATTGGAACCAGTTCCATGGCCAGGGCCTTACGCAGGACAAAACGGGTTTGCGGCATTGGCCCGTCATGGGCGTCAATCACCAGCAGGACACCATCGACCATCTTGAGGATGCGCTCCACCTCACCACCAAAATCAGCATGGCCAGGCGTATCAACAATATTGATATGGTGGTCGTCAAATTCAACAGCTGTATTTTTGGCCAGGATGGTAATCCCGCGTTCTTTTTCCAAATCATTAGAATCCATGATCTGGCTGCCAACTTGCTCATTTTCGCGAAAAATGCCGCTTTGCTTGAGCAGGACATCAACGATTGTTGTTTTGCCATGGTCCACATGGGCAATAATTGCAATGTTTCTGATTTTATCTTTAGCTTTTGTCACTGTTTGTTTGGTCCTTTCCTGGCAGCTGGTAAATCATTTTTACTTTTTGGACGCAACAGCAGGCGCACAGGTGTGCCGTTGAAGCCAAAGCTCCGCCTCAACTGGTTCTCCAGATACCTTTCATATGAAAAGTGCATTAGTTTACGATCATTGATAAAGAGGGCAAACTGGGGCGGCCGCACACCAACCTGGGTGGCATAGTATATTTTCAGTTGGCGACCCTTATCCTGGGGCGGCGGGGTCATGGCCACAGCCTCATTGATCAGGTCATTGAGCACCCCGGTTGAGATGTGCCGACTGGCTTCTTCAGCAAGCTGGTTGATCAAGGGGAAGATCTCTGCCACTCTTTGGCCGGTCTTGGCTGATATGGTCAGGATTGGTGCATAGGGCATAAAGGCAAATTTAGTGCGCAACTGGTTTTGCCAGCGGGTCTGCGCATCCGCCTCTTTGCCGACCAAATCCCACTTGTTGACAACCAAAACAGAAGCTTTACCCTGGTTGTGGGCATAACCTGCCACTTTGGTATCTTGTTCAGTCACCCCTTCAGCCGCATCAATAATGATCAGGCAGACATCAGCTTTTTCTATAGCTGATAGTGAGCGGATTGTTGAGTATTTTTCCACCGCTGTATCAACCCGGCTCTTTTTGCGTAAACCGGCTGTATCAACAAATGTGTAAGAGCCGTACTTATTATCAATCAGTGAATCAATGGCATCCCTGGTTGTGCCGGGCTGGTCAGTCACGATCAGACGCTCCTCACCCAGCATATAATTGATCAGGGAGGATTTACCGGCATTGGGCTTACCGATGACTGCAACCTTGATCCGCTCTGCGTCCGCATCATCCTGGACCGGGTCGTCAAATTCTGCCAGTAGATCGTCGAGCAGCTCACCAACGCCCAGGCGATGGGCAGCTGAAACCGGATAAACCTGGCCCAGACCAAGGTTATAAAACTCATAGACGCCAGCCGGCATATCACCCACCTGATCGACCTTGTTCACAGCCAGCAGGACAGGTTTGCCAGACTGGCGTAAAAGTTGGGCAATCTCCTCGTCGTCTGCTGTCACGCCAGTTTTATAATCAGTCAGGAATATTATCACATCAGCTGTTTCAATTGCTATCTCGGCCTGTTCGCGCACAAAGCGGCGTATCTGGTCATTGGCATGTGGTTCTATGCCACCTGTGTCCACCAGGGCAAATTCACGGCCCCGCCAGTTGGCTTCACTGTAAAGGCGGTCCCGGGTCACCCCGGGCATATCGTCCACAATAGCCAGTCTTTCTCCTGCCAGATAGTTGAACAAGGTGGACTTGCCCACATTAGCCCGTCCCACAATAGCCACTACCGGTTTACTCATTTTATTTCTCCTTGTCCTTGACCGATCAGCACCAGCTGCCGGACCAGCTCTGTACCGCTGGCTGCCACAATGATAACCGGGACATCCAACGCCCTGACCAGCTCTTCTCTTGTTATATCATCCAGCATTATTTCTGCATCGGCCTTAAACATGCTGTCCGGCAACAAGAGTAAAGGGACCTGGCCTGCCTGTTTAAGCTGAGTTAAGGGCTCCGCCAGCTGCTTTTTGATATCCTGGCCGGTAACAAGGCCCGCCACTGTGACTGTCTTACCGAAAAATTCATTTTCCACCGGCCAGACAGTGACCGGACATCCGGCCAGCCGGGCCAGCTGGGCCAGAAAAGGTGTGAACATGGCCACCGCAGCTGTCCCTGTGCCCAAGACCAGATGGCCGGACCAGGCTGGAGCTGGCTTGGCGCCAGTCAAGCCCTCTTCCAGTTCTGCGATGAAGTTGGTCATCATGCCGACACCATTTTCCAGCTGGGGATAACCCTCATAATAAGCAGCAGCCGGCAAAGGCCGTCCGGCCAGCAGATAAAACTCATCAGCTGCATAAACAAGCCGGCGACCCTGACAGGCCAAAAAGCCGGTCTGGTGCGCATCTATCTGGTCTAGGAGACGGGCTGCTTCAGCCTGGCTGAAAGGGCGCAGCGGAAAGAGCCTGTTGGCAGTACGATGACGGGTCAGTCCGACTGGCACCACTGCCACACTGGCCAGCTGTGGGCCCAGCCCGGCCAGATCTGCCAGGGTTTTATCTAGCTGATCACCATCGTTGAGCTCAGGACACAAGACAATCTGACAGTTAATCTCCAGCCCTGCAGCAGCTATTTTTTGCAGACGCTGTAGCACATCACCAGCTTTTTTGTTGCGCAGCATCTTTTTGCGCAGTTGTGGGTCGGTCGTATGCACGGAAATATTGAGGGGTGAAAAACGCAGCTGGATCAAGCGCTCCAGCTCCTGGTCAGTCAGGTTGGTCAAAGTGGCGTAGTTACCTGTCAAAAATGACAACCGCAGGTCATCATCCTTTACATAAAGGCTGCTGCGCAAACCCGGTGGCAGCTGATCAATAAAGCAAAACACGCAATTGTTGTCACACTCTAGACAATCCTGCATCAACGGATTGGCAAAAGACAGACCTAAATCTTCAGCCTCATCTTTTTCAATTTCATATTCAATCACGCTGTCTTGCCGGCGCACAGTCAGCAACAGCTGTTCTTCTTGCTGGCGCATATGGTAGTCGAAGATATCCACCACCGCAGAGCCGTCTATGAGCAAGAGATAATCACCCGGCGCCAAACCTAAGTCTGCCGCTATACTGCCTGCGGCAACAGCGCTGATCAAATGACCTTCTGGCCGCATCATATATATTCCTCCCTGGACCTGGCCCAAAATTGACAAGCACAAAAAGCAGCGAGCATGTCATCATCCCCGCTGCCGTTGCTGTTTGGCTTGCTGTTTTAAGTAACCAGACTCAGCTTTCGGCGTTAGCCTTGCTTGTTTCCAGAACTTTCCTGCCCTTGTAGTAACCGCAAGATTTACAGACCTTATGTGACATTTTGAGACTATGACATCTGGGACAATCAACCAGGCTGGGCAGAGCCAGTTTCCAGTTGGAACGATGCCTTCTGGTCCTTGCTTTGGACCATTTACGTTTCGGGACAGCCATTATTACACCTCCGTCAGTAGCGCTGGCATAGCGTCTGACATGCCTAAAGCAAATTTTTCAGCTGAGCAAACGGATTATCAGCTTCATTTTCTCTACTTTTACACTTGCAGTCTTTCTCATTTAGATTCTGACCACAAACAGGACATAAGCCCCGACAGTTTGCTTGACACAGCAGCCTGGCTGGCAAGGCCAGAACCAGATTATCCCAAAGAGCTGGTTCCAGGTCCAGCTCCTGGCCTGTGTAAGTATAGCCATCTTCATCAGCAGCAGCTTGCGGACGGTAGATTTCCGTCACTTCAATCTGCAATGATCTGGGCACCGCTGCCAGGCAGCGGCCGCACTGGCCAATCACATTCGCAGTCAGCTGGCCTTGCAAGGTGAATACTCCCTCTCCGGCTACTGTCAGCCTGCCAGAAAAAACTGGTGCTCCAACAAGCTGGTACTCCTGCAGTGACTCTATCAGGTCCTTGTTCCTGATTTCCGTTGCTAAATCAATGAAGGCGACCTTGTCTTGTGCTATGTTTTTTATATCTAACAACATTGTTCACCTCCACAGACGCGAACAATATTATCTAATAGAAAGGTCCTCCTGTCAACTAGCGAAATCAGCGAATCGTTAAGTCGTTAAGTGTAAAAGTAAGCGCTAGTGTTTTAGTAGCAGTTAGCTTGCCAACTTATTATTTTTCAGCAATAGCTTTAAGAAAAAGATTTCCAGCTATTCTTGCTTTCTTGCCACAAGAATGAATCTATGCTCCACGCTTTCTAGGTAGCCTTTCTTTTTTATTGCTGCGTTTAATTCACACAGTTTTGCAAAGCAGTTATCTACTGAAAATCCTGGGAATTCCCATTCAATGATTTTTGCATAATAAACTAGAGCCCCTAGATCCTTAAAACGCAGATAGGGAAAATATTCATCGGCATGTAAAACAGCAAAGGAAGTTCCTGCCAGCTCCTTTACTCTATTCTCCAGCGTGTTTTTGGCAAATGGTGGGCGAAAGTCTTTTATTAATGCTTTTGAGAGACTTTCATTATTTTTTCCACCCACCTGCTGGGTGATAAAAAGCCCATTGGGTTTTAGGATCCTGTGTACTTCCTTTATATCAAATGATTCGTGCCTGTTCAGAATAATATCAAAAGCATTATCCGCAAAAGGCAGGGCAGAGTCGCTTGACACCTGCCTCAGCTCTACTCCCAGCGGAACTAGTTTGTCCATACATAATTTGACATTGGGCTCCCACATTTCTGTAACAGAGGTATTGGTGAAGGGATGATGCAAGGTCAGTAAGAATTCACCGCCGCCAGTACCCATATCAAGTAATTTATGCTCGGGTTTGAGAAATTTTTTGATGATTTCTTTATAATCCCAAGGCAACTTTTCTTCAAGCATTCTGTTCTTCAAGTGGGAAAAGTCCCAGCCGGCAAAGCCAAATGCCTCTTCCTCTTTGCAAAACTGCTTTAAAGCATAATTGTCCATATCTGTTCCTTTGTTTCCTGTCAGTTATAAAAAGCCTTGCCACTATCCTGTCAGCTGAAATATGTTTACTCGATAGCGCAAGCCCAGGTTTTGGTCAATTAATTGCCCCAGCAGTTTTATTGTTCCTCCATAATCAGAATCAGACAACTGATTAAGCTATACAGGATTGCCATCTACTTAACATATTTGGTCGAAAAACCTGCTGCGGATTACCGGCTCTTTACTCCTCCAGCAAACGGACTGTCACATCAAGCCGGGTGTTCATCTGCTCCTCATTGTTGAAGTCGATGGTATAGCCCAGCTGAACATAGCCGCCAGTCTGATTCAGCTCGCTTTGCACTAAGCTGGTGTAGACCGCAACATCCAGGCTACCATATGGTGTATCCATGCGGGTGATATGGCGGCTGCCGGCCAGAAAAGACAGCTGCATTTCATGCGTGCCGGCCCTGGTTAAGGTGATCTGGCCTGATTTGGTGACCTCAATCGTTGTTTTGGTGCCTTCCATGCCTGTGGCACTGCTTTCATCGTAGACAACATACCAGTTGCCATCACGCTGATAAAGGCTGCCTTCAGTGATCAGCTTAATCAAGGCTGGCTCCTCATGGCCGCTCCACTGGCGACCACTTATAGTCAAAAGAGCATTTGGTTTCATAAAATCTATCCTTTCCAGGTTAAGCTGAAGTAAATCTAATAGCCATCAATATCAATCCGTCTGGCCTGACTGATTGGCTCAGCCAGAAATATGCCACCCAGACGGGCAAACTGCAGGGCACTGTCACTAGTATAATACAGATGCTGGCCGACCGCAGCCTGATCATTAGTTAAATCCAGTTTTTCCAGGACCTGGCGGGCATTTTTTGCTACTGCTTTGCCAGCATTGATCAGCAGGACCCGCTCACCTGCCACAGCTCTGATCGCATTTTCCAGCAAGGGGTAGTGGGTGCAGCCCAGAACCAGGGTGTCAATATTTTCAGCCAGCAGCGGTTCCAGATAAATCCGGGCAATCTCCCGCGTCACTGGCAGATCCCACCAGCCTTCTTCAGCCAGACCGACAAAAAGCGGGCAGGCTTTCTGATAAATCCTGACCCCGCCTTGAGCCAGCTGCCGGATGGCTGCTGGATAGACCTTGCTGCTGACCGTGCCGGAAGTCCCGATAATCCCGATCCGTCCTTCTTTACTGGCAGCCAGGGCTTGTTCAGCACCCGGCCCGATCACCTCCAGCACAGGGATATCTGCCAGCTGGGCAACCGCGGCAAAAGCGTGTGAACTGGCTGTATTGCAGGCGATTATGATCATCTTGACCTGCTGTTCCAGTAAATAGCGGGCTATCTGCAAAGAAAAATTCCTGACGGTCTCAGCCGATTTTGTGCCATAAGGTGCCCGGCCGGAGTCGCCAAAGTAAATTGTATTTTCATGGGGCAGCTCAGCCATCAGCTCCTTGAGCACAGTCAAGCCACCCAGACCGGAATCAAAAACGCCAATCGCTTGCGCCCTGTCCTGCCTGCTCATATGCTTTCCAAACGCTGGGCCAGCTTTTTTTCTGTAATGGCCAGCTGGCAAAGCTGGCTGACCAGCTCCGGCAGTTCCAATCCTTTGGCGGCAAAGGCTTTGGGGTAAACGCTGATGGATGTAAAACCGGGCAAGGTATTGATTTCATTTAAATAGACAGCATCATCTACAGTCAAAAAGAAGTCTACCCTGGCCAGGCCACTGCAGCCAATAGCCTGGTAAGCCTTGACTGCCAGCTTTTCGATCTGATCTGCCAGGTCAGCCGGCAGGCGGGCCGGCACCATGACATCTGCTCCATCCTTACTGAAATATTTTGCATGATAATCATAATAAGCTGCTTCTTTGGCAACTATTTCGCCTAGAGCTCCAGTTTTGACATCAAGACGGCCTAAGACAGAAACTTCAATCTCCCTGCCCTTGATAAATTCCTCGACCATCACCTTCTGATCAAAGCGACTGACAGCCAAAAGCTCCCGGGCCAGTTCTGCTTTGCTGGCCACCTTGCTGGTGCCGACAGAAGAGCCGCCATTATTGGGTTTTAAAAAACAGGGGAAACCAATTTCTTCTTCCACTTGCCGTACTACAGCGGCAACTTCCTGTTCAATCTGCTGGCGGTCCAGAACCAGGTAACGACACTGGGGCAGGCCAGCCTGGCTGAAGATCTTGCGGGCATGCGCCTTGTCCATACAGGCTGCAGAAGCCAGCACCCCGCAGCCAACAAAGGGAAAGCCGGCCAAGGTCAAAAGACCCTGCAGGGCACCATCTTCACAATTAATGCCATGCACAGCGGGAAAGATACAATCAGGCTCCTTTTCACAGACAGATAAAATCAGGTCACGGGGTGAGCGGACCGGGTAAGGCTCAGCCTGGGCTGCTGCCCGCTGGGCTGCATCCTGCCACTTGTTTTCCAGAATTTCTTCATCTGGTCCATGCTGGGCCAGCCACTCACCCTGCTGGGTGATGCCGGCTTTTTGCACCTTAAATCCAGCAGCCCGCAAGCCTGAAATAATATTGTAGGCTGAACGTAAAGAAATAATATGTTCAGTCGAAACACCACCAAAAAGAACCAGAACGGTTAATGCCATATCCAACCTCCGCAGCTAAACAAATCTTTTCCAGTTTAGCCAAGCCAGCTCCTGGCGTCAAGCAACTAGGTCAGCTTGGCGTGGAAAAACTCCATGTAATGCTGCCAGTCAGTCCGGGAGAAAAAATGAGTTCCGCTGCGGTAGTGATAACCAATCCTGCCAGTGGCCAGATGGCTGCCGGGTGCGGGATAATGGTCTGGAGTAACCAAGCCCTTTTCACCTAGCAGTTCATAAGCCTGACTGGCTGCCAGGCAGGACAAAAATTCCGATCTGGGATCAGCCCCGCGATCTAATTCGGCACTGCCGACACAAATCAGGCGCGGAGCAATAGCTGCCAGTAGAAAATGCTGGTCATAAGGCAGTTCATCTTCTTTGCCGACAAAGGTCTGGAATTTTTCGCAATACCAGTCATAACTGCCTACTCGTAAGAAGTCAGCCACCCTTTCACCGGCACCATGCTTGGCCAGTGCAGCTCCGCCAAAACCAGAATTATTGGAAACAGCCATGAAAAAACGTTCATCCTGGGCAGCACACCAGAGAGCTGTCTTGCCCAGACGTGAGTGGCCGATCACAGCCACCTTCTCATGATCCAGATCAGATCTGGTCTTGAGATAATCCAAGGCCCGGCTGGCTCCAAAGGCCCACATGCCGATTTTGCCCCATTCTGAAGCAGACTGGCGTTTGTTGTCCTTTATATAATGGGCTGCCAGGCCTGCTGTATAGTCAGCAAACAAGCTGTCCGGTGTGACATCATGATAGCAAAACAGGGCCAGGGCAAAACCGTTGTCACAAATCTCTTCGATTGGACTATAACGGTCCGGCAGATCCGGGCGGAAAGCAATGTGCAAAAACAAGGGCGGCTTTGGGACAGCATGCGGGATAAATAGATGCAACGGAAAGGAAAACTCGCCCTGGGGTGTGACAAAGCTGATTTTGATCTTTTCTTGTCGGACCTTGCCAGCATAGGCCACATCACTGCTTTCGATGACAGTTCCGCTGACCTGGTCTGGTGCTGCCGGTGTATAGCCATAGATATTCTCACTTAAGATATCAAGCAGTTCTTGACGCCGCTGCGGCCATAACTTTGCAGTGCAGCTTTGCCCGTCTGCCATTTGCAGGATCGGTAACAGATCGCGTTTAGCCAGTTCATTTTGCAACATTTAGCTTACCTCCTTTTAAGCTGACCTTCTTAGTAGGCCAGACCCCAGATAACCAGCTGCTGAGCAGCTTTGCCGCAGCAGACGCAGGTTGGAGCAATCGTTTCTTGAGCAAAGGGCAGGCAGCGGGAAGTGGCTCCGGTCTCCTCCTTGATCTTTTCTTCACAAGCGTTGTCTCCACACCACATGGCCCGGACAAAACCACTCTTTTCCTTAATGGCAGCTGTAAAAGCAGCCCAGTCAACAGCGTCCCTGATCCTGCTTGCCATGCTGTTTTGAGCTTTTTTGTAAAGGTCAGCCTGGATCTGCTCCAGCAGCTGTTCCACACTTTCAGCCAGGCCGGCCAATGGCAAGGTGATTTTTTCACCAGTGTCACGCCGCACTGCCACACACTGGTCCTGGGCCAGGTCACGCGGCCCAATCTCCAGACGCAAGGGCACGCCCTTCATCTCATATTCACTGAACTTCCAACCCGGCATTTTATCGCTTTGGTCCAACTTGACTCGCAGCTTGCCGGCCAGGCTCTCCTGCAGGCTGAGCGCTTTTTCCAGGACACCTTCTTTATGGGCGGCAATCGGAATGATGACCAGTTGGACAGGTGCAATTCTGGGAGGCAGGATCAGGCCGTCATCATCACCATGCACCATGATAATGGCCCCAATTGAACGAGTGGAAAGACCCCAAGATGTCTGGTGGACATACTGGAGCTGGTTGTTTTTATCCGCAAACTGGATCTCAAAGGCCCTGGCAAAACCATCTCCAAAATAATGACTGGTGGCTGATTGCAGGGCTTTACCGTCATGCATCATGGCTTCGACTGTATAGGTATCCACAGCCCCGGCAAATTTCTCCTTGTGCGTTTTTTGCCCCTTGATCACCGGTATGGCCAGGATTTCCTCATAGAATTTGGCATAGACATCCAGCATGCGCAAGGTTTCCTCTACTGCTTCTTCGGCAGTGGCATGGGCGGTATGGCCCTCCTGCCAGTAAAACTCAGTCGAGCGCAAAAAGGGCCGGGTGGTCTTTTCCCAGCGCACCACCGAGACCCACTGGTTGTAAAGCTTGGGCAGATCGCGCCAGGACTGGATAACCCGGGCATAATGGTCGCAAAAAAGCGTCTCGGAGGTGGGCCGCACGCAAAGTCTTTCCGCTAGTTTTTCTGATCCGCCATGGGTGACCCAGGCCACTTCCGGTGCGAATCCTGCAACATGATCTTTTTCTTTTTGCAGCAGGCTTTCCGGTATGAAAAGCGGCATGGCCACATTTTCATGACCTGTAGCCTTGAACATGGCATCCAGATTCTGCTGGATATTTTCCCAGATGGCAAAACCATACGGCCTGAGGATCATACAGCCTTTGACCGCTGAGTGGTCAATCAGTTCAGCCTTGAGTACCACATCTGTGTACCATTGGCTGAAATCATCCGCCATAGCAGTGATTGCTTCGACTTTTTTGTTCTTTTCTGACATGAAAAGACCTCCTTTAATAAAAAAAGTCCCGACAAATTAATGCCGGGACGAATTCGCTAATAGGGCAAATCCGCGGTACCACCCAGATTGACGTGGTTAACGTCCGCTTATTTTGGCCGGTAACGGGGCCAGCCGTTTATCTTGCGATAACACCTCAGGGGTGGGACGATGCCTGGCGACAGGAGTTTACACCAGCCACTCCCTCTCTTTTGTCTTTTTGACATCTCATTCCCTTCACAGGCCAGTAACGGCAGTATAGCCAATCATTTGCCAGCTTGTCAAGACAAGTCCCCTCAGCGAATCGCAAAAATCCAGCTCATATCCAAGAGGAAGGGATGAAAGACCGCCTGGCAGTTGGACAGGGGCAGGACATCCTCATCCAGGTCAATGCCAATCACAGTACGGACCTGCTCCCGCCTCATTTGGATCCGTTTTGCAACATCAGGATATTCTTTTTGGAGCGCATCACGCATGGAAAGGTCCGCCACAACCAGGCCATCTTCCATAATGGCCAGGCAGACAGGATCCTGGCGCGAGGCGATCACATCACTCTGGATGTAGGATCCGCTGGCCAGCCGGTGAGGAGAGCCTTCGTAAAAGGGGCTGTTGGTCCACTCGTCTGTGGCAATGCAATGGCCGGGATTTAAAGAAACCCCAAAGTCAGCTAATGTACCAAAGACAGATCGGACGGCTTCGAAAGACTCTGAGCAGCTGGCCCCCACAGACAGGCTTTCGTACCAGGCGGCCAGGGCTGCAAAGTAAGGTTTAAAAAAGGCCTCCAGGACATCCCCGTGTTGCTTTTGCATCATGGCAGCACCTGTTGCAGCAATACCGGCCCGGCAGGTCAGGCTGCCCCGGATGCCATAATCCAGAAGAACAGGATCGCCCGTTTGCAACCTTGTTTCATCCGGGCTGGACAGTACCGTCCGGATGTTTTTCTCGCTAAAATTAATCAGCGGGAAAGCGTTAGTAGGTGAGCCGTCAAAACCAACGGACAGCTCCATCTCGCTGATACCCGGTCTCAGCTTCCGGGTCAGTTCAATGATCCGGTTGGATGTTATGCTGCAGGCATGCTCATACCAGGCAATCTCCTTTGGGTCATGCAAGGTCATGCGGATGCCACCGTCCATACGTGTCAGTGCTTTGGTGAAATTAACCAGCCGTTTGCGCGGGACCAGTTCGCAAAGCTCATCCACCAGGTAGGCTGGAACATCCAGGCGGTACTGTGCATCTTTCAGATGTTCCGGTTCAAACCACTTAAAACCAATCACACCGATCCTGGCATCTGGGCCCAGGCCGTTTTCTTCCAACAGGGCGTGCAAGGGACGCAAACTTTCCCGTGGTTGCCCCTGCAGGCTGAAATTCTGGTAAAGAATCCGCTTAAGTGGCAGGGGAGATACATATGAGTAGGCCAGGCATTCGTTGCCGACCAGCAAGGTCAGCTGGCCATCAAGCGGGACCAGCAAAAGTGCCTCTTCATACCGGGGCTCAAAGCCTGTGAAATAATCCATATTGGCAAAATGTTCCCGGTCGGCATAAATGACACAGTGGGTGATTTTTGCCTGCTCCATCTGCTGGCGCAAAAGGAGCAGGCGGTGTTCATAGTCCCGGGCCGTATACTGCGGCGGTATTGGCCTTGGCAAGTTCAAGTAGGGGTCTGCTTGGATCAAGCTTACTTTTTTCATGGCATCCTCCACACGGGTAACAGAAGCTGTCTCATGTGCCCTAAAGCCATCCTAGCGCAAGCGAGGTTCAGATGGAGGCGCCGCAGATGCGGGCTGTCTCCCTGGCGATAGCAAGCTCCTCATTGGTGGGCACGATCAGTACCTTGACCCGGGAATCATCGGTAGAAACAACAGCCTCTTTAGCCCTGATCGCGTTGTTCTTGTACGGATCAAGCTTAATACCCATATACTCCAGGCCGGCACAAGCCCCTGACCTGATATCAGAGTTATTTTCTGCAATACCGGCTGTGAAAACAACGGCGTCAACCCCGCCCATGGCTGCGGCATAAGAACCGATCAGCTTGCGGCATTGATACTTAAACATATCCAGAGCCAGGGAAGCTCTTTTATTGCCTTCACCAGCCGCATCGTAAAGATCACGGAAATCACTGCTGACTCCGGAAAGGCCCAGCACACCTGATTCCTTGTTGAGCAGATCATCAACTGTTGCAGCGTCCACCTTCTCCTTCTCAATCAGGAAGGTGACAATAGCCGGATCAATGTCACCGCTGCGGGTCCCCATGCAGATGCCGGCCAGAGGGGTCATGCCCATGGATGTGTCAACACAGCGGCCATTATGGACAGCGGCAATTGAAGAACCATTGCCTAGGTGACAGGTGATGATCTTGAGCGACTCGTAGGGTTTGCCAATGATCTGGGCAGCCCTGTGCGATACATATGAGTGGGAGGTGCCGTGGAAACCATAGCGCCTGATGCTGTATTTTTCATAAAGGCCATAAGGCAGGGCATACATATAGGCCATGGGCGGCATGGTCTGGTGAAAGGCAGTGTCAAAGACAGCCACCTGGGGTACACCAGGCATAGACTCCTCACAAGCTTCGATCCCGATCAGGTTAGGCGGGTTGTGCAAAGGTGCCAGCTCAAAGCAGCTCTTGATCGCCCTTTTCACTTCCGGGGTGATCAATACTGAAGTAGCAAATTTTTCTCCGCCATGGACCACCCGGTGGCCTACTGCATCTATTTCATCCATGCTGCTGATTACAGGGTGCTCAGGCGCCACCAGGGCCTGCAGGACAGCCTGGATAGCCAGCTTGTGGTCCGGCATATCCACTTTGCGCACGATTGGTTTACTTTCATTGAGACTGTGCTTGAGAATAGAATCGCCTACACCAATTCTTTCCGCGATACCCCTGGCCAGAACAACCCCTGTCGCGGCATCTAGAAACTGGTATTTCAATGAAGAGCTGCCGGCATTAATAACAAGTACTTTCATGCTTTCCTCCTAGGCGTCAAGCTTTTTTCTGAGCTTGAACCGCTGTTATTGCCACTACACCAACGATATCATCAGCAGAACAGCCGCGTGATAGATCATTGACCGGGCTGGCTATGCCCTGGGTGATCGGCCCGTAAGCTTCAGCTTTGGCCAGGCGCTGGGCCAGTTTATAGCCAATATTGCCCGAGTTAAGATCAGGAAAGATCAGCACATTGGCCTTGCCGGCCACTTGGCTGGCTGGTGCCTTGCTCTTGGCAACACTGTCAACTATAGCAGCATCCAGCTGGAGTTCACCATCAATCTGCAGCTGAGGTGCCTTGGCCTGGGCCAGACGCGTTGCTGCAACCACTTTTTCTGTCAGGGGGCTTTTTGCACTGCCGTAAGTTGAATAAGAAAGCATAGCCACATAGGGCTCATTGCCGGTCAGTCTGGCAAAAGTGTCAGCAGAAGACAGGGCGATCTCAGACAGCTGTTCCGCATCAGGGTCTTCCACCAGACCACTGTCAGCAAAAAGGAAGGTCCCGTTATCACCATAAAGGCAATCCGGCACCACCATCATGAAAAAGGCTGAAACCAGCTTGGTACCGGGTGCTGTCTTCAAAATCTGCAAGGCTGGCCTTAAAGTGTCAGAGGTGCTGTGAACAGCTCCTGCCACCATACCATCCGCCTGCTTTTGCTTGACCATCATGACTGCAAAATAAAGCGGATCCAGCATCATCTGGCGGGCCTTTTCCTCGGTCATACCGCGGGCCTTGCGCAACTCGTAAAAGACCTGAGCAAATTCCGTAAAATCAGGGCTCTGGCCCGGATCAACGAAACTGGCTTGAGATATATCCCACTGGGGGGCGACTGACTTGATTTTTGTCTCATCACCAATCATGACAACATTGGCAATCCCCTGAGCAAGGATACTGGCAGCAGCCTCAATCACACGTGGATCAGTTGATTCAGGCAAGACAATCGTTTTTTTGTCAGCCTTGGCCCGTTCAATGATCTTTCCAATAAAACCCATACACACAGCCTCTTTCCTGTTTTTATTTCCACACCAGAGTATAGCCGATGCCAGAGTTTTCTTCAACCTTGTGCGCCCTCTAGATCAGAAGACACAGGCAGACTGGCAGCCAATAAAAAAACACCTGCTGCCAGTAAAAAATCTCCCAGACTGAACATGTAGTTGAAAAAAACGATTCGGTCAGCCAGAAACAAAAACGGCTCAGACCCAGCTGCCAAAAAATAATTTGGCACTGCAGCGATTTTTGCCAGACTTGCCTCATCTGGTGTTTGGGCAAAGATCAGCGGCATACGCCCTTTGTTGGCCAGGATAACCAGACCATTCATGCCAGTCCCGGCTAGCAACAGCCAGCTGCCGGATCTGCGCCGGTTGGCCAGCAAAAAAGCAAGGGCAGAGCCATAGCGTAAAAAGGCTAACAGCAGCAAAACTATAGATATAGAACCGCGCAGGAGTCGCTCTAGACCGGGCTGGGCTGATAAATACTCACAAAAAGCGGCCAGAATTATCAAAGGCCAATAGTGGAAGCGGCTGCTGGTAATATTTTTGATCCTGCCGCCCCGAACCAGGCCATAGAGCAGGCCTAAAAAAGCAAAGATTAAAATCATGCCCGCCTCATCACTCAAGCAAAGTGCGCCAGTCTTCCTTGTCCCTGATCCGGTCCAGCGCCCTGATCAAGGCCTGAACAACGTGTGGAGCAAACTGGCTGCCTGAATTGCGTTCCAGTTCATCAATGGCCTCTTCCAGGGACATGGCTGCCCGGTAGGCCCTGTCTGAGGTCATGGCATCAAATGAATCAGCTACAGCCAGGATCTGGGCTTCAAGCATTTTGCTTTCAGCACTGGCCTCTTGCGGATAGCCATTACCGTCGTAATGAACATGATGGGCGCGGATGATCTGAACTTCCCTTTGCAGGAATTCAATTCCTTCCAGCATCTGGGCCCCGATGACCGGGTGCTGCCTGATCTGCTCAAATTCTTCATCAGTCAGGCGGTCTGGCTTATTTAAAATAGTCTCACTGATACCTATTTTGCCAATATCGTGCAGTAAAGAAGCATACTTGAGCACCTTGGTCCGGCTGGCCGGCAGATGCATTTCATTGGCAATCAGCTCACAGTATTTTTCCACCCGCCGGGTGTGGCCGATTGTGTACTTATCTTTTGCTTCCAAAGCGGCGGAAAAGGCCTTGATCGTATCAATATAGCCCTTTTTGATTGATGTCATGCCGACATAGGCATAGCGGAAGAGCAGGAAGGGAGCAAAAAAGAGCAGGACCGACAAATAGCCAAAGGAATGATAAACAGCTGTCAGGAAGACTCCCAGAGCACCGATCAGGACCATGCTCAGGATCGACCAGCGGAAAATGGCCAGCCAGTCCTTGAAAAGATCAGTTTGTTTTGGGTCAGCGAAATAAAAGTAAAATAAAATCATCAAGGTGTTGATCAGGACATAAACCAGCAGGCCGGCAAAAACAGCCGGCAGATCATGGGCTATTTGTAAAAAAGTGGCTTCAATGCCAGTTGGATTGGTGGTGTGGATGAACCTGCCACCCAGACTTTGATAAACAAAGCCACAAGCTAAAATGGAGAGGATGTAGTTGGAGGCATTCATCAGGCTCTTGTGCAAGGGTGTATTGAAAACATGCTCCTTGCGCCCGCGTCCGAAATCCATAATTGAGAAAAAGGCAGTGTAAAAGGACACCCAGGCTGCCGCTGTCAGACCAAACATGAGTAAAGCACTGATATCTATCGCAAAAGCGATCGACAGTGCCTTATTCTCATCAATTGCCAGACTTTGCGATTCTGCGATCACACCCAGAATTGAAAAGAAAATTACCCCAAAAATAACAGTGCCCAGCTGCTCAGCATCACGGACAGTGAGCCAGAGCAAAAGGCCCAGGCCGGCCATGATGCAAAGTGCATTATAGATTTTGGCTAAATTTTTCACTACACACTACCTGACGGCAATAATCTTAGGAAATGACAGACCGGCATTTGGCTGCTGACTGATATCAGGCAGCCAGTCTAGAAAATCAGATAATTCTCCAATGTGCTCCGGTCGCCAGGACCATAGCGAGCAAAGATGCTAAAACAGCCAGGGCTTTCCTGAATTTCATTTATGAACAACCTCCAGTTTTGGACTCTACCTTTCCGCTAACCAGGTAGGCTGTTCCGCTCCGCTATGCCGGTCTGTCATTTCTGCCTGAGTTAATTGGCCTCAGCTGTCATATGTCTGTCTGCCAGGTCCAGATGTCCCAAGGGTCTATTCAAAGCAGACAAAACAGCCATCACGGCCGATTTTATTTCTGTGTCCCGACTGCTGATCGGGGCGATGCCATAGAGTGCGGTTTCGCTGTGCCGGTCAGCCAGGGACAGGGCCACCGTCAAGCACTCATTTCCAGCTATGAGCAATTGCTGCAGATCAATGATGTTAATTTTGTACAGATCCCCAAGATACTCCTGCAAGGCGGCAGCACAGGCATTGGCAGCAGAAATCAATCGGCTGCGCCCCAGATAATTGCTGCTGCACTTGCCCTCATAGATCTTATCACCCTTATGCAGGGCAACTGTTGTCTCAATGTTCTGGCCTTCCATATTGATTGTGATGCGGCGGATGGCCAGCCGTGTTTCAATAGGCTCCGATGGAGCTGGAACCATGGTGCTGCTGACCTGGGCCACGCTGATCAGCTTGTAGTCGATCTGCAAGCCAAAGGCAGCCATCAGGGCAGACTGAATATCACGGACCAATTGTTTGGGGGCCCTTGATAAATCGCTTAGAACATGAATTTCGACAATTTCATCTTGCTCGTTTAAAACAGTCTTTGCACCCAAAACACCGTTTAGCCGCCCAACCAGTTTATCCAGCTCCGCTTTCAGTTCGATCATATCAGCCATTTTGGCCAGCACCTCCTTGTAACGAAATACCGAGCTCCTGCTCCTATAAAATACTATTAATTATTAGCTTTCTTTAGTAATTATACAACCATTGTTTCATTTTAGCACCATTGCTCCTTCTTGAACATCAATGATTGATTGAGCATCAGTTAAGAGCCAGCAAAGCCCAGACATTATCATAGGTATAGACAAGGGCTGATCCGTCAGTTTGCTGGGTAAAGATCAGGCTTTGTGCTTCACTGGCTGGATTTGTCAACTGATGCCAGAGCAGTCTTTGCACTGCTGCCTCATATAAGGCCTGGTCTTCAATGATGCGGGCTAACCGGGCCAAAAGAGCATAGGCAAGCACACTTTCCTCCTGGTCCGCCGCCGTCCCCTGCACTGCATGGTAGGATACATAGATGGCAGACTCATTATAAAACTGGTCCCGGATCCAGGCAATAGAACGGTCAGGGGCCCGGCCGCACTCAGCTAAATGTAACATGATCAGCAAGGCACTTTCAGTATCTACAAAAGCTGCTGAGCCAGCAAAGGGTAAATAACTGTTGCTGGCCGGATCGTATGCATAAGCAAAAAGGGGCAGTTGGTCATCCAGATAAGCCGCCTCGACAATTGTCAAGTAGGTGTCATAGACAGTCTGCCATTTATCATCAAAAGAAGCCAGTGCCTGCAGGGCAAAAAGATCAAGCGCTGCCAAAGGCAGGACATCCAGCACCAACAATTGCTCCTGGCCCGGGGCTTTAGGTGTTGGTGTTGCAGCAAGATCAGGCACCTGAGTGATTGCCGGTACTTCCAGCTGCTCTGTGACACCCTGGCTGGCCAGATCATGCCAGAGCAGCTGGCTGATTTCAGCCAGCCGGTCCAGCCTGCCATTGTCAGGCCATAAAGTCAGACTTTGACTTAAAAGCCGGACCAGGGCCAGATTAGCAGCCACGTGACCTATCTGATCTCCTGCCTCTGCTGCAACAGGCGGATTCTGCCAGGCCAAATATTCTGCCTGGCGCGGCCAATCTTGCTCCAGCTTGTTCCACCAGCCGAGAAAGGCTTTTTTTCGGCCCTGCTCCAGCAAGTACTGACCATAGTGCACCTGATCCAGCAGCAGTGCCGTCTGACTTTTTTCAGCAGGAATCTTGCCAGCCAGGCTGACAGGCCTGTACCACTGGAGCAAAAAATCAGAATCCCCCAGCATTTGCATCATTTTTTTCTCGATAGGTCCAGCTTGATCAGCCAGCTTATAAAAGGCAGGTTTTTCCGCCACTTTTTTACCAGGAAAAGTTATTTGGAAGCCTGCTGGTTTGGCAAAAAAGAACCAGCCTTGCCAGGCAGCTAGAACAAAAAATAAGGCAATTATAAAAAATAGCAGACCCGAAAGCAGCACCAGGCGTTTTTTCCTTTGTTGTCTTGTATTACTTGTCTGCCAGACTGCCACTATTAAGAGCCCCCTTTAAGTCCTGACTTGCTAAAAGATACTCTTTGCTTATCATAGCAAAAAAAAAGAGTTGCGAACAGGCCAAGTGCTTTTCTTTTCTTTGCTCTGATTCACCCGGCCACTCGCAGCCATGTTATAATTCTTTATATGGAAATAATCAGTATTATTGCAGAGTATAACCCCTTGCACAACGGACATGCCTTCCAGATCAAAAAGGCCCGTAGCCAGCTGGGTGAAAACAGTGCCGTAATTGCCCTCATGAGCGGTTGTTTTTGCCAGCGCGGCGAACCAGCCTTGCTGGACAAATGGAGCCGCACCAGGATGGCATTGGCCTCAGGTGTTGATTTAGTT
Source organism: uncultured Oscillospiraceae bacterium (assembly GCA_964654125.1). GTDB lineage: Bacteria > Bacillota > Clostridia > Saccharofermentanales > UBA5734 > JAAYBY01. The sequence continues at coordinate 50,353 of CAZZGG010000008.1, forward strand.
CTGGAATTGCCTTTTGCCTATGCCTGTGCCAGTGCGGAGCGTTTTGCCCGCGGTGCAGTTTTATCACTGGTCGGCACAGGTCTGGACAGCTGGCTTTGTTTTGGTTCAGAAAGTGGCGATCTGGCGCAATTAAACCAATTGGCTGGCCAGCTGGCCCATGAAACGGCAGCCTTCAAGGCGGCTTTACGCCAGCGCCTGGACCAGGGCCTGTCCTTTCCAGCCGCCCGCAGCCAGGCCTTGCTGGCCACAGGCAATGAACCCGGCCTGGTCAGTTTACTGGACCAGCCTAATAACATTCTGGCTGTTGAGTATTTGAAGGCTCTTTTGCATAGTAAAGCTGATAAGATCAAGCCCTTGCCGATCAAGCGCCAGGGTCAGGCTTTCCATACCCAAGAGCTGCCGGCCGGTTCCAATGAAAACCCCAGTGCTTCAGCTATTCGTTTGGCTCTAAAGCGCCGCCTGGCCGGCCAGATGGATCTGGCCGGCCTGCTGGATGACCTGGCTGGCCTGATGCCCTCCAGCGCCCTGGCTGAACTGCTGGCTGCCTGCCAGGCTGGCCCCGGGCCCTTGCTGGCTGAGGATCTGGCCAGCTTTTACCTGGTGGCCCTGCGCGGGGCCGACACTGTCGACCTGGCCAAAATTGCCGGGATGGGTGAGGGTTTATCGCGCCGCCTTCAGGCTGCAGCAGCCCGTCCTGCTGCAGACAGCCGGGACAAGCTGGCCGTATTGCTTGCTGACACAGCCACGCGCCGTTTCACCAGGACCCGCATCCAGCGGGCCCTGGTGGCTATGATCGTCGGTCTCAGGCAGGCTGATCTGGACTTGTTCGATGCCCATGGCGGCCCGGCTTACTTGCGGGTGCTGGGATTTAGCCGGCGCGGCCGCTATGTGCTGAAGCTGATGCGCCGTCTGGCCAGTTTACCTATTATCAGCAAGGCTTCAGATTTTTTAGAATACTCTGACCAGCCGGCCCTGCAGCGCCTGGCCCGCCTGGATCTGGCTGCCACGGACATCTGGCAGCTGGCTGGTCAAAGCAGCATCGGCCTTGATTTTGACACTCCTGTCATCATGCGCTAAAATAGCAAATTAAACGGGAAGGAAGAGTATCCAATGTCAGGTAATGTCTATGACACCTTAAACGAGAGGGGCTATATAGCCCAGGTTTCCCACGAAAATGAAGTCCGTGAGCTGCTGTCCCAGCCCGGTGCTGTCTTTTATATTGGCTTTGACCCCACAGCTGACAGCCTGCATGTCGGCCATTTTGTGCAGATGATGGTTATGGCTCACCTGCAAAGAGCAGGCCATCGTCCGGTCGTCCTTCTAGGCGGCGGCACAGGCATGATCGGCGATCCATCCGGCCGTTCCGACTTGCGTCAGGTCCTGACCGAAGAGACCATCCAGCATAATGTCAACCGTTTCCGTGAGCAGATGCAGATCCTGATTGACTTTTCCCAGGACAAGGCCATCATGGCTGATAATGCAGAATGGCTCTTACCCCTTAACTACATCAATTTTTTGCGTGAAATAGGCTCCCAGTTTTCCGTCAACCGCATGCTGGCAGCCGAATGTTTCCGCCAGCGGCTGGAAAAGGGCCTGTCTTTTTTAGAATTCAATTATATGCTTATGCAAGCCTATGACTTTTTAGTCCTCTACCGCAAGCATGGCTGCCGTCTCCAGCTGGGCGGCGATGACCAGTGGTCCAATATCCTGGCTGGTGTTGACCTGATCCGGCGCAAGGAGCAAGCAGCCGCATATGGCATGACATTTAAGCTTTTAACTACTAAAGCCGGCAGCAAAATGGGCAAGACAGCTGGTGGTGCAGTCTGGCTGGATCCGGATAAAACCTCACCTTTTGAGTTTTATCAGTACTGGCGCAATATTGATGATGTTGATGTGGAAAACTGCCTCAAGCTTTTGACCTTTGTTGAGCTGGACCAGATCAAGGCTTATGCCTCATTAAGCGGCAGCTCAATCAATGATGCCAAAAAGCGACTGGCCCTGGAAGTGACTGCCATCGTTCACGGTCAGGCAGCAGCAGATGCTGCAGCCAGACAGGCAGACGAACTTTTTGCGGGCAGCGGACGCTCCGACAGCATGCCGACCACTGAGTTGACAGGCCAGCAGCTGGCCACAGGTATCGGTCTTTTGGACCTGCTTTTGCAAGTCGGCCTGATCCCTTCCAAGGCTGAAGGCCGCCGCCTGATCCAGCAAAAGGGCCTGACTATGAACGGCCAGCTCATCTTTGATGTGCACTACCAGTTCACTGCAGCCGACTTGAGCGAGAATAACGAAGCGATTATCCGCAAGGGGAAAAAAATCTATCACAGAATCAGTGGGCCGGCTAAATAAAAAAGGGCAGACAAAAAGGGCGTGTCTTCCTGGATACGCCCTTTTTCTTACAGTTTAAATAAATCCGCTTATTTACTGGCGGCCAGAGCTTTAACTAAACGAGACTTTTTACGGGCGGCACTATTTTTGGAGATAACTCCTTTGCCGGCAGCTTTATCTAGAGCAGACTGAGCAGCCAGAACGAGTTCAGCTGCTTCGGCAGCAGAGTTTGCCACCGCCTGTTCTGTCTTTTTCAGCAGGG
>CAZZGG010000009.1:0-28522 GCA_964654125.1 uncultured Oscillospiraceae bacterium
TGAAGAAGGAATGAAACATAAAAGTTTATAGCTTTTTATAAGTTTTCAGTAACGGCAGATACAGGAGGGAGGATATGCAAGAGCAGTTTGGACTTTTCATCCACTGGGGTCTGTACAGCCTGACCGCCTACCATGAGCAGGTCAGAGCCAGGCTGATGCTAGGCCGGGCTGACTACGGGCAGCTGGCTGCAGTATTTAATCCGCAAGCCTTTGATCCGGCTAGTTGGTGCCGCCTGGCCAAAAGTGCTGGCATGAGCTATATTTGTTTTACAGCCAAGCACCATGATGGTTTTTGCCTCTGGGATACAGCCGCTACCGATTTTAATGTCATGAACACACCTCTGGGCCAGGATGTCCTGGCCCAGCTGGCCAAGGCCTGCCAGAGCTACGGGCTCAGGCTCTCCATCTACTATTCCTTGCCGGACTGGAACCAGCCCAATGCCTATAATCCAGCCAGCTCCCACCAATGCCCGCCTGAAGCGGGTGATGAGCCGGACAGCCTGCTCTACAGAGAATTCGTCAAAAAGCAATTAACTGAACTTCTAACCCGTTATGGTCCTGTCTATACTCTGTTTTGGGACATTCCGCCCCAGATCCACGATCCTAGCCTCAATCAATATGCCAGATCTTTGCAGCCACAGATCATGATCAATGACCGCGGCTATGACCCAGGTGATTTCGCCACTCCGGAAAGGCAAGTACCACCCGGCCTGTGGTTTTCCAGTCCCACCGAAGCCTGCCAGTCAGTTGACCGGCAAAGCTGGGGCTGGCGCCTGCCGGAAGATTACTACACGGCCCCTTATCTCAAGTCCAGCCTGGCCAGGATCATGGCCATGGGCGGCAGCTACCTGCTCAATGCCGGTCCGGACCAGGACGGCAGGATTGCCCCGGGTGCGGCCAGGCTGATCGAACAATGCGGCGACTGGTACATCAGAGTCAAAGCAGCCTTTGGGGGCACTTCCCCCCTGCCCCGCCTGATGGCAGATGCCAGCCCCCAACAGCCTTTCCTGGCCCTGGCCAATGAAGAGGCAGTTTATCTGGTCTTTCCCGACAGCCTGGTTTCCAGCTCTCTCATCTTAAAGTCGATCCAGCAAAAGCCCAGCCGGGTCAGGCTGCTTAACGATGGCCGGGAGCTGGACTTTACTGTCACGACCTCACCTTTGCTCTGGAGCTGGGATAAAAAAAGCCTGGCACCGCCTTGCCTGCATCTGTTCCAGCTGCCGGCAGATGAATTCGCCCACGAACCTCTTGTTATTCAGATAGATTAGCCTTACTAGAAAGGAGCTGACGATATGTCTTATGCAGACGGCATGGCTGCCATTAATCTGGCCTGCCCGCCCCGGGTGCCCCGGACAGAATACTCTGCTGAAAGCCACTGGCCCCTGATCAGGCAAGTCACAGGTATCCAGGTTGACAATAGCAGTCCAGCAGACAAGATCGCAAAAGCCCGCCAGGCCTTTATGCAGGCCTGGTCCTATGATCTGATCTGGAATATCCTGATCAGCAGCAAGGAGTTTGGTGATTTGCGCACCAGCATGGGCCATGCTGTATATGCTGACCAGGGGGCTGACTTTGACCAGGAAATCCACCAGATGATCCTGGAGCCTGAAGCTGTTTTTTCATTTGATCCCTGGCAGGCCTATGGCGCAAAGGACCAGGCGGAGCTGGTGCGGCGCTTTAACGCTGATTATGCGGATAAATGTGCTTTTTTTCCGGACGCAGTCAATATGACCGGTATCTATATCACCTTGGTGTCAGGCCTGATCGATATGTTCGGCTGGGAGATCCTGCTCACAGCTGCCGGTCTGGACAGCCAGGGCTTTGGCGATCTGGCCAACCGTTATGCCGGCTGGATCCAGCAGTATTACAATGCTCTGGCCTTGTCAGATGCACCCGTGGTCATGTGTCACGACGACATTGTCTGGACCAGTGGAGCCTTCATACACCCGGACTGGTACAGGAAATATATTTTTCCCAACTACAAAAAATTCCTTGAACCCCTGCTGGCCAGAGGTAAAAAAGTGCTCTTCACTTCTGATGGAACCTACACGGAATTCTACGATGACCTGGCCGACTGTGGTTTTCACGGCTTTGTCCTGGAACCGACCTGCGACCTGGACCTGCTGGTCAAAAAGTATGGTCAGACCCATGTCATCATCGGCAATGCTGATACCCGCATCTTGCTGAATGGCGATAAAGCTGCTATCCGGGCTGAAGTGGCCCGCTGCCTGGACTTAGGGCGCAACTGCCCTGGCTTTTTCCTGGCTGTCGGCAATCATATCCCGGTCAACACCCCGGTTGACAGCCTGCTTTACTATCAGACCTGTTATGAGGAACTGAGCTGGCGCTGAGCTTTTTATTCAGAAGCAAAATTATCAAAATAGCCCTGAATCAAGACGATCGGCGTGCCCTTGTCGCCGCTGCCACTGACCAGATCGCAAAGAGAACCTAACAGATCAGTCATATGGCGTGGTGTGGTGCCTAAACTGGCAGCCGGTTCTGTGTCCTGGGCGGAAATCTTTTGGCGCAGGGCCGCTGCAGCTGCCTTTTCATCCAGATCGCCCAGCTCATTGTCAACAATATATTTCATCTTGCTTTCTTTTCTCAAGCCAGTCAAACCATCTGTAAAACCTGGTGCAACAACCGGGTCAGCCAGTTCCCAGATCCGGCCTTGGGGATCTTTAAAGGCGCCATCTCCATAGACCATGACCTCCAGCTCCAGGCCGGTTTTTGCTTTGAGCAGCTGCTGGACCTGGCGGACAAAGGACTGGCTGTCCCTGGGGAAAAGCTTGAGGGTGCTGTCACTGGCCTGGTTAGAGCCATAAAGACCGTATTCCGGATTATAACCTCTTCCGGCTGCTGGGGAGCAAAGCAGGTCATCCAGGCCCAGGACAGTTTGAGCACCGGCCCGTTCAAGCTGTTTTTTCCAGCGCCGGCGTTCATGCACAGCTGCCACCAGAACATGGGGGGAATACTTTAAAGCTGCCCGGCAGTCGTTAGCCAGTACAATCTTGATATTGTCATCCACTGCCAGACTTTTATATAACTCAATATAATCCAGGCCAGTAAAGGGGTGGACAAAATCATGGCCAAATGCTGCCCGGAATTCTGCTTCCGTCAGTATATCTGTATAGGGATTAATGCCTGCTTCATCCAGCTCTTCAACCTGCATCAAATGGTTGCCTACTTCATCACAGGGATAACTGAGCATGACCGTGATCTGACGGCGGCTGGCTGCCAGGCCTTTTAGAATCAAGGCAAAACGGTTGCGGCTGAGGATAGGAAACAAAACAACGAAATCACCTGGCATCTTCTGCAAGATCTCAGCAGAAACATCCTCAACAGAAGCATAATTGCCCTGGGCGCGAGCCAGTAAGGACTCAGTAATACCAACAATATCCTGATTTCTCAAGCAAAAAGCACCGTTTTCCTGCGCTTTAAGCAAGGTTTCAACAACCAGCGGTGCCAGATCATCTCCCGCCCGTATAATCGGCGCTCTCACCCCATAGGCCACTGTCCCGACAGATCTGCTTGATCTCATGCTAATCCTCTCCTTATGCATTGCCAATCGTCCAATCTTGCAATATCACATTAGAACCAGCTAATATAGTAACTTTATTAGCAGTTTTTTGCAATAAGCATGTCTTATTTTTGCATTTTACAAGCAACCCGCCTTACTGTCGGATCAGGCCGCTCAGCCGGACCAGATCCTTGGCCAGGTCCGGATCAGCTGCAATAAAAGTATTTTCCTTTTGCCGGGCAAAGCTAAGGGCCGCTTCCATGCCCAGCAGGATCGGCCTGGGGTCAATCCTGTGGCGCAGGCAAAGATCAAAGGCTCCAGCCAGGCGATCAGATGCGGCCAGCTTGCGCGGGACATCCCGCCCCACCCGCTCAACAGTGTCAGCCAGCCTTTGGTTATTAAAACGTAAAAGCAGGTCATCAACATGATCGGTTAGATCCGCCAGGCTCTGATCATGTTCCAGAGCCAGCGCCTGGGCAGAGGCCAGCATGCCGGCCCGGGTGATCTTGTAAAGAAGCGGGTCGCGGACAGCCTGATAGATATAGTGCTGGCCTGAAACAAAGCCCAGATAGGCTAAAAGAGCATGGCCCAGATTATGGATATATAACTTTCTTTGCTCATAAAAGGCGAAAGGGCTCACTGGCATCATATTCTTTATAGCAGGGATCTGGCCGGCAAAACCAGCCTGGTCCACCGGCAGCTGGCAATAAGGTTCAACAAAAATGCGCAGGATATTGCCAGCCTGCATTGCTTTTGTCATGACTGGCACCATGCGGCCGACTGAAGCAGCAATAAAACCGGCCCTGCTGCTGACAAGATCCTGCAAGTTTGGCTCTAGTTTAGCTTTTACCAGATCTCTGAGATAGCGGTCAGCCCCAATCAGATTTTCGCAGACAATTATATTAAGAGGCGGAGCAGTCTTATCCTGCCAGCGCAGCTTAAGTCCTGCTGCAATATTAGCAGCTATATGGGGCAGGACCGGTCCGCCAACAGCTGTGGCCATTATCTCGGCCTGGCTGATCGCCAAAGCCACATCCTTTTTTTCCAGTCCGTTGACTGCCCGCACATTCTTAATAGTAATTTCTGTTTCAGCAGATGCAGAAACTAACTTAATCGGATAGCTGGCCTGGCTATTCAGTTCCCGGACCAGATCCTGGCTGATATCAATAAATGTCGTCTCATAACCCGATTCATAAAAGAGCTGGGCGATAAAACCACGCCCGATATTACCTGCTCCATAGATCACTGCTTTTTTCATAAGGCTCCTTTTTCTCCTGGCATCCACATCTGTATTTTAACATGGATCAGGCCTTTTTTCCGGGGCGACAACTGGGTATCGCAGTGCATTTTTGCTGGCCTTAGCAAGTACAGCACCCGCCATGTCAATATCATAGTGGTTGGCCAGACGGCACAGATACCAGAAGACATCAGCCAGTTCTTCTTCCAGATGAGTGAATGTGTCCGGCTGCCTGATCTTTTGATCTGTTTCATCAGAGTGGAGCCACTGGAAGATCTCGGCCAGCTCAGCCGCCTCAACAATCAGGGCCATGGCCAGGTCCTTGCCATTTTCTCCTGCTGTCCAATGGCGCTCGGCACAAAAATCTGCGATGTATTGCCTGATCAAGCCCAAGCTTGTTGTTTGATCCGTCATGTTAGATCCCTACCTTTCCTTGCTTATTTTACCAGATCGCCGGCCTAGCTTGGCGCTTGTTTTTGCCAGCTGTGAAACCACCCTTGACTAAGCCTGGACCAGATGGCAAACTCTAGGTCACTTGAGAAGATCGGCATTAATTTTTTTGCTGAGGTATGTAATGGCTGCTATTTTTGACAAGATCAGGTACTCGGATTTTTTCCGTGTTTTCAATTTCAGCGATGATCTGGCCAAGGGCAGGTCTTTTTTGCTGATCAACACCCTCATTTCCAGTATTGCCAATGTTTTTATCTCCGGCGTTTTTTACACTGGCTTTTTAGCCTTGAATGGAATTGATATTGTCCGGGTTGGAGTTATTGCTTTTATACCCTACATCGCCTGGGGAATCAGTTTATTTTCACCAGTCCTCCTGAGTAAGATTAAAAAAAGACGCTTTATCCTGATCGCAAATATTATCTTTTATTATGCCATGGTGGTCATTGCCACCACCCTGATGCCTCTTTTTGTGCAGGATTATGGCCGGCGCACACTCTGGTTTGCTGTTTTTCTCTTCCTGGGTAATGCCTCAAATGCTCTATTTGGCTCAGGCGCTGCAGCCTGGCATATCAATTTCCTGCCCAAAGGCGACGATCGCAATATTTACTTTTCCTACTCCAACCTGATCAGTGCCCTGGTGGGAACCACTACCGCCATCACGGCTTCAATCATTGCCGACCGCCTGGCCGGCTCACCCAGGCAAGCCATGATTATCACCAACTCACGCTATCTAGCAGCTGCTGTTTTGGTCATCAGTGCCATGCTCCTGTATCTGGTTCCCAAAGAGTATCCCTACACCAACATAAACAAGAAGATTACAGCCCTTGATATAATCCGCCTGCCGCTGCGTTCCCGAAAATTTCTCCTGACAGCCTCCATCGCCATGCTTTGGAGCGGTTTTGCCAATATCAACAGCAGCACCTGGATTTATTATGTGCTTAACACTGTCCAGCTGGGCTATACCTATACCTACATCGGCTCAATCGTCAATGCTGTTTGCAGCGCTTTCCTGCTCCGCTACTGGCGCCGGGCCATCAGCCTTTATTCCTGGTTCACCATGCTTTTATTCACCGTCTTCTGCACTGCCAGCCTGGAGTTTTTGATTGCTTTTTCCACCAGCCAGACAAAGTGGGTTTATGTGACAGTCAGTATCTTGCAAGGTTTTATTTCAGTCGGCACCAGCCTGGTTTTTGCTAATATGTTTTATGTCAATTTACCTAAGGGCAACACAGATGTCTACATTACTTTTTGGAATTTTTCAGCCAATATCAGTGTCCTGATCGGTTCTGTTTTCGGGACGGCCTTTTTGTCCTTAACCGAGCCGCATGGTCCCTGGCAGATCCTGGGCCTGCCCTTTCATGGCTCACAATTTCTCGTCCTGATCAAAGCAGTCACCCTTTTGGGGCTCTGTGTCTACATCAGGCGCATTACAGACAAGATCCAGCCTGATCCGGAAGAAGAATAATAATATATTTTGCTGGTAACACAGCTCACAGCTTGTTTTTGGCACTCCTGATATTATTAATTTAAGATAATTACCGCCACGACTGCTTTATTTCCCCAGTTGCGGCAATGATACAGGAGGATGCCTATGTATTACAAATTACCGGGACTTAGTTACCCTTATGATGCACTTGAACCACATATTGATGCGCGCACCATGGAGATCCACTACACCAAACATCACCAGGCCTATATTGACAATGTGAATAAGGCTCTGGCAGGCCATACTGATCTGGCAGCCAAATCCGTTGAAGATCTGATTGCCGATCTTGACGCCGTCCCCGCCGATATCAGGACAGCTGTCAGGAATAATGGCGGAGGGCATGCCAATCACAGCTTGTTCTGGACCGTGATCGGGCCAGACAAGGGCGGTAATCCCACAGGCAAGCTGGCCGCAGCTATTGATGAAACCTTCGGCAGCTTTGCTAATTTTAAAGATGAGTTTGCCAAGGCAGCAGCCACCCGCTTTGGCAGCGGTTGGGCCTGGCTGGCCAAGGACAAGGATGGTAAGCTTTTGGTTTATTCAACCCCCAACCAGGACTCACCTCTGATGGAGGGCAAAAAGCCTCTGCTTGGCCTGGATGTCTGGGAGCATGCCTATTATCTCAAATATCAGAATAGGCGGCCAGATTATGTGACGGCTTTTTGGCATCTTGTTGACTGGAAAAAAGTAGCCCAATATTATGACAACTGACCAGCAGGTAGATTAAGCCAACAGGCTAAAATAAATCCAGCCGGACAGGCAACTGTGCGGCTGGATTTTTTATGGAATAAACTTGTTTTGTTAAAGGCTGGCAACAGCCTGCTTTAGTTTTTCCAGTCCATTAAGCAGAGCCTGGCGCGGCAGGGCCAGATTGATCCGCTCAAAGTTAGTTGCAGTTTTACCGAATATGGAACCGGAAACCAGGTAGAGATCGTGGCTTTCCAGCCAGCTTTGGCGTTCTTGCCAGGACATCTGCAGAGCCTGCATATTGATCCAGCCCAGATAGGTGCCTTCCAGTTGGCTGACCGGTAATTGAGGCAGCTCCCGCATCATATAGTTATTAAATAAAAGCAGATTACCCCGCAAATAAGCCAGCAGGGCCAAATACCAGTCTTCAGCTTTCTCATAAGCAGCCTGGCAGGCGACGGTGCCGAAATAATTGGTGCTGGTCAGCCCTGCTCTTTCTTGAGCTAACTGGAATTGTTGTTTTATTTTTTGATTGGGTATGATCAGGTTGGCATTACCCAGACTGGCCAGATTAAAGGTTTTACTGGGCGAGCTGCAGATGACCAGGTTATCCAAAGCATCTGTAATACAGCCCAAGGATGTATGGGGATGGCTGGAAAAAACCAGATCAGCATGGATTTCATCGGAGATGATCAGGATATTATTTTGCCGGCAGATCTGGACCAGTTTAAGCAGCTCTTCTTTATGCCAGACCCGGCCCACGGGATTATGGGGACTACATAATATAAGCATCCGGGCACTGGGATCTGCCGCTTTAGTGGCCAGGTCAGCCAGGTCCATCGTGTAGGTATTGCCTGTCTGGCATAAATTGTTGGCCAGCAGTTTGCGGCCCTGCTTTTCCACAGCTTGATAAATCGGCGGATAAACAGGTGGCTGCACTATAATACCGTCTCCAGGCTCTGTGTAGATACTAACTAGCCGGTAAAGGGCCTGGACAATATTAGGCACCTGGACCAGCCATTGGGGCTGGCAGTCATAGCCATGCCTTCTTTTTTGCCAGGCGCAGACTGCTGCATAATAGTCAGCTTGGGCTGTATGGTAACCAAAAATAGCTCCTTGGGCCGCCTTCTGCAGGGCTGCGCTTATTTCAGGTGCAGTTTTAAAGTCCATATCAGCCACTGAAAAAGGAAAGATACCTGCAGCCGGCTTTTCATCCAGCTGGCGCCACTTGGCTGAACCAGTCTGATAACGGGGGTGGAGAGTGTCAAAATCATAAACAGGCATAATACATTTCTCTTCTTTACCAGTTTTTTGTTCTCTCCAAGAATAGGCTGCCCGCACATTTTTGTCAAACAAACTGGCCTCTGGCTAAAAAGGATGCTTATGTAACATATTTATGATCAATACTTTGTTATAATCCAGATAGTCCACTATTATCAGGCATATGGGAGGGGTAAGGTCATGCGAAAAGTTTTGATAATGATTTTGGCCACTGTTTTATTCACATCCAGCTGTGCTCTTTTACCAAGCTCGGCCCAGACAGATAGCCAACTGGCAGCTTTGCAGGTTGATTATGAACGTCTGGAAGGAAAATATGAGGACCTGCTGAGTAAAATAGACGGCCAGGATAAAAAGATGCTCCAGGACAAGGAGACTATCAGGGATCTGAAAGATGAGATTAAACTGCTCAAGGATCAGGGCAATAACAGCGATCAGATTGATGAACTGCTGGCAACAATTACTGAGTTGCAAGAAGAAATAGATTACTTAAGGGCCAATCCGCCGGTTTGCGAAAATATAGTCCTGACCCAGGCTGAGATTGAAAATCTGCTCTATATGGATATGGCTGCTATCCTTGATTTTTTTGGCGACGATTATATCTATGGCTCCGTCGCTGACGGTGTACCCGCCTATATCTATGACACTTATTTTCTGGTCTTTGATGATGATAACTTAATTGAGCTGATTGACCTGCAGGTCGTTGAGATTGAAGGGTATGAAATCTCCTTGGGTTTGACTTTTGATGATGTTCAGGAATATTTAGGCTACACGGATGTCTATGAGATAGAACAGGTCATGCCGGATGATCCGAGCTTTGTCTTGGTCTACAATTTTGGTGATTATTATCTCTGGCTGGGCTCAGATGAAGTTGATGGAATGATCACCCATATCAGGATCAGGTATTTTTAAGGCAAGCTAGCTACAACTCAGCCTGGGCTGGCCTGCCAGCCCAGGTTTATAAACAAGATCAGTAGCCTTCACTTTATGTAAACGCCATAATCCAAGATGACACTGCCATCAGCATCCTTTTTTGTGAAGCGGGGGCAGTTATACCTTTCGAAAAACCACCACCATTTTTCTGTTGCACCTTTAAAATCAGCACGATAATCAGCCAGGTTATTTTCTTCCAGCTGGGCCAGACACATATTATGGGCTTTTTCGCCATAGATCTCGCCTGTTTCAGCCAAGCCCTTGATCCAGCAGATGCCCACATCACCCTCTGGCATGTCTAGACTGCAAAATCCTTCAGGAACAACGGTGTTTACCGGCAAAAACATTCCAATCCAATATTGAAAACTATTCTCTGCTTCTGATCGGCCCATCAGGCCAATATAGCCATTATCCAGCTCTGGCACTTCACCTAGCTGCTCAAGCCTGGCAAACCAGCCTTCTGCGAACCATTCAGCCCATTTACTGCCAAAAGATCCGCTACTGTCCCTGTCCGCATCGCGATAGCATTTGCCAACAAAACGAAGCGGGGGCAGATGCTCGCGATAAATTTTAATAATCTCAATAGCCATAAACCCTCTCCTGTGACAATATGCCTGGTTTTTCTTCAATATGCCTAGCTAATCCCACCTTCAGTTGACTAAATCAATTATATTCCTAATTTCTGTTCGCGCATACAGGCAAGCAAATACTTGCTGCAAAAGCGGCTGCTATGATCTAGATCACTTCCTGCAGGCTCAAATGAACAGCAGTATTTTGAACTGAGCCCCAACATACAAAAAATAAGGTAAAATAAATAAGAGTTCATGTTTTATCAAAATATGCTAAAGGGAAAAACAAGATGCAAGACAGGCTGAGTTACTTGGAAAGTCATTCTTACAAAGAAGAGTTTCCTTTTTTTGCTGATGATATAGAGGAAATTCTACAAGAAATATTCCATCCCAGAAATGTTCAAGATATCTCTAATATGGATAATGATTTGTCATATGAATATCTAGTGGCTCTTGACAACAAAGGTTTTCTTTCAGAAAGTGTTGATCTGGGGGCTGGCGTAACTATGCAAACTATGGACAAGGCAGTAGACGAAAGAAACTTACATTATCTGTATGTACAGGTTTCTACTGTAAAGCCTTTTTTATTCAGGAGCATTTGGCAGTATCTTCAGGGGGGCGATCACTTGAATACTTTTGCCGATCCTTTAACAGAAGATCACAAAAAAGTCTTTGCCGATCTAGACCTGCTTGCTGAAAAATACAGTTTAATCTATGTTACAGAAAAAGATCTGCTGCTGAGCTTGTTAGAAGAAGATGAAGAGATAAGTTTTGAACAAAAATACTTTGATAGATCCTCTGACTACTGATCAGTCTAGATCCAGGCTCCTGACTTGATATGTTTTAACAATATAGTCCTTGTTAATCAGGTGATTTAATGCTGGGCCAGATCGTACATTTCGAGCGCTTGCAGGTCCAGGCCGGCAAATGAGAATTTAACAATCCAGGGCATAATGTTCCTGATTTTTTCAAAAGAGCTGTAGCCAAAAGTATTGTCATAGTAATTGATCAGGACACTTAAGGAACACCCATGGCTGCCAACAGCAATCCTCTTACCCCTGTGCTTTACCAGCAAATCATGCAGGGCTCTGAGATTTCTGGCTTGCACTTCCTGCAAAGATTCACCACCAGTGAGTTTAAAGGTGAAATCATGCCATTGGTGCTGGCTGAAGCCAGCATAATCCTCAATCCAGCTGTCACTGATCTTCCTTTCGCGAAAATCCGCTATCCTGACAATCGGATGACCATAGCTGACAGCAAAATCCTGCAGGGTATCAACAGCACGTTTAAAGGGGCTGGAATACACCAGGTCAATAGCCTTGTCCTGCAAGAAAGCAGTCACCAAGGCCCGGTCGACCAAACCTTTTTCTGTAAGCTCGCGCCGCTCATCATCATGATTTTGATTGTTAGCTTCTGCATGCCTGACAAAATATATCTCAGTCATTTTAGCATTTCCTCCCGCTCTTGCGTTTTTTTAAGGCCGCTTAAGCAGACTATATCCTGTACTGAAAAAAAGATGCAACCTCCATAGGCTGGAAGTTACATCTTGATTGGCGGAGAGAATGGGATTTGAACCCATGGAACGCTATTAACGCTCATACGATTTCCAATCGTACGCCTTCAGCCGGACTCGGCCATCTCTCCAAAAATATGCTTGCCGCCTGAGGCGGCAACAGTGAAAATATACCATCCTGCCACTAAAAAGTCAATCAGAGAGCGGATCTTGTTCGTCATGTCCAAAAATACACAATAAGCCGTGCTTTATTTTTACAATACTGTAACACCTTTTCATTGAACTTTGGCCTGTTTTCCGCTAAAATTATAATGATTGGAAGTTAATTATCCCTCAGGGGAATAAAATCAGGAGGATTATAAATGGCTATTAAAGTTGGTATCAATGGATTCGGCCGGATCGGCCGGATGGTTTTCCAGGCGATCTGCGACCAGGGCCTGCTTGGTAAAGAATTGGACGTAGTCGCGGTTGTCGATATTTCAACTGATGCTGATTATTTTGCTTACCAGATGAAGTATGACTCAACTCAGGGCAAATTCAAGCATACAGTTACAACAGAAAAAAGCAGCCCGGATCTGGCTGAAAACGATACACTCGTTGTCAACGGCAACAAAGTTAAGTGCATCATGGCGACAAGGAGCCCTGCCGATTTACCCTGGCAAGAGCTCGGTGTTGAATATGTTATCGAGTCAACCGGTCTTTTCAATGATAAGGAAGTTGCTTCTGGCCATATCAAGGCTGGAGCCAAAAAAGTTATTCTTTCCGCACCTGGCAAGGGTGGCGTCAAAACCATCGTCATGGGCGTCAACGAAAATGAATACGATCCGGCTGAGCACGCGATCGTCTCCAATGCCTCCTGCACCACAAACTGTCTGGCACCGCTGGTTCATGTCATGCTCAAAGAAGGCATTGGCATTGAAAGCGGCCTGATGACCACCATCCATGCTTACACAGCAACCCAGAAGACAGTTGATGGACCGTCCAAAAAAGACTGGCGCGGCGGCCGTGCAGCAGCAATCAACATCATCCCTTCTTCAACCGGTGCAGCCAAAGCAGTTGGCGAGGTTCTGCCCCAAGTTAAAGGCAAGATGACCGGCATGTCATTCCGCGTACCGACACCGACAGTTTCAGTTGTTGACCTTACCTTCAGGTCCGCCCGCGATTCTTCAATCGAAGAAATCGACGCCAAACTGAAAGAGGCTTCCCGCACCTACCTGAAAGGCTATCTTGGCTATACTGACGAAGAGAATGTCTCAACTGACTTTATCCATGATGACCGTTCCTCCATCTATGACAGCCTGGCCACCCTGCAGAACAACCTGAAAGACGAAAAACGATTCTTCAAGGTCGTTTCCTGGTATGACAATGAGTGGGGTTACAGCCTCCGCGTTGTTGACTTGATCCGTTACATGGCTAAAAAAGATGGTAATCTTTAAGTAATAAATAATCCTGTTTTAGACAAGAAAAACCGGCTAAGGCCGGTTTTTTCTTGTCTAGGCTTGTCTTGGCAGCTTCAGCCCAGAGCTTCCTTAAAGCAGCTGGCTGCATAGGCTAGCTGCTCTTTGCTATGAGCAGCGGAAACCTGGGTCCTGATACGGGCCTGACCCAAAGGGACCACCGGATAAGTGAAGCCAATCACGTAAATGCCTTTACTGAGCAGGTAGTCAGCTATTTTTACTGTTTTTGCCTCATCGTAAATCATTACCGGCACAATCGGGTGATCGCCAGGAATGATATCCAGACCATAATCTGTCATGAGTTGACGGAAATAACTGGTATTGTCGGTCAGCTTTTTGAGTAGACTCCTGTCTTCTTGCAAGAGCTCAAGGACTTTTAGAGAAGCTGCCACAACAGCAGGTGCCAGGGTATTGGAAAATAAGTAAGGCCGGCTGCGCTGGCGCAGCAGGTCAACTATCGGCTGGCGGGCACTGGTATAGCCACCACTGGCTCCGCCCAGGGCCTTGCCAAAGGTACCGGTCAGGATGTCAATCCGGTCACTGACCCCACAGGCCTCCGGAGTACCTTTACCAGCAGGTCCGACAAAGCCCACGGCATGACTGTCATCAACCATAACCAGAGCATCAAATTCATCAGCCAGATCACAAATAGCGGCCAGATCTGCCCTAGTGCCATCCATGGAGAAGATTCCATCCGTCACAATCAGACGGATCCTGGCTCCAGCCTGGTCGGCTGCTTCCAGTTGCTTTTTCAAGTCAGCCATATCATTATTCAAATAGCGGAAGCGTTTGGCCTTACAAAGGCGGATTCCGTCAATGATACTGGCATGGTTGAGCTGATCACTGATCACGGCATCAGCTTCTGTCAAAAGGGTTTCAAAAAGGCCGGTATTAGCATCAAAACAGGAAGAATAAAGGATGGTGTCGTCCATGCCTAAAAACTGGCTGACCGCCTTTTCCAGCTGTTTATGTAAATCCTGCGTGCCACAGATAAAGCGTACTGATGCCAGGCCAAAGCCCCAATCATCATAACTGGACCGGGCAGCAGCAATGATGCGCGGATCATTAGCCAGACCCAGATAGTTGTTGGCACAAAGGTTGAGTACCTCAGCCTGGCCTTGCGGGCTGATAACCGTTCCCTGCGGGCCGGTCAAGATCCGCTCCGCCTTAAAAAGCCCCTTATCTGCTATCTCTTCTAAAATATTGGTAAACACACTATAAGCGCTCTTCATAAAATCCTCCGTGTTATTGACATCTGTGATCAGAATGTTGTCCAATCAAGAATAACCTTACCGGCCAGGCCTGACTGCATAATGGCAAAGCCCTGCTCATAATCTTGAATCTGCAAACGGTGGGTTATGACCGGCTCTATATCCAGCCCGCTTTGCAGCATGGTGCTTAATTTATACCAGGTCTCGTACATCTCCCGCCCATAAATACCCTTGAGGGCCAGACTGTTAAAAACCACCCTTTGCCAATCGATCTGCGTATCAGCTGCCGGTATGCCTAAAAGGGCAATTTTACCGCCCGGCAGCATGTTGTCCACCATATCAGCTAAAGCGGCTGGACTGCCTGACATTTCCAGGCCGACATCAAAGCCTTCTTTCATGCCCAGGCCTGCCATCACAGCTGCTAGACTTTGCCGGCTGACATTGACGGCCTTGGTCGCACCCAGCCGGCCTGCCAGCTCCAGGCGATAATCAATCAAATCAGTCACCACTATGTGACGGGCACCGACATGGCGGCAGATGGCGGCTGCCATACAGCCGATCGGACCGGCGCCAGTGATGAGGACATCCTCTCCTGCCAGATCATAGGTCAAGGCAGTGTGTGTGGCATTGCCCAGAGGATCAAAACAAGCATAAATATCATCACTGATATCTGGCTGGCAGCTCCAGATATTACCGGCCGGCAAGACAAGATACTCAGCAAAAGCCCCATCACGGTTGACGCCAATTCCCTGGGTGTTCTTGCACAAATGCCGCCGGCCCGCCCGGCAGTTGCGGCAATGGCCACAAACTATATGCCCCTCACCAGTAACACGCTCACCCAGCTGGAAACCGCTGACATTTTCACCCAGGCCAGCTATCGTGCCAACAAACTCGTGCCCGATTATTGTGCCCGGCCGCACAGTTTTACTGGCCCACTCATCCCATTGATAGATATGCAGATCTGTTCCGCATATGGCTGTTTTACGAACCTTGATCAAGACTTCATTCCTGCCTGGGACAGGAACCGCCACCCGTTGCAGCCATAAACCAGTCTCTGGTTCAGTCTTGACAAGAGCAAACATCTGATCCATACACCTGTTCCTTTCTCTCCTTAGATAAAACTGTCTACCTGCCGTGTACAGATTCATTATGGCAAACAAATCTGATATGAGCAATATCCACTGGTAACTTCACTCATTTGCTTAGCCATTCCAAAGACATCTTATGGATCAAAACAATTTTGTCCGCCATACATGGACATTTATATTGCAACAACATTATATACAGACAAAGCGGAGTTTTTTTGCATACACTACATTTACATTAAATATATGTTTTGCGGTTATACCTAATAACTGACTTGCCTGCGCAGTTGGCAAGACCGGGCCAAGATGATATATTTAGTATCTGAATAAAGGGGGACTTTTTTGTGGAAAAAAGAACAATCGGTAACAACAAACAACTCACGTCACTTTTTGGGCTTGGCTGTATGCGCTTTCCCAGCCAGATACTGCCAGATGGCAGCAGCACAGTTGATGAGGCTGAAGCAATCCGGCTGATCCGTTATGCAGTCGACCATGGTGTGACATATTTCGATACAGGATATAACTATCATGCCGGTAAAAGTGAAGTGGTCCTGGGCAAGGCCATGGCAAACGGTTATCGTCAAAGATCCCTGCTGGCCACTAAACTGCCGATGTGGGAGGTCAAGACAGCTGGGGATGTGCCGCGTATATTTGCCGAACAAAAGGCCAGGCTGCAGACAGATTACATTGACTTTTATTTGCTCCATGCGCTCAATGCAGAATCCTGGCAAAAAGCCAGGCAGTTCGGTGTGCTGGAATTTTTGGACGATCTCAAGCGTTCCGGTCAGGTGCGCCAGCTTGGTTTTTCCTTCCATGATGAATTGCCTGTTTTCCAGGAGATCATTGACAGTTTCGCCTGGGACATGTGCCAGATCCAGCTCAATATCCTGGATGAAAACTACCAGGCCGGGCTGGCCGGACTGGCATATGCAGCAGAGCGCAATATTGATGTGGTGGTCATGGAGCCCCTGCGGGGCGGTGCTTTGGCCGACCGCATACCTGAGGATATCAAGTTAGTCTGGCAGCAGGCGCAAGTCCAGCGCAGCCCAGTCGAATGGGCTTTCCGCTGGCTGTATAACCACAGCCAGGTCAAGGTCATTCTCAGCGGTATTTCCAACCTGGAACAGCTGCAGGACAATATCAGGATCTTCTCTGCAGCCAAAGCTGACAGCATGAGTCAGGCCGAACAGGAGCTGGTGCAGCAGGTGCAGCAGCTCTACCGTCAAAAGATCAAAGTGGGCTGCACAGGCTGTAACTACTGCATGCCCTGCCCCTTTGGAGTTGCCATACCTGATGTGTTTTCGCTTTATAATGAAGCATATCTCTTTGCCGACCTGCCGGCCAGCCAAAAAGCATATCAGCGCTTGTATAACAACAAGCATGCAGCTGACCAATGCACGGCCTGTGGCCAGTGTGAGTCACTTTGTCCACAAAATATTCAGATCATCGACCAGCTGGCCAAAGCCCACCAGGTACTACTCAGCTGACATAAGGCCGGCTGAGTCGACGCAGATAAGGAGCCAGCGCAGCTACAGTCACCGCCATGATTGTATCTGTCAGCAGATAGGGCAAAAGACCGACCTGCATGGTGCGCAGCCAGCTGATGGATCCGTCAGAAAAGAAATTGCGCAAGACATAAAGATAAGCTGTACCGCAACTATAAATAATGACCAGTCCGGCGCCATTAAAAAAGAATGCCGCCAGCCTGGTCATTTGTTTGCCATTTTTTTGCTGCCGGTCAGCCAAAAGGCCAATCAGGCCAGCTGCCAGCAGCATGCCCGGCAGATAGCCAAAAGAAGGTTGCAGGACATAGGCCGGTCCACCGCCGGCAGCAAAAACAGGTAAACCGGCCAAGCCCATCAACATATAGAGGGCTTGGGCTAAAAAAGCTCGTTTGCCACCTAAAACAAGGCCGGTCAAAAAGCAGACCGCCGTTTGTAAGGTGAAGGGAATAAGCGTAATAGGAATAACAATCTTCCCGCCGATTATTGCCAGAACAGTAAAAATAGCAATCAAGGTCATATCGCGGATTTTTTGACGCATAAGTCCATCCTTAAGCAATTTATGGCCCAGTATAGCACTTACAAGTCTATTGTCAACCATTTACTCAGGTTATAGTTCTAATTGGTTGACAATGAATTAAATATAACCATTGAGACCGCGCACTGAAACCTCGCCAGCCCGGACAGCTCTTTTGCGGCCCCTTTCATCAAGTACTAACAGCTGGCCGGTCTCATCTACATCAAGGGCCTGGCAGAGTTCGGCTTCACCCTGCCCTTCATGGAGCAAGACCTCCCGTCCCAGGCTGAGGCAATGCTTGCGGTAGTCCGGCAGCCAGGCAGCTGGAGTAAAGATAGTCTTTTCATGCCGGATCAAGTTTTGCATAATAGTTGCCAGGACATCCAGCCGGCGCAGTTTGACCGACCACTGGGCCAGGATTGAGGTCGCCTGAGGCAGATCTTTTGGAAAACTGCTTTGGCTTAAATTGAGGCCAATCCCAATGATCAGGGCGGAAATTCTGTTTTCCTCCAAAAGGGTCTCAGTCAGGATGCCGCCGACCTTCTGGCCGGCTGCAGGCGCGATTATGTCATTTGGCCACTTGATGGCCAGTTGTGCGCCGCAATCAGCCAACAGCTCCTCTAAGGCCTGGACCACTATCAGGCCGGCAAACAAGGTGACTGGTGCGATTTTTTCCGGGCTGGCCTCAGGGCGCAATAAGAGTGAAAAGGTCAGGCTCTGGTCAGGCTGGCTGAGCCAGCCCCGTCCCAGCCTGCCCCGGCCTTTTAGCTGATCCTGGGCCAGGAAAACACTTTGATGGGGAGCGCAGGTTTCTGCTGCTCTTTTGGCCATAAGGTTGGTGGAATCAGTGCTGGTTTCATAAAACAAAGACCAGCCTGGCGCACTGGCACAAAGCACTCTTTTTGCTTCAACCTGATTAAGGATATCAGCCTCACGCACCAGCAAATAGCCACGCCGGCTGACAGCTGCGATCTCATAACCGGCCTGGCGCAGCTGTTCGACCAATTTCCAGACAGCTGCCCGGGAAACACCCAACTGTCTGCCCAGCAGCTCCCCAGACTGGTAAGCGTCGGTCTGACGCAGCAAGCAGAGCAGCTTGTCTTTCATTTGTTCAGCTTCTTTCGATCCTGATCGACAAGATTACCTGGTCCTGGACCGGCCTGTCCTGGAAACCTGTTGCTGTCTGAGCTATCTCATCTACATATTCCATGCCAGAAACCACCTTGCCAAAAGCTGCATACTGACCATCCAGATGAGGGGCCGGTTGGTGGACAATAAAGAATTGTGAACCGGCTGAATCAGGCTGCATGGATCTGGCCATGGAAATAACACCGCGCTCATGGCGCAAAGGATTGATGACGCCATTGGCGGCAAACTCACCCTTGATCTGGTAACCGGGCCCGCCCATGCCGCTGCCTTCCGGGCAGCCGCCCTGGATCATGAAGCCGGGAATCACTCTGTGGAAGATCAGGCCATCGTAAAAACCCTGCTCAGCCAGTTTAACAAAGTTGTCTGTGCTGATCGGGGCATGCTCCGGCGCCAGTAAAATGACAATCTCCTTGGCATCAGCAAGGGTCAAGACAGCCTTGATAGTTGTTTTGTTTTCCATTCTTCTCTCTTTCCCGCCTGCCGGTCTTACTGCTTATTAGCATGCAGCAGGGCATCTTTCATATCCCAAAGTTTTTGTGATAAATCAACATAATAGCTCTGTGGGTTTTCAAAACGCTTAATCGAATCCCAGAGCAGATCAAGTTCTTGGCCACAATAGCGGCGAATATCTGCGATATCCAGCCTTTGGTAAACCAGCTTACCTTTTTCAAAAATCGGCTCAAGCAGCTTTTTGACCTTGAATGAAGTAATTGTCTTGCGCTTCCAGGTGTGGAGCGGATCGAATAATTCATAAGGCTGGTCAGGGTCGATTGTTTCATCCGCCAGGCTGATCAGGTCAGCGATAGCCTTGCCGGTGGCTATTTCGTAAAACCGCCAAACTTCCTTATTACCAGGGTTGGTGATCTTGCCGGCATTGTCCGAAAACTTCATCCGGGGCAGGACCTGACCTGCTTTTTCAATCGCGGCCAGTTTATAGACACCACCAAAGACCGGTTCAGCCCTGGATGTGATCAGGCGTTCACCGACGCCAAATGTATCGACCGAGGCCCCCTGCTGGATCAGGTCCCTGATGATATACTCATCAAGGGCATTACTGGCTGTGATCTTGCAATCATGTAAGCCGGCCTGGTCCAGCATCTGACGGGCCTTTTGGGCCAGATAGGTCAGGTCACCGCTGTCGATCCTGATCCCGCGTAAACGATGGCCCAGCGGCTCCAGAACATCCTTGGCTGTGCGGATGGCATTAGGCAAGCCGGACCGCAAGGTATCATAAGTATCGACCAGCAGGACTGTCTGGTCAGGGAAGGAGCGGGCGTAGGCACAAAAGGCCTCATACTCTGATTCAAAGGCCTGTACCCAGCTGTGGGCCATGGTCCCGACAATCGGGATGCCAAAATGCTGGCCGCAGATCGTGCAGGAGGTGCCGGCGGCACCGGCTATGTAGGCAGCTCTGGCTCCTAAAACAGCAGCGTCATAGCCCTGGGCCCGGCGGGCACCGAACTCAAAGACAGGCCTACCCTGGGCTGAGCGGACAATCCGGGCTGTCTTGGTAGCAATCAGGCTCTGGTGATTAATTGTCACCAGCAACATAGTTTCAATCATCTGGGCCTGAATTAATGGACCCCGCACCTTAACAATCGGTTCATTGGGAAAAATTGGTGTTCCTTCCGGAATAGCCCAGACATCACAGGTGAATTTAAAATGACGCAAGTAATCAATAAAGGCCTCATCAAAATGGCCGGTCGATTGCAGATAAGACAGGTCCTCTTCTGTAAAAGACAAGGTCTTTAGGTAATCTATCATCTGTTCGACACCAGCCATGATAGCATAGCCGCCACCTTGCGGTATGGAACGGAAGAAGAGGTCAAACCAGCCTATAGTGTCCGCCAAGCCATGCTGCAGGTAGCCCTGGGCCATGGTCAGCTCATAAAAATCTGTCAACATGCTCATGTTGGTTCTGTCATTCCAGCGATGACTGTACATTAAGTTCACTCTCCTTTTCCAGCGGCAGCTGCCAGGGACCGAATAAATCCGGCTCATAAAAAACATGCTCCAGGCAAAGGCCGCGGGCCGGCATTGTCTTACCGGCAGATTTTCTGTCCCCAGCTTTAATTATACCCGGCAAAGCTGCAGGTGTCAGCTTGCCCTGGCCCACTGCGATTAGTGTGCCGGCCAGGATCCGCACCATGTGATATAAAAAAGCGTCACCCGTAAAATAAATCTTGAGCAAAGGGCCTGACTTATGCAAGCGGATGTTTTTAACTGTCCGCACAGTTGTCCGGGCCGGGCTGCCTTGGTCAGCAAAAGCCTTAAAATCATGGCAGCCAGTTAAATGAGGCAGAGCCTTGGACATAGCAGCCAGATCAAGACCACCGGGCACATGGCAGAGCCGGTGTCTGTCCAGGGCTGGCCTGATTGGCGCAGCCCAGACACTGTAACTGTACACCTTGCCCAGCGCGGCATAGCGGGCATTAAAGCCAGCCGGCACTTGCCGGGCAGCCAGGATCGCTATATCTTCTGGTAAAACGCTATTCAGGGCCAAGGCCCAGTTTTTTTCCGGTATGGCTGACCTGCTGTTAAAAGAACTGACATGACCTCGGGCATGGACCCCGGCATCAGTTCTGCTGCAGCCGGTCAGGACCAGCTCTTTTTCACCAGTCAGCTTGACGATAGCTTGCTGCAGGACCTCCTGCACACTGCGCTCGTGCGGCTGCTTCTGCCAGCCAAAAAAAGCACTGCCATCATATTCTGCCAGCAGGGCCAGCGTTTTTTCCTGCTTCATAATAGGTCAGCCAGCCAGCCCATCCTCGAGGCAGTTGGCTGCCATCATGGCTGCACCAACAATGCCGGCGTCATTACCCATGCTGGCCAGAACAATAGCCGGTTTAGCCACACCTTCGCCCAGATAGCCTCTGGCGATAGCTTTTTCCCGCACCGGTAAGAGCAGCTCATCACCTTCATTGCAGACACCGCCACCCAAAGCGATCACCTCAGGCATATAGCCATTAATAACATTGGCCAGGCCTTCAGCCAGCATTTCAATGTAGCCTGCGACAACAGCCGCTCCTGCCTTATCGCCTTGTCTTTTGCCAATAAAGGCGGTTCTGCCATCAGCTTGACCACCATTTTCGGCAATTAACTGGTTGAGAATAGACTCAGGGTTGGCCTGGGCTGCCCGCTTAGTTTCGCGGACCAGGGCTGTCGCTGAGGCGTATGCTTCAAAGCAGCCGCGCCGGCCACAAGTGCAGGGCTCACCACCTGAGAGCAAAACGATGTGACCAATCTCACAGCCGGCATTATTAAAGCCACTGTAGATGCGCTGATTGATAACTACACCACCGCCCACACCAGTGCCCAGGGTGATGGTGACAGAATGACTGCTGCCCCGGGCAGCTCCAGCCACACTTTCTGCCAGGGCTGCCACATTGGCATCATTTTCAATATAGACCGGCAGATCAAGGATTCTACGGATACCGGTCCGCATCGGGGCATGGTGAAAAGGTAGATTATTGGCATAGATCAAGGTGCCGGCCGCATTATTGGGCGTACCTGGTGAACCGATCCCAATTGCCTTGATCTGGGCAGGATCAAGGCCTGACTCTGCAATCACTTGTTTGGCCAGGACCGCCATATCATAAATGATGGCATCCTGGTCATTGGCCACATTGGTTTTCATACTGGAACTTACTATGATCTCACCTTTGAGATTGACAAGTCCTGCCTTGATGTTGGTTCCGCCCAAGTCGATACCGACATAATACTCCATGAGCTGCTTCCTCCCTGTTTGCTTAGATATTTAGTTATTGCTGCCATTATAGCAGATTGGCCAAGAGCACTGCCGCTTTAGAGATACTGCACCAGCAAGATAGCTGCACAGACCAGCAGCATGCTGCTGGCAAAAATAAAGTCTTGTTTAGAATAGTGCATCACCTTCAAGCGGGTGCGGCCTTCCCCACCGCGATAACAGCGGGCTTCCATAGCAATAGCCAACTCCTCGGCCCTCTTAAAAGCACTGACAAAAAGTGGAATCAAGACAGAAACCAGACCACGCGCCTTGGTGATCAGGCCGCCGGTATCATAATCTGCCCCACGTGAAGACTGAGCTTTCATGATTTTTTCAGTTTCTTCCAGTAAGGTCGGCACAAAGCGCAAGGCTATCGACATCATCATAGCCATTTCATGGACAGGAAAACCAATTTTACGCAAAGGGGAAAAGAGACTTTCAATAGCATCCGCCACCAGGATCGGGGTGGTGGTCAAGGTCAAGAACAAGGTGGAGCTAAGAATCAAAAATGTCAGACGGGCAGCCATGCGCAAGGCCAGATAAAGACCCTGGTCGGAAATCTTCAGCGGCCCAATGGTTAAAAGGGTTTCACCTTGCACTGTAAACAGATTAATAAAGAAAGCAAAGAGCAAGATGAATAAAATCGGTTTGAGGCTGCCTAAAATGACCTTCAAGGGTACCTGGGACAAAGCGATCAGGCCGATTGTGGCAAGAGCCACCAGCAACATGGCCCAGAAAGACTGGACCAGGAAGATAACCACCATATACACAAAGGCCAGGATCAACTTGAGACGTGGATCGAGCCGGTGGAGCAGGGAATCGCCCGGGTAGTGCCGGCCCAGGGAAATTTGATTAAGCATGCTTACTCCTTCCCGTCATCAGCCAGGCCGGCTGCGACAATTCTGCCGGCAGCTGCAGCCGGCAAAAAACAATCAGTCGCCAGTCCCGGTATCTCATCTATAAGCTCGCGCAAAAAAGCAGTTGGACGTGGCAAAGAAAGGCCTGCGGCTAAAAGACTCGCTTCGTCCTGAAAGACTTCTCTGGCAGTACCGCAAGCATGAACCTGCCCATTACGCAGGACCAGCACCCGGTCAGCCAGGCGGGCAATATCCTCCATGCTGTGTGAGACAAGAATAACTGTCACACCCATCTGTCGCAGCCTAGCTGCATAGCCCAGGATCTCATCCCGTCCGGCTGGATCAAGGCCGGCTGCCGGTTCATCCAGGATCAGTATATCCGGCTCCATGGCCAGGATACCGGCAATTGCGGCGCGTCTTTTCTGGCCGCCTGACAGCTCAAATGGTGACCGTTCCAGTTCATCATCAGTCAGACCGACAATCTGGGCAGCCCGCAGTACACGAGCTTCAATTTCCTTCATCTCCAGGCCCATCCGTTTTGGGCCAAAAGCTATATCTTGGAAGACCGACTCTTCGAAGAGCTGGTGTTCCGGATACTGGAATAGGAGTCCAACATGCTGGCGGATCTTTTTTATATCTGCTTTGACAAAAGCATCCATGCCCAGCACTTTGACCTCGCCCTCTGCACTGCGTAAAAGGCCGTTTAAGTGCTGGATCAGGGTGGACTTCCCGGAGCCGCTGTGGCCGATAATGCCAAACAATTCGCCCTTGTGGACCGTGAAACTAACTTCATCCAGGGCTTTACTGGCCATGCTGGTGCCTGCGGCATAGGTGTAGGACAGCTGCTGCACTTCTATGACAGCAGGGCCTTGCGGCGGCTGAACTGGCTCTGGCTTGGGCCGTTCCAGCTGGCGGCCGGCCTGCCGGGCTGCCTGAAGCAGACGCAGCACAGCATCTTTTGCTCCCTGCCAGCTGGCTGCCTCCAGGGGCAGGAGGGGAATATCCAGCAGACGGGCCACTTGATGAGCGATCTCGGTATGGACGGGCACATCGAGCCCCTCCTGGTGAATCATCTCAACCTGGTCAAAAACACTGGCCGGGCTGCCGGAAGCGACAATCCTGCCCTCAGCCATGACATAAGCCTCATCTGCCTGGATAACCTCTTCCATATGATGAGTAATGTTAATCACAGTCAATTTTTCCTGCCTGACCAGGCGGGCAATCAACTGCATGAATTCCTGGCGGCTGACCGGGTCAAGCATGGATGTAGCTTCATCCAGGATCAGGCAGTCCGGCTGCATGGCCAAGATACCGGCAATGGCCAGTTTTTGTTTTTGCCCGCCCGAAAGTAGGTGGGGCGGCCTCTGGGCCAGGTCTGACAACTCAACATAAGCCAGGGCCTCATCGACTGCCTGGCGTAATCTGGGTTGGGGAAAGCCTAGGTTTTCCGGTCCGAAAGCCACATCCTCTTCAACGGTAGTGCCAATAATCTGGTTATCAGGGTTTTGAAAGACCATGCCACAAAGACGGCGGATCTCCCAGATGACTTTCTCATCAGCTGTATCTTTGCCTGCCACAAGCACCTGGCCAGCCGAGGGCCGTTCCAGGCCATTGATCAGGCGGGCCAGAGTGGACTTGCCAGAGCCGTTGCGGCCCATTATTGCCACATGGCGACCGGCTGGAATCACCAGACTGACATCCTGCACCGCCAGGAGCGGATCCTGCTGGCTTTGGCGGTAGCTGTAATGAACTTTTCTGATGTCAATAAAATCCTGCATTGTCCATCTTTTCCCTTACCTAAAAAACAAGGACCGGCTTTCGCCCGTCCTTGCAATTGCTGTTCATACCATCTGAGCACCAGCTCAAGGCTGCTAAGCCACTAGCCAAACTTTAAGTGAGGCTAAACAAGCTCCAAGACAGCCATTTCCGCTGCATCGCCCCGACGCGGTCCAATTTTGGTGATGCGGGTGTAGCCGCCATCCCTGTCTGTGTAATTTGCCGCGACAGTGTCAAAAAGTACATTGACCGGGTTAACGGCCTGGCCGTCTGCAGTGTGCGACTTATTCAGCCACTTCATTGCGGTGCGGCGGGCTGCCAGACGTGAAGGTTCATCCACAGTCGACATGCCAGTTTTCGTCTCACGATCAACAACATCATATTTGCTGTCATTTTTAGAAGTGACAGACCTCAGGATTTTGCGCCCCTTACCATCAAGCTTGGCAGAAGAGACAATCTGACCGCGGGTAGTGAAATTATCTTTTTCCCGCACCGCCAGGGTGATTAGTTTTTCAGCAATCCGGCTGACTTCCCTGGCCCGCATCTCAGTTGTTTCAATCCTGCCGTTGACGATGAGCGTGGTCACCATCCCCTTGAGCATGGACAGGCGCAAATCGGTGGCCCGGCCAAGTTTTCTCTGTGCAGGCATAACAGATACCTCCTAATAATAAGACCCGCCGCCTACTCAGTCTGAGTGGCCAGTGAAAGGTCAAGTTCATCTAACTTTTGTATTACTTCTTCCAGTGATTTCTTGCCCAGGTTACGCACTTTCATCATATCGTCCTCAGTTTTGGCAACCAGGTCGCCCACTGAATTGATACCAGCCCGTTTAAGGCAGTTATAGGTCCGGACTGAAAAATCCAGATCTTCAATGAAAGTCTCCAGGACATGATTCTTGCCGTTGGCTTCTTCTGTATCAGCAAAGGTGGCATCTGAGCTGGCATCCGTCAACTCAACAAAAAGGTTAAGATGCTCACAGAGAATAGAAGAACCTATTCCCAGTGCCTCAGCTGCCTCCACAGTCACATCTGTCCAAACTTCAATAGTCAGTTTATCATAATCAGTAAACTGGCCGACGCGGGTATCTTCAACAGCAAAGTTGGCCTTGCGCACCGGAGTGAAGATAGCATCAATCGGTATAACCCCGATTGGCTGGTTCTGCCACTTGTTGCGCTCAGCAGTGTTGTAACCCCGGCCCTTGTTCAGGGTCAACTCCATGAACAAGCGGCCTTCGCCGTTCAGGGTCATGATTGTATGATCCGGGTTCATGATTTCTACTTCATCATCACAGACAATGTCTGCTCCGGTGACGGGTCCTGTCCTGCCTTCATCGGTACTGATATAAACGGTCTTGGGTCCATCAATATGCAGGCGGGCCCTGATTTCTTTTATATTCAAGATGATTTCGGTCAGGTCTTCAACCACACCCTTGATTGTGGAAAACTCATGGTAAACATTGTCGATCCGGATAGCTGTCACAGCCGCTCCAGGCAGTGAAGACAGAAGAACCCGCCTGAGCGAATTACCAAGCGTTATTCCAAAACCACGTTCCAGGGGCTCTATCACGAACTTTCCATATGAACCATCATCGCTTCGTTCAACGCATTCAACCAGCGGTTTTTTTATTTCTATCATTAGTATCCTCCTTTGTCTCCCCAGCCACAGCAAACAAGCAATAAAGCCGGTCCATTACTTGGAGTACAACTCAACAATGAGGGTCTCATTGACTTCAATGTCAATGTCTTCCCGGGCAGGTTCTTGGATTATGCTGCCACTTAAAGAATCCTCAGCAACAGACAGCCAGGCTGGCACTGGACGGCCGGCAAGCTCGGCAAACTTAGGTGACTTGCGGGACGATTCCTTGACTGCAATCACATCATTCACCTTGACCGTGTAAGAAGGGATATTAACTTTCTTGCCATTGACTGTAAAATGGGCATGGCTGACCAGTTGGCGAGCTTCTGCTCTGGAACTGGCAAATCCAAGCCTGTAAACAATATTATCCAAACGTAATTCGAGCAGTTTGAGCAGATTTTCACCGCTCTTGCCCTTCATTTTGACAGCCCTGTCATATGTTTTACGGAACTGGCTCTCTAAAACGCCGTAAAAACGCTTGGTTTTTTGTTTCTCACGCAACTGTGTGCCATACTCGGAAACTTTCTTCCTGCCCTGACCATGCTGGCCGGGAGGGAAACTCCTTCTGGCAATCGCACATTTGCCTGTATAACAACGCTGGCCTTTGAGGAAAAGCTTTTCGCCTTCCCTGCGGCAAAGCCGGCATGCTGCATCTGTATATCTGGCCATGCTTATACCTCCAAAATCAGACTCTTCTTCTCTTTGGCGGCCTGCAGCCATTATGGGGAATCGGTGTTACATCCTTGATCATGGTCACTTCAAGTCCAGCGGCCTGCAATGAACGAATCGCAGCTTCCCGCCCGGCACCAGGACCTTTGACGAACACTTCCACGGAACGCATTCCATGATCGACTGCAGTCTTTGCCGCCTGTTCTGCTGCCATCTGGGCTGCGAAAGGTGTTCCTTTACGTGAACCTTTCATACCCATGCTTCCGGCGCTGGACCAGGAAATAGCATTGCCAACAGGATCGGTTATCGTGACAACTGTATTGTTAAATGTTGAATGAATGTGAGCAGCGCCCCGGTCGATATTCTTCCGTTCACGCCTTCTGGGCCGGGCAGCTGTTCTTCTAGCTGAAGCCTTGGACATGCTCTTGCCTCCTTATTTCCTTCTACCGGTAACATTACGCTTGGGTCCTTTACGGGTCCTGGCGTTTGTCTTGGTGCGCTGGCCTCTTACAGGCAGACCGGTTCTGTGCCGGCGGCCGCGATAGCATCCTATCTCGGTCAGCCGTTTAATATTCATAGCTGTTGTTCTTCTCAGATCACCTTCTATGAGATAACCATCTTCCAGTGTATCTCTGATTTTTGCGATCTGGTCATCACTAAGATCCTTCACACGGATATCGGGGTCGATCTCACATTTGGTGAGTATCTGGGTGGAAAGACTCCGGCCAATCCCGTAAATATAGCTTAGTGCTATTACAACACGTTTATTATCGGGTAAATCAACCCCTGCTATACGTGCCATCAGTGTGCACCTCCATCGTACATCTTAATCCTTATATCTAAAAACACATCAGGAAAAGTCCATCCTAAAACGAACCAGCCGCTTCCTTGTGCAGGTGAATCCACTCGTCGCTCAGCCTTGCCTTTGTTTATGCTTGGGCTCCTGGCAGATGACTACTACATGACCTTTACGTTTAATCACTTTACATTTTTCGCATATCGGTTTTACCGATGGTCTGACTTTCATGACTAAATCCTCCTTCTGACGCCTCTTATCTAATGATAAGCACAAAATGGCGCATGCTAAAATATTCTACCAGATTCTGGCAATAAATCAAGCGGTCCAGAGCAGTTATTTTGCCCGCCAGGTTATCCGGCCCCTGGTCAGATCGTAGGGTGATAACTCGATTGTCACCCGATCGCCAGTCAGGATCTTGATATAGTTCTGCCTCAGCTTGCCGGAAAT
>CAZZGG010000009.1:28532-52905 GCA_964654125.1 uncultured Oscillospiraceae bacterium
ATTCTACCAGATTCTGGCAATAAATCAAGCGGTTTACAAAACTATTATGCCCGCCAGGTGATCCGGCCCCTGGTCAGGTCATAAGGTGACAGTTCAATGGTAACCCGGTCGCCGGTCAGGATCTTGATGTAGTTCTGCCTCAGCTTACCGGAAATATGAGCAGTAATCTCATGCCCATTTTCCAAAGCAACTTTAAAAAATGCATTAGGCAAAGTTTCCAGGACAACTCCCTCAACTTCAATTACATCTTCTTTGGACATTAAATCTCCTCCATTTTCAAAAAGAAGCTATTTTATTCTTTTTCGTACAAAGCCAATGCAGCCCGGATATGGGCGTTCTTGCTGCCTGGATCACCTGGATGGGCAATCTTCTCCAAAAGGTCTTTTGCAATATTAGCTTCTATTATTTTCAGGTGCCGGATGTTCTTGGGTTTGGCCCGGTCCAGAGGACGATGTTTGCCGTCAGTCAGGAAGACACGCTCAGCTTCTTGCCGCAGCACCAGGTAGATCCTGCCCTTGTCATGTCCGGCCTTGGAGCAGACCAGCTGACCGGGCCGGGGCAGATCAGTCTGACACATATTGCTCAATCTCACTCTCGCTCGCTGTCAGGACCAAAGGTCCTTCGGCTGTAACTGCCAGGGTATTCTCATAGTGGGCAGAAGGCTGGCCGTCTTCTGTGACAATGGTCCAGCCGTCAGAGAGGATTCTCACATGGCGGTTGCCCAGGTTGATCATGGGCTCAACCGCCAGCACCATTCCTGCCTCAAGGCGCAGGCCCCGTCCTTTGCGGCCGAAGTTGGGGACATCGGGCGGTTCATGCAGGTCTCGCCCGATACCATGACCGGTCAGTTCACGGACAACTGTAAAGCCATTTTTTTCAGCATGACTTTGGACAGCGGCGGAAAGATCCCCCAACCTTTGACCCGGTCTAGCCTCGGCCAGAGCCAACCAGAAGCATTCCTGGGTCACCCGGACCAGCTTTTTAACTTGATCGTCAACCTGGCCAACCAGAAAGGTCCGGGCTGCATCAGCATGAAAACCATCCAAACAGGCACCGACATCGATCGATAAAATACTGCCTTCTTGCAGCACCCGCTGGGGGCTGGGGATCCCATGGACGACCTCGTCATCTAACGATGTGCAGATTGCTGCCGGGAAGGGTGGCTGGCCATAGCCCAGGAAAGAGGGGCTGGCTTTATGTTCCTTGATTATCCTGCGTGCTGTAGCATCCAGCTGGGCAGTGGTGATGCCAGGCCTGACCTGACGGCCAATCTCCTGGAGAACCAGGGCCACTATCTGGCCTGCCCTGGCCACCTTGTCAATTTCTGATTTTGACTTGAGATGAATCATGTCAAATACTGCCGGAGCTTACAACTGCTGCCAGTTTGAGGCGGACCTGCTCGCGGCACTCCTCAATTGTGCCTTCATTATCAGCCTCGAGCAAGAGACCCTTGCTTTTGTAATAGCCGATCAAGGGCTCAGTCTGGTTCTTATAGGTAACCAGCCTTTGCCTGATAATCTCTTCCTTATCATCAGCTCTTTGCACCAGCCGCCCCTGGCAATCATCACAGATTCCTGCTTGCCTGGGTGGCAAAAAGCTAAGATTATAGCTGCGTCCGCATACTTCACAGTGGCGTCTGCCAGACAACCGGCGCAGGATAGTCTCATCTTTGACAACTATGTTAACAACCGCTGTCAAAGGTCTGTCCAGACGGGCTAAAAGCCGGTCCAGCTTTTCCGCCTGGGGCATTGTGCGGGGGAATCCATCCAGCAGAAAGCCTAAAGAGCTGTCCGGCTGACTTAGCCGGTCCTTAATCATGGCATTGGTCAGGTCATCCGGCACTAGTGCTCCACTTTGCAGATAGGGTTCCGCTGCCAGACCCAAAGGGGTACCGGCGGCAGCACTGGCCCGGAAAATGGCTCCTGTAGAAATATGTGGTATGCCATACAGGTTGGCAATATCCTCGGCCAGGGTCCCTTTGCCGGACCCTGGCGGTCCTAAAAGTATTAACTGCATTTTGTGCCTCCCCAAAAGGGAAAAAGATTTATGTCCTGCATAAATTGTCTTGTCAGTTCCACTTGCATGCCTAATCCAAAAATCCCTTGTAATGGCGCATGACCATCTGGGCTTCCAGCTGATCGACCAGATCAATAGCCACACCAACCAGAATCAGGACTGCTGTACCGCCGAACCAAATGCCATGGACACGGGTAACTGCACTGAGCAGAGTCGGCAGTAAAACGATCAGGACCAGGAACATGGCGTCGAACCAGGACAGGCGGCGGGATGTCTTGTGAATAAATTCCGCCGTCGGTCGACCGGGCCGGATACCAGGTATGAATCCACCGTTTTTTTGCAGGTTATTGGCCACTTCAATCGGATTGAACTGAACCATGGAATAGAAGAAGGTAAAACCAATAATTAAAAAGCCATAAACAAAGTAGTAAAGCGGATTGCTGTTAAAGTTCATAAACCAGCTGGCCACCCGGCCCGGCTGTTCCCCGGCTTTGATAAAGAGTGAAACAATAGTTGAAGGGAGCATAACGATCGAGCTGGCGAAAATCACCGGTATAACACCGGCCTGGTTAACCTTGATGGGCAGATAGGTGCTTTGGCCGCCATACATCTTGCGTCCGATGACCCGCTTGGCATATTGGATAGGAATACGTCTTTCTGCCATATGCACAAAAACGACCAAAGTGATGACAAGTACAAAAACAGCAGCCACACCGGCCGTGGCCAGAATGGAAACGATCACATTGCGGGTCAGGGCCCAGGCCTGGAAATATTGGAATAAAGTCTTGACTGCATCCGGACCCCGCGTGACGATACCGGCAAAGATGATCAAGGAGATACCGTTCCCGATACCTGACTCATTGATCTGTTCGCCGATCCACATGATAAAGGCGGTACCGGCAGTAAAGCTGACAATTACTAAAAGAGCATTAAGCGCGAAAGGCAAAGATGGAGTAGATGCCAACCTGGTGGTGTACCAGTAAGCTGTTGCCTGCATCAAGGCCAGTACAATTGTCAGATAACGCACATACTGCTGGATCTTCTTTTGCCCCTCTTCGCCTTCCTTCTGCAGTCTTTCCAGGGCAGGAATTGCCGCTGTCAAAAGCTGCATGATGATCGAAGAGTTGATGTAAGGTACGATACCCAAAGAGAATATCGAAACCTGCTTAAAGGCACCGCCGGAAATGATGTCCAAAAAGCTGCCCAGCTGGCCAAAACGGTCGAGCAGGGCTGTAAAAGCAGCCGCATCAATACCAGGAACCGGTACCCTGATGCCGATCCTGTAAATGATCAGCATAAACAGGGTAAACAAGAGTTTTTTCCGCAGATCCGGGATCTTGAAGGCATTTTTTAATGTATCAATCATTCCGGACATGCTTAGACCTCCTCGGCGGTTCCTCCAGCCTGGCTGATTTTCTCTTTAGCTGAAGCTGTGAAAGCTTTCGCTTTGACAGTCAAATTCTTGGTCAATGTCCCATCACCGAGCACCTTGACGCCATCATTTACTTTAGGCAAAGAAATCAAGCCGGACTGCTGCAAGAGCAGGGCATCGACAACAGTGCCATCTGCAAAGCGCTCCAAGTCGCCGACATTCACTTCAATATAGTGCAGGGCAAAGCGCTTGTTGTTGAAACCGCGTTTGGGCACACGGCGGTACAAGGGCATCTGGCCACCTTCAAATCCGGGCCTGGTGCCACCGCCTGAACGGGCTTTTTGACCCTTATGGCCACGGCCGGCAGTCTTGCCGGCACCGCTGCCTGGACCACGGCCCTTGCGGAAAGGCTTCTTACGAGCACCCGCAGTTGCGCTTACTTCATTAATCTTCATACTCACTTAGCCTCCTATCGCTTCTTCACAGCTGACCAGATGGCTCACATGACGAACCATGCCCAGGATAGAGGGAGAAGCTTCTTGTTCGACCGACTGGCCTATCTTTGTCAGGCCTAAGGCGCGCACTGTAGCTATCTGCTTCTTGCTGGAATTATTAGTGCTTTTGACTAATGTTATAATCAGTTTTGCCACTTAAAATCCCCCCCTCTTATAATATATCTTCAACGGCCTTGCCGCGAATCCTGGCCACCTGCTCCAAAGACTTGAGGTTTTTCAGGCCTTCTAAAGTAGCATTGACCATGTTGTTCGGATTGTTGGATCCGAGCGACTTTGTTCTGATATCTTTCACTCCAGCCAGCTCCAAAACCGCACGGACCGGGCCGCCGGCGATAACGCCGGTACCAGCACTGGCTGGTTTGAGCAGTACCTGCCCTGCACCAAATCTCCCGACAATCTCGTGAGGAATGGTGGAATCGGTCAAGGGTACCGTGATCATGTTTTTCCTGGCTGAATCAATTCCTTTACGGATCGCATCAGGAATTTCAGCAGCCTTGCCCAGGCCTTTGCCGACCCGGCCATTTTCATCACCGACAATAACCAGAGCGACGAAACGGAAATTACGACCACCTTTGACGGTTTTAGCAACTCTGTTAATATGAATAACTTTTTCTTTTAGTTCAAGTGCACTTGCATCGTTGCGCATGACAGTTCCTCCCTGCTTAGAATTTCAGACCGACTTCGCGGGCTGCTTCGGCCAAAGCTGCCACCCGGCCGTGGTAGACATAACCTGCGCGGTCAAAGACCACATCGGTAATGCCACTATCAAGTGCCCTGGTGGCGATCAGCTTGCCAACTGCCGCTGCGCCTTGCACATTGCTGCTAGCGACGTTTTCCGCTTTAATTGATGGATCAAGTGTTGATGCACTAACTAAAGTTTTACCTGTTGTATCGTCAACCAATTGAGCATATATATGATGCAGACTGCGGAATACACACAATCTGGGCCGCGCGCCGGTTCCGGTGACTTTTTGGCGGATGCGGGCATGTTTTCTCTTGCGAATATCATTTCGACTTAACTTACGGCTCATTATTTTTTCACCCCTTCATCGACTAAGCGCCTTAAGCACCAGTTTTGCCTTCCTTGAGTCTGAGAACCTCATAATCATACTTGATACCTTTGCCATGATAGGAATCAGGTACACGCAAGGCCCTGATCTTGGCAGCAGTTTCACCAACAAGCTGTTTATCGGCACCTTTGACTGTGAGGCGGTTGGGCGCCGGCACATCAATAGTTATGCCTGCCGGTTCGGTCATCTCCAGCGGGTGTGAGTAACCAAGGTTAAAAACAACAGTATTGCCCTGTTTTTGGGCCCTGAAACCCACCCCGTTGATCTCCAGATTTTTCTGAAAACCCTGGGCCAGGCCAACAACCATATTGTTGATCAGGGATCTGGTCAAGCCGTGCAAAGCCTTTTGCTGGTTTGAATCATCACCACGTTTTACTGTGATAACACCATCTTCGAAGCTGACACTGAGACTGGAATGAAACTCCTGAACAAGTTTCTCCTTGCCCTTGTTTATTTCAATAATTTGATCAGCGATCTTGACCTCAATTCCGGCCGGGACCACGATCGGCATTTTACCTATTCTGGACATAGTCCTATCCTCCTGCTCTTTAGATTGCAGACAGCCTGGAGCATCAAGCTGCCCTTTTCAGAGTTTTTTACTTCTCTACCAGATGTAGGCCATCACTTCGCCGCCAACACCCTCAGACCTGGCCTTTTTATCGGTCATGATCCCTTTGGATGTTGAAATAACGGCTATGCCCAGGCCACCCAGGACCCGCGGCAGCTGATCTTTACTGGCATAAACCCTAAGACCTGGCTTGGAAATTCTTTTCAAACCGGAAATGACTGGTTTTTTCGCGACATACTTGAGAGTGATTTTCAGTTTACCCTGCTTATTGTCACTGATTGAATCAACGCGAGCAATGTAGCCCTCTTCAAGAAGTATCTGGGCAATAGCCTGCTTGACACCTGAGGCCGGGATCTCACAATCCTGATGACCTGCGGTTCCGGCATTACGGATCCTGGTGAGCATATCAGCTATGGAATCTGTTATCTGCATGGGATTTCCTCCTTCCTGAAGCGCCTCTTACCAGCTGGCCTTGCGTACGCCAGGAATCTGCCCTTTATAAGCCAGTTCCCTGAAGCAGATGCGGCACACACCGTACTTGCGCAGATAAGCGTGCGGACGGCCACACAGCATACAGCGATTGTAGGCCCGTGTCGAAAACTTCGGCTTGGCCTGTTGTTTTAACCTTAAAGACTTTTTAGCCATGTTTATTCCTCCCGCTTACTTTCT
Organism: uncultured Oscillospiraceae bacterium; assembly: GCA_964654125.1. Taxonomy (GTDB): domain Bacteria; phylum Bacillota; class Clostridia; order Saccharofermentanales; family UBA5734; genus JAAYBY01. The sequence goes on from CAZZGG010000009.1 coordinate 34,743, forward strand.
AAACGGCATGCCCAGCAAGCGTAAAAGCTCTCTGGCCTCTTCATCAGTTTCTGCCGTCGTTACAATGATTATGTCCATACCCCGGATCTTATCAATTGAGTCATAATCAACTTCCGGGAAGATCAGCTGCTCTTTGACGCCCATGGCAAAGTTACCGTGCCCGTCAAAGGAGTTGGGGCTGATGCCCCGGAAGTCCCGCACACGGGGCAGGGCTATGCTGATCAGTCTGTCTAAGAACTCATACATCCTCTGGCCGCGCAAGGTGACTTTACAGCCGATATTCATGCCTTCACGCAGTTTAAAAGCAGCTACAGACCTTTTGGCCTTAGTTACAACTGGTTTTTGACCGGCAATGACTGACATATCCTGGACTGCATTCTCAATAGCTTTGGCATTTTCCTTGGCATCGCCGACACCCATGTTAAGCACAATTTTTTCCAGACGCGGAGTCTGCATGACTGATTTGTAATTGAACGCTTTCTGCAAAGCAGGAGCAGCTTCAGCTTCATATTTGTCTTTCAATCTTGACATTATCTTTCGCCTCCTGTGCCCCTTTAATTCCTGGCCTGGCGGATGACATCAATCATCTCACCACAGGATTTGCAATAACGGATCTTTTCTTTATTGTCCAGCACCTTACGGCCTGTCCTGCTTGGCTTTTTGCAATTGTCGCACACAAGCATGACATTGGAAGCATGAATAGCTGCCTCCTGCTGGATGATTCCGCCTTCCTGATTACGGCCGGTTGGCTTTTTATGTTTGGTCACAATGTTAACGTTTTCCACGACAACCCGGTTTTTCTGCTGGTCCACCTTCAGGACTTTGCCGGTCTTACCGGCATCCTTACCAGTCAGCACATAGACCTGGTCGTCTTTTTTGACATGTACTTTGCCCATCCCGCTGCTCCTTCCTTACAGAACCTCTGGTGCCAAAGATAAGATGCGCATATATTCCTTATCGCGCAGTTCTCTGGCTATAGGTCCAAAAATACGGGTTCCGCGCGGGTTTTTGTCTTCCCTGATGATGACGGCCGCATTTTCATCAAATTTTATATAGGATCCATCCGGGCGGCGTACGCCTTTTTTCGTCCGCACGATAACTGCCCGGACAATTTCACCTTTTTTCACAACGCCACCGGGCGTTGCTTCTTTGACCGAACAAACAATCAGGTCGCCTATATTGGCAGACTTGCGCCAGGACCCACCCAGCACCTTTATGCACATCAAACGCCGGGCACCGGTATTATCGGCCGACTTCAGCATTGATTGTACTTGTATCATATGAGTCTTCCTCCTTACCGCTGCTTATTTGGCTTTCTCGATGATTTCAACCAGACGCCAGTTCTTGTCTTTACTGATCGGACGGGTTTCCATCACTCTGACTTTATCGCCAATCTTGCATTCGTTGTTTTCATCATGGGCCTTAAGCTTCAAGGTCCGCTTGATAATCTTCTTGTATAGTGGATGGCTGACGTGGCGGGTGACTGTGACAACAATTGTTTTATCCATTTTATCACTGCTGACTACGCCAACACGGGTTTTACGCAAATTCCGGCTATCCATGGCTAGTTCCCCCTTCATTCTCTGATACCCTTAAGCTCTCGCTCACGCAGGATTGTCTTGACCCGGGCAATATCCCGTTTGACACTCTTGAGTTTTTGGGGATTTTCCAGCTGATGGAGAGCGTGTTGAAAGCGCAGCTTGAACAGCTCTTCTTTCAGTGCCAAAAATTCATCGTTCAATTCAACGATCGATTTCTCGCGAAGTTCATTCGGCTTCATGAACGTCACCTTCCTTCTCTCTTGCCACAAACTTGGTCTTACAAGGCAGTTTGTGTGCCGCCAGGCGCAGTGCTTCTTTGGCATCTTCCCGGGAGACTCCGCCAACTTCGAACAGGACCCGGCCTGGTTTTACAACTGCCACCCAGTACTCAGGTGAACCTTTACCGGAACCCATGCGGGTTTCTGCGGGCTTGCTGGTCACTGGCTTGTCCGGGAATATCTTGATCCAGACCTGACCGCCTCTTTTGATAAAACGGTTGATAGCAACACGGGCAGCTTCTATCTGGTTACTGGTGATCCAGCAGGGCTGCAGAGCTTGTAAACCATACTCACCGTAGACAACCTCATTACCACGAGTTGCTTTACCTGTCATCCGGCCCCGATGTTGTTTTCTATATTTGACACGCTTTGGTAACAGCATCAGCCTTCGCCTCCTTCAGTATCCCTGGGTTTACGTGGAGCTGGGAAGATCTCACCTTTGTAGATCCAGACCTTGACGCCAATCCGGCCATAAGTGGTCTTTGCTTCAGCAAACCCATAATCGATGTCCGCCCGCAAGGTCTGCAGGGGGATGGTTCCTTCATGATAGTGCTCGCGCCGGGCGATTTCTGCTCCACCCAGACGGCCGCTTACAGCAGTCTTGATACCTTTGGCGCCCATTTTCATGGCCCGCCCCATGGACTGCTTCATGGCCCGGCGGAAAGAAACACGTTCTTCCAGCTGCCTGGCAATATTCTCTGCCACCAGCTGGGCGTCAGTATCAATGCTTTTAATTTCAGTGATATTGAGGAAGAAGTTGCGTTTGAAGCGTTCAGTCAGCTTCTTTTTCAGATCTTCAATCCCTGCACCCTGGCGGCCGATGATGATACCAGGCTTCCCGGTTGAAATGGTCAGCTGGATTTTTTCTTCGCCCTTGCGTTCTATTTCGATCCTGGAGACGCCTGCCTTAAAGCATTCTTCTTTGACAAAGTCCCGGATCAATTTATCTTCAACAAGAAACTTGCTGAAATCTTTTTTATCGGCATACCACTTGGTATCCCAATCTTTAATTACACCTACGCGCAGTCCATGTGGATTTACCTTCTGGCCCATCTGTCAGCCTCCTTAAACTTTCTCTTTAAGAACCAAAGTAACATGGCTGGTCCTTTTGCTAATCCTGGCAGCACTACCGCGGGCCCGCGGCCTGATGCGCTTGAGCACCGGCCCAGAACTGGCAAAACAATCTGCCACATACAGGCTTTCCCGGGACAGGTTGTTGTTATTGACGGCATTAGCCTCTGCAGAACTCAGCAGTTTGCTTAAGACTGGTGAAGCTGCTTTAGGTGTATACTTGAGAATTGCATAGGCCTCATCCAGGTCTTTGCCCTTGATCAGGTCAATGACAATAGCCATCTTCCTTGGTGCAATTCTTATGTTACGTGCCTTGGCCAGGCCCTGGTCCTTGCCAATACCCAGCACCTTTTTCTCTTTTTTGGTCAGATAACCTTTTTTCTGGAATTTGCGTTGCGGCTTACTGTATTCAGCCAAAATCTCATCCCTGTTTTCCAAAAGGTAATCTTTGCTCATTACTTTTCTAGACATTTACCTTCCTCCCTTCTTTCCTTCTGCAGCCTATCTGGCACCAGAGGATCTCTCTGATCCAGCGTGACCTCTGAAGGTCCTGGTGGGAGCAAATTCGCCCAGTTTATGACCGACCATTTCTTCAGTTATATAGACCGGTACATGCTTGCGGCCATCGTGGACAGCAATCGTGTGACCAACCATTTGCGGGAAAATTGTCGATGCTCTGGACCATGTCCTGACAACTCTTTTTTCATTATTCTCGTTCATGGTCTCAATCTTTTTCATGAGGGACTCTTGAACAAAAAAGCCTTTTTTTATCGATCTGCTCATATCACGCAAGCCTCCACTTGATTAACCGTTTCGTCTCCTGACAATATGTTTGTCAGAAGGCTTATTGCGTTTTCTGGTTTTCTTACCCAAGGTGGGCACACCCCAAGGTGTCACAGGGCTGGGCATACCAATGGGGGATCTGCCTTCACCACCACCGTGCGGGTGATCGACCGGGTTCATGGCCAGGCCCCGGACTGTGGGTCGCACGCCCAGGTGGCGCTTGCGGCCGGCTTTACCAATATTGATGTTTTCATGCTCGTGATTGCCGACTGAACCAACAGTTGCCCGGCAGTTGATCAGGACCATACGGACTTCACCGGAAGGGAGCCTGATCTGAGCGTATTTACCTTCTTTGGCCATCAGCTGGGCAGAAGCACCCGCGGTACGGACCATCTGGGCACCTTTGCCTGGCTTGAGTTCTATATTGTGGATAGTGGTGCCAACAGGGATAGCAGACAATGGCAGGCAGTTGCCACTGATGATATCTGCATCAGGCCCATTTTCCAATTTTGCCCCGGCTTCAACACCATAAGGTGCCAGGATATAGGTTTTCTCTCCATCTGCATACTGGAGCAGAGCCAGGTGAGCTGTCCTGTTCGGGTCATATTCAATGGCTTTGACGACAGCGGGTACGCCATCTTTTTGCCGTTTCCAGTCGATAATACGGATTTTACGTCTGTTGCCGCCTCCGATATGACGGACAGTGATCCGGCCATAGCTGTTACGACCGCCTGTTTTCTTTCTCTTGGCCAGCAAATTTTTCTCAGGTGCCTTTGCCGATACTTTTGAATAATCGGCTACAGTCATCTGCCGTCTGGCTGGAGAAGTCGGTTTAAAGCTTTTTACTGCCATTTCTGGTCACTCCTTCTCTTGCTAGCCCGGCTTACTGGCCGAACCCGAATTCTTCAATTGATGTTTTATACTTACGTCCGGTCTGGCTGGTTTTACCACCCTTGGTCTGGTATGTTTCGGCTTGTGGATCCATATCAATGGTCACAACAGCTTTTTTCCAGCTGGGGGTTCTGCCTTCAACATAGCGCTGACGCTTAAGCTTGCCAGAGTAGTTAACAATGTTCACCGAAGTTACCTTGACGTCAAAAAGCTTTTCACAGGCCTCGCGAATCTGGGGCTTAGAAGCAGTTTTCGCCACTACAAAGGTGTATCGGCCGGCAGCAGCATCATTAGTGCTTTTTTCGGTTACATGCGGCTTGATTATAATGTCGTGTACCAACGTCATTTCTCATACACCTCCTGTACATTAAGGACAGCCTCTTGCGTGACAATGAATTTTTCGAACTTGAGGATGTCAAAGACATTGAGAGTGTTGGCCAGGGTCGTTTTGACCCCACGCAGGTTGCGGGCAGACTTGACCACATTCTCATCGGGTTTTTGGGTCACCAGCAAAGCTGAGCCGGTAACACCTAAATTTGCCAGAATCTGCTTCATCTGGCGTGTTTTAATCTCGGGCAGCTCCAGCTTTTCCAGGACAATAATATTATCCGCGGCAACCTTGCTGGAAAGAGCTGACTTCATAGCCAGTTGCCTCATCTTGCGCGGCAAGCTTGTGTAATATGAGCGCGGCTTGGGCCCAAAGATAACACCACCGCCAACATACTGGGCACTACGGATTGAGCCATGCCTGGCCCGGCCTGTGCCTTTTTGCCGGTAGGGCTTCCTGCCCCCGCCTCTGACTTCACCGCGCAGCTTTGTCGAGTGAGTTCCCTGGCGCTGGTTTGCCTGATAAGTAACAAGAGCACGGTGTAAAACATCCTGGTTAGGCTCTATGCCAAACACAGATTCAGCCAGTTCCAGGCTGCCGGTTACAACACCGTCCATGTTGTAGACATCAACTTTTGTCATCACTTAGATCCTCCCTTTAGCTGCTTTTGCGGGACTTGACAGAGCTTGTTATTTCAACAAGTCCGCCTCTAGGTCCTGGGACAGCACCTTTCACGACCAGAATATTACGCTCGCCATCTGACATGACAACCTTAAGATTCTGCACCGTTACTTTTTCATTGCCCATCTGGCCCGGTAATTTCTTACCCTTGAAAACACGCCCGGGATCTGATGTTGAACCCATTGAGCCTTGTCTGCGATGGAATTTTGAACCATGGCTTTCCGGTCCGCGCGACATGCCGTGGCGTTTGATAACACCAGCGAATCCCTTACCTTTGGAAACGCCGCTGACATCAACCTGGTCACCGGCCGCAAACATTTCTGAAACAGTGATCTCAGAGGCGAGCTCATAAGTCTCATCTGTCCTGAATTCACGCATATATCTGTGCGGCTGGGCACCAGCCTTTTCATACTGGCCTCTGACCGGCTTGGTCAGCTTGGCCGGATTGATTGAGCCGTAAGCAACTTTAACTGCAGTATAGCCGTCAGTATCCACATTCTTGTTCTGGATAACAACAAGCGGCCCGCAGTCAATCACGGTCGCCGGTACGGCCAGGCCATTTTCATCAAACAGCTGGGTCATGCCAACTTTTTTTCCTATCATGAACTTTGTCACGTACTAATACCTCCTGGTTATTGGTTCACCGTTCAGGTGAACATTACCACGCCAGCTTAGGGGGCTGGTGTCTCCCTTTACAACTTGATCTCAATATTGACGCCTGCCGGCATTTCCAGCTTCATCAATGCTTCAACAGTCCTGGTGCTGGGGGTCAGCACGTCGATCAGGCGTTTATGGGTTCTGATCTCAAACTGTTCGCGGGCATCTTTGTGCTTGTGCGGTGAACGCAAAACAGTAATGATCTCTTTTTCAGTAGGCAGTGGAATCGGACCCGAGATGCTGGCGCCTGTGCGGGCAGCTGTCTCAACAATACGCTCTGCACTCTCATCGAGGATATTGTGGTCGAATGCTTTCAGCCTGATGCGGATTTTTTGATTTGAAGCCATTTGTCAAACCTCCTGTTTTCTGCTTGTCAGGTGTCACCTGTGCCGGGTGTTTCTTCTTCTGCCAAGATAAAACCCAGCTCTCCGTTCTTCAGGTTGGTCCGGCGCTGGGCACATGCCTGGGCACACGCTGCGGTTCAGGTTCACCTGGCGCCCAGTTTCTTGGAACTGGACTTGCTCTGTCGAAGTTACCCGTTTTTGCGGCCGCAGCGGCTGCTAACGGCAATCTCCAACTTCTCTGCTTGGCTTATTTGCAGCCAACTGGCGGCAAATTCGCGCAACCGTTATTCTATAACAGACGAACTAAAAATGCAAGCACTATTTTTTGCGCTGCTCAGGCTGTTTGCCAAGGACATAAAAATCTCGGCAGGCTTGCTGATCACCAGTTAATTCCCGGCCAGGATAGCAGGCCAGCAGACTAAGGCCGGCAGTTGCCAGGGCCGCCTTGATATCAGAGCCGGCATAATAGCGCTCACTAATGCTTTCTGTATATTTTTGATAAGTGCCGGGTTCTGTCTGGATAAAAAGAGTCAACTCAGCCCGGCTGAGCTGGCGTCCGGGCCAGAAGCTGTTTTGCCAAACCAGGCTGTAATCGTCCTCTTCAAAAAAGAAGAGCTTGTTACCTAAGGTTTTTGCCATATAGTCCAGGCGCAGCAGGTCAAAGATCATGACACCACCGGGGTTGAGGTAATTAGCACAAGTTTTCAGCATCCGCCAAAGGTCTGTTTTCCGGGTCAGATGATTGACTGTATCCAGCAAGCTGACAATCAGGTCAACTGTGCCAAAAAGCTCAAAACGGCTGATATCTTGCTGCAGGAAAAGGCAGTCTTGGACCTGGCTGCCGGCCTGGGCTTGCTTTTGCCTGGCGGCGTCCAGCATGGCCAAAGACAGATCCACCCCGATCGGGTCATAGCCGCGCCGGGCCATTTCCAGGCAAAAATTGCCTGTGCCGCAGCCCAGATCAAGCAAGATGGGGCGGCCGTCACGGCCATCTCCCGGACCCGGCCTGCTGCTGTGGCGCTTTTCGAGCCCGATCACAAAATCAGCCCAGGCAGGTGTATTAATGTTTTGGATTCGATCATAAATGGCTGCCAGATGCGTATACACTAAAATAACCTGTTATTCCAGTCGCTCAAGCGCATTCAGGGCGGCAAAAAGCTGTTTGTCCTGCTCCAGGGTCAACTTACTTAAAGAAATACCCCAAACCTCTTCCGGCAGGCGGACAATCTCATCCGGCTCAAGCCCGATACCTTCGATACTTTCACCACCAGGCAGATAGTAGAGAAAATTTGTCAGATTAATGGCTGAACCATCTTCCAGCTTAATCGTGATCGTACCGGAGCCTTTACCGAAGGTTTGCTCCCCGATCAAGACAGCTTTATCGTAATCCCGCAGGCAGCCGGCAAAAAGCTCTGAGGCACTAGCAGTGATACCATTGACTATAATCGCATAACGCATGCTGTCCGGCACAAATGATTTGGCATCAGAACGCCATTCCGACTCAAAGTACTGGCCATCTTCACGGCCTTTCAAACTGGCCAGGGTAGCGGTGGGCAAAAGGTAATCCAGCATAGCTATCACTTCAGAAGCCATGCCACCTGTATTGTTGCGTAAATCAATCACCAAGTGTTTGGCACCGGCTTTTTGCAATTCCTGGACCGCAGCAAAAAAGTTTTGTGAGACATTGTGAGAAAATTCGCGCACCATAATATAGCCTACAGTTTTAGTCAAGGGGCGGTAAGCCACACTGGCTGAGCTTATTTTTTGCCGAACCGCTTCAACTGTCACTGTTTCCCCAGTCATGGGCCGGTAAAAGGTCAGTTCAACACTGGTGCCCTCCTCGCCGCGCACCAGAGCCGCCACAGCAGAAGTGTCGCGAAATTCTGTCACATCAGTTTCGCCAACAGCCATGAAAAGATCACCAACCTTGATCCCGGCTGTTTCAGCCGGGCTTTTGTCCAGCACTTCCGTTATTTCAACCAGGCCGTCTTTATTAAGGCCGACGATAGCGCCAATACCACTGTAGTCGCCGCTCATGGATTCTTCCAGCTGCTCGTTTTGCTCAGCTGTCAAATACATGGTGTAGGGACTGTCCAGCTCATTGACCAGGCCACTGGTCATAGCCTGCAAGAGCTCGGCATCGCTTAATTCTGTGTAATAACTGCTCTTGATATTGTTAAAGACAGTCTCTAGCTTGAGCAGAGCTTTCTCAGTAGCTGGATCTGCGTCCAGATTAAAGGAGAGCTGGTCCTGGTTAGGCTCGGTCTGGGCCGGATAGCCAGCCTGGCGCAGGACAAAAAGACCTGCTCCGACTGTCAAAGAAAAGGTCAGGATCATGGTCAGTGAAACGGCCAGCACATAGCCCCAGAATACTTTTTTAGATCTAGCTGGCAAGGCGGGCCTGGTCTGCTCATTACTATTTATTGTATTCATGAATTATCTACCTGTTCTTTTCTCATCAGCGTATATAAGGCAGAGGGTTAACCGGATTGCCGTTAACACGCACTTCAAAATGCAGATGCGGGCCAGTTGCAGTTCCCGTTGCTCCACAAAGACCGATCCTCTCCCCGGCAGACACTTTCTGCCCGACACTGACCAGGGTCTTTTGCAAGTGGGCGTAAAGGGTGGAAATACCACCACCATGGTCTATTACTACATAGTTACCATAACCGCTGCCACCGGTATTCCTGCCCTGGTATGGCTTAACAACAGAAATCACAACCCCACTGGCTGCGGCAACAATAGGACTGCCATATGCACCGCCCAGGTCAACGCCGGTATGTTGACGGTAGACATGGTAGATCGGATGCAGTCTTCTGCCAAAGGCAGAGTAGACGCCGTAGTCGCCCGGATAGGGCCAGACCCAGCCGCGGCTGTTGCCGGATTGTCCGGTTGAGCCTGACTGGTTTGGTTTGGGTGTGGGCGTGGCCTTGGCAGCCGCTGCTTTGGCTGCGGCAGTCGCTTTGGCTGCAGCTGTAGCCTGGGCAGCCCGGGCAGCGGCAGTTGCAGCCTGTTCAGCAGCTAGCTGTTTTTGCAAGGCGTCGATTTGTTTGCCCAGCTGGTCAGATTCTGCTAAAAGTGCTTCTTCAGCCCGTTCCTGGCTGGTCAGCATATTTTCAATTTTGCTCAGGTCTGCTGCTGTCGCTTCTGTATCAGCTTTCAAACGGGCCAGATCATTTTCCAGTTCCTCAACAATCAAGCTCATCTCAATCGAGTATTGCTCGGCCAGTTCCTCTTTTAAGGCGGCATGGTCCTGGGCTACAGCCAGTTCTTCCAACATTTGTTCATCAGCATCTGCCACAATGCTCATGAATTGCAAGGTGGTGAAAAAGCCCTGCAGACTGTCTGATTCAAGGAAAACTTGGAAAATTGACTTCTGGCGATGTTCAAACATCACCTTGACCCGCTCTGCATATTGCTCCTTTTTTGCTGCCAGGTTTTCCTGGGCTGCAATATGATCCGCAATCGCCTCTTCCATCTCGGCCAGGGCTGCAGCCAGCTGCTCAAGCTTTTCTTCATATAGTTCTTTTTGCTCTGAGCTGCGCTGGTTCAACCAGGCCAGGTCGGCACTCAAGCTGCCTGCCTGACCCTTAAGGTTGCTGATTTCATTTTGGATACCGCTTCTTTTAGCAGCCAGTCTAGCCTGTTCCTCGCGAGCAGCTTGTAAGGCCTGGCTGGTGCTGGCAGCCTGGACCGGCTGGTTTTGGGGCAAAAATAAAACAAGCAGAGTAAAAGTCAATATGAAAGCCAAGATCCGGCTGGTGATTTTTCTGCTGTTTTTCGTGCTTAGCATAACTGTCTCCTTAAACTGAGATGTGGCGCCTGACCGAAAGGGCACTCCCGACAGCACCAACACCTATGCCGATTAAAAGGTTCATCAGCAAGATTTTTCCAGTGACCAGAGCCGGCTCAAGCATGGTTAGAAAGTCATCTGACCGGCCCGGATCCATCAGGGCGGCAAAGACCCTGTCATAGCCAAAACTGGCCAGGCCCCAGGCCAAGAGAGCTCCAGCCAAACCGACCAGGCCACCTTCAATGATAAAAGGCACCCGGATATACCAGTTGGTAGCACCGACGTACTTCATGATACTGATCTCTGCACCGCGCGAAAAAACCGCGATGCGCACCATATTGGAGATGATAAACAAGGCAATCAGAATCAGAACAACAAATACAGCCAGGGTCGCATAATTAACAAAAACTATCGCCTTGGTTAAAAACTGCATCACTGACTGCTCCAAAGAGACCTTGCGCACACCTGGCTGGGCCAGCACTCTGGTCTGGAAGCCTTCTCCTTCGGCCGGATCAGTCAGGCGGACAGCGAATGTATAGGGGATGTTCTCCACGGGAAAATCAGCAAACAAAGAATCATTTTCCATACTTTCTTTAAAGCTGTCAAAGTTTTCCTGCGGGGTGTACATTGTATATTCGAGCACTGTTTCATCCACAGCCAGATTTTCCTCCAGTTGCAGCAACTGTTCAGGCTGCACATCAAGGTTCATGGTGATTTCAATCGGCGGCTGCTGGCCAGCCTGGGCCATGATACTGCGCGCATTAAGAGAAAACAAAATAAAAGTGCTGAGCAGGACCAGCATCAAAGCTATGGTGCTGATTGAGACAATAGTGACGAAGGGATGGCGGACGATATTGCGCAGCCCTTCTTTTAAGCTGTGGCGCAGCATCGGTGTTTTCATACTTTTGCTGTCTCCTGACTTAGCTGATCGGAGGGTCTGATTTCACAAGCAGACGCCTCACTTTGCGGGCAATCCTGGGCATACAGGCCCGTGTGCTCGTCCCGCACCAGATAACCGGCATCTATTTCAATGACGCGCTTTCTCATCCGGTCAACCAGCTCCCTGTCATGAGTGCAAATAATCACTGTCGTGCCCGCATTATTGATTTCTTCCAGCAGAACCATCAAGGATTCACTGCTGCCCGGATCTAGATTGCCAGTTGGCTCATCAGCCAGGATCAGCATGGGATTGTTGACCAGAGCCCGGGCGATGGCAACCCTTTGCTGCTCCCCGCCAGAGAGCTGATCCGGTCTGACATCTGCCTTGTCCCGCAAGCCGACAGTGCTGAGCACAATCGGCACGCGCCGCTTGATCGAACGGCGCGACGCCCCGGTTATCTCCATGGCAAAAGCAACATTCTCGTAAACTGTCTTAGTGTAAATCAGGCGGAAATCCTGGAAAACCATACCGATGTTGCGCCGCAGGTAGGGCACATAGTTCGAGGAGATACGGGACACATCACAGTAATCAAGGATAACCTTGCCGCTGGAAGGCCGTTCTTCACAAGTTAAGAGTTTAATCAAAGTGGATTTGCCGGCTCCACTGCGGCCGATGATAAAGACAAATTCTTTGTCTTCAATAGTAAAGCTGACATCCTTCAAGGCATCAGTACCTGTGGAGTATGTCTTGGATACACTACGGAATTCTATCAAGTTTTGCCCCCGTTATTTCCAGATCCTAATTATGCCACCATTTACCACTAGTGGAACTGGCAGTCGTCTTCTCCTGTTTTTCCAGATACTTGCGTACCATGGAAGCCAGTTTGAACAAGACTGCATCATCAAAGCTGCGTAAATCAAGACCGGTTATTTTAAGAACCTTGTCCAGGCGATAAACCAATGTATTGCGATGGACAAACAGCTGGCGTGATGTTTCACTGCCATTAAGGTTATTTTCGAAAAACTTCTGAATCGTTAAAAGAGTTTCACCGTCCAGGGCCTCATAGGCACCTTTAGGGAATACTTCATCAAGGAACATGTGACACAGGGTCGGCGGCAGCTGGTAGATCAGCCGGCCCAGACCCAGCTGGTCATAGCGCATCACATATGAGTCACTTTCAAAGATGGAACCGACGGTCAGGGCCAGGGAAGCTTCGCGGTAGGATTTAGCTGTATCTTTTAGTGTTTCAGCCGGCATGCCGATACCTATGTGCACCTTAGCCATTGATTCTGCGTTGAGAGTGTCCAGGATCTGCACTGCCATTTCATCAATCAGTTCAGGATTTTCCGATGGATACTCAGTCAGCATGACAATAGTTTCCTCATCCATGGGCAAAATATTATTATTGCGCAAGTCTGGAAACATGCTCTGCAGGATTTCCACACAATCGATTTCCTCTGCCTGCTCAAAACGGATCAAAAATGCGATCCGCGGCAGGGTATAAGGTATTTTAAACTCACGGGCTTTCAAAGGCACATCGCCGGGCAGCTCGTTTTCCAGCAGAACATTTTTGAGAAATGTCTCTCTTTCGGCATCTGAGTTGCGTTCTTTTAAAGCGGCAGCAATCCAGCGGCAGAGCAGATCAAGATAATTGCGCGCCACCTGGTCAGCTCCATCTACAAAACAGACAACAGTAAGGCGGTCATTGACCTGCAATTTCTGATAGGAGCGGCCATGCACCACAGCTGATTCATCTTCAGAAAAAATCACATTTCTGGCAGCAGGATCTTCTGTGCCTTCCAGCCCTTCATCAGTACAGGCGACAATTATCCCATCAGGATCCAAGATCCCAGCCGTTTTATCTAGAAAACCAGCTGCTTCTTCTATACATCTTTTTAATTCGTCCATCAACTACACCTTCCTAATGCACCGCTTTTAGGCGAAAAGCCAGATTCACTTTATCCTATCTTATCCTCTTTAAAAAAATGTTTCAAGAAGTTAATTCGGGGCCTCTTGTTTTTAACAGGAAAAAAGAACATCTGGCCAGTGCGACTACACGTAACCAGATGTCCGGCATGTTTTAGTTTTAGAGCAAAATCAGCTCATGATAACAAGCTCTGTCTCCTTGTCGAAGAGATGGACACGGTTGCCATCAACTGCCAGGGTCACATCGTCGCCAACCTTGGAGTGACTGACGGTCGGGTCAACCCGGGAAATCATGTTATTGCTTCCGGCTACTGTGATATACAAATAGGTCTCAGCACCGAGCATCTCAACAACATCAACATGTGCCCTGATCTGGGTATTGGGATGCTGCTCGACGAAACGGATATCATCATTGATAGCTTCCGGCCTGATACCAAGGATGATTTCCTTGCCATCATAAGCCTTGACTTCATCAGTGGAATATTTCTCCGGCAAGGTCAGCACTACATCACCGAAACTGACTTTGACAGCGTTACCGTCAACAGACAGGTCGGCGTTGATGAAGTTCATGGGCGGCATGCCGATGAAGCCGGCGACGAATGTGTTTTGCGGATGCAGGTACAGGTTGCTCGGATCATCAATCTGCTGGATGAAACCATCTTTCATGACAACGATACGGGTACCCATGGTCATGGCTTCTGTCTGGTCGTGAGTGACATAGACGATGGTTGTCTGCAGACGCTGGTGCAGCTTGGTGATCTCAACCCTCATCTGAACACGCAGCTTGGCGTCGAGGTTGGAAAGCGGCTCATCCATCAGGAAGACCTTCGGGTCACGCACGATAGCACGGCCCAGGGCAACACGCTGGCGCTGACCACCAGACAGAGCTTTGGGCTTACGGTCAAGCAGATGCTCAATTTCCAGGATCTTGGCAGCTTCTGTGACGCGACGTTTGATTTCCGGCTTGGGAACTTTGCGCAGCTTGAGACCAAAGGCCATGTTGTCATAGACGGTCATGTGGGGATACAAGGCATAGTTTTGGAAAACCATGGCAATGTCCCTGTCTTTTGGCTGTACGTCGTTGACCAGCTTATCATCAATATAGATCTCGCCCTCGGTGATTTCCTCGAGGCCGGCAATCATCCGCAATGTCGTGGATTTTCCACAACCAGAAGGGCCGACAAGGATGATAAACTCCTTATCTTCGATATCGATACTGAAGTCGCTGACAGCGACAACGCCACCTTCATATCTTTTGTATACGTTTTTCAGTCCTACTCCTGCCATAGTTTTACCTCCACTTTGCAAACAGGCGTGCTTTGTGCGGGAAACCCGCATATCAACTATACCACTTGGCAACTGCTAAAACCACAGGCATAACTGACAAATGTTTTTCCCAAATTTTGGCTATACGGTAGCAGGGGGTCTGACACAAACACTAGATTGAATGCATATATCTTATGCATAACGCACGAAACAAGACTGGTTTTAAGTGACTAAGCTGGCTGCTGTCAGATTTATCAGCTTCAACCCATTCCCAGATCAACTTTTCTTTGCAGCTTATTTTTTTAGAAATCATGCGCAAGGAAAGACTTGCAATCTTATTATTATTCATTATAATGAATATTTATAACATGCATGAGGTGATTTTTATGAGTAGACAGATAAGATTGGGTATTGTCGGAGCCACAGGTTACGTCGGCCTGGAGCTGGTCAGATTGCTGGCAGGGCGCCAGGACATCCGTCTGACCAGACTTGTTTCACGTAGTTTTGCCGGGCAATTATTCTCTGATGTCTATCCGGCTTTTAAAAATGTGCTTGATCTGCCGCTGACAACACTTGAGCCAGAAGAACTGGCCGCTGACTGTGACCTGGTCATTACAGCCCTGCCCCATGGCATAGCCAGCCAGCTGGTGCCCCAGCTGCTAGACCTGGGCCTGCGCGTGCTGGACCACAGCGGCGATTTCCGTTACAAGAACCAGGCTGTCTACGAAGGGGCCTATAAATTGCAGCATCCCAGGCCAGACCTGCTGGCCGAAGCAGTCTATGGCCTGCCTGAAATATACCGCGAGCAGATCAAATCAGCCCGTCTGGTAGCCAACCCCGGTTGTTACCCGACTTGCTCGCTCCTAGCCCTGAAGCCTCTGTTGGCTGAAAACCTGATCAAGCCAGCCGGCTTGATTATTGATGCCGTCTCAGGTGTGAGCGGAGCCGGCCGCAAGGCAGACATCAGTTACACCTTTACAGAAACAGCAGAAGGTTTTCGGGCTTATGGTGTGCTGGGCCATCGTCACACCAGCGAAATAGAGCAGGAATGCGCTGCTTTGGCTGGACTGGACCAGCCCTTACCGATCAGTTTCACCCCCCACCTGGCCCCGCTGAAAAGAGGTATGCTGGCCACTATTTATGCAGATGCCAACCCGGGTATTACTACTGAGCTGCTTGGCGCTGCTTACAAGAAGCATTACGCACATGAATATTTCATCCGCTTGCTGCCGTCAGGCAGCTTACCTGACACGCGTTTTGTGGCTGGCAGCAATTTTGCTGATATTTCTGTCCATTACGAAGCTAGGACCGGCAAGGTCAAGCTGCTCTGTGCGATTGACAATCTGGGCAAGGGAGCTGCCGCTCAGGCTATCCAGTCGCTCAACCTGATGGCTGGCCTGCCAGAGAACGAAGGGCTATGTCTGCCCGGACTTACTTTATAATGTAAAGGTGACTAGTATGGAAAACTTATCTGTAACAGAAATAAAAGGCGTCATTGCCAAAGCCCAGATCCTGATTGAGGCCCTGCCCTATATCCAGAGTCTGGCCGGCAAAACCGTTGTCATTAAATATGGCGGCAATGCCATGATCAACCAGGATCTGAAAAATCATGTCATGGAAGACATAACCTTGCTCAAATACATTGGTATTAATCCTGTCCTGGTCCATGGCGGCGGGCCCGATATCAGCTCAATGTTGGACCAGCTCTCGATTCCTTCTGTTTTTAAAAATGGCCTGCGCGTAACTGATGCCCGCACCATGTCAGTAGCTCAGATGGTCCTGGCCGGCAAAACCAACAAGGATATTGTGGCGGGCCTGGGCCAGGCCGGGGCCAAAGCGATTGGCATCTGCGGGATTGACGGTCGTCTGATTGAATGCGAAAAAATCACGGCAGACCACGCCGGCCAGCCTTTGGATATCGGTTTTGTCGGACAGATCGTTAACATCAACACCAGGGTGCTGGAAATGCTGGCAGGAGACGAGTATATTCCTGTTGTCGCTCCGATCG
Source organism: uncultured Oscillospiraceae bacterium (assembly GCA_964654125.1). GTDB lineage: Bacteria > Bacillota > Clostridia > Saccharofermentanales > UBA5734 > JAAYBY01. The sequence continues at coordinate 51,190 of CAZZGG010000009.1, forward strand.
GGATTGGCAAATGTGGTGAAAGCTACAATATAAATGCCGATACAGTGGCAGGGGAGATTGCTGTTGCCCTGGGTGCGGAAAAACTGATCACACTGACTGATGTTGAGGGAGTCAAGATCCGAGGCAATGATAATGAGGATGTTGTCATTTCCACCCTGATTGAGGCAGAAATCCACGACCTGATCAAACGCGAGATAATCAGCGGCGGCATGATCCCCAAGGTGCTGGGTTGTCTGGACACAGTCAAGCGCGGTGTCAGCCGGGCCCACATCATTGATGGACGTATTCCCCACTGCCTGCTTTTGGAAATCTTCACCAATAAAGGTATTGGCACCATGATCACTAAAGAAAAAGTGGACTGATTTTTTTATGAGGAGGGCCTAGTATATGGAGACAAACAGTAATCTGCTGAAAGAGATAATAGAGCTTGATGACAAATACTTTTTGCCGGTTTTTGGCCGGCGTCAGCCTCTTGTCATCACACATGGCACTGGCTGCCGGCTTCACGATGAAAAAGGCCAAAGCTATCTGGATATGATCGGTGGTATCGCGGTCAATGTGCTGGGCCATGCCCACCCAGCCCTGACCAGGGCCATCTGCAACCAGGCCGGCCAGCTGATCCACTGCAGTAATTATTTTTATAATGAACCGCAAAGCCGCCTGGCAGCACGCCTGGCCGAGCTTTCCGGCCTGGCCGGAGCCAGGCTCTTTTTCGGCAACAGCGGAGCTGAAGTCAATGAAGCGGCCCTCAAGCTGGCCCGCTCATTTTTCTACTACCAGGGCCAGCCACGCCAAAAGATTGTCGCAGCGACCATGTCCTTCCACGGCCGGACTATTGCCACGGCGACTGCCACCGGCCAGCCTAAATACAGCCAACAGTTCGCCCCTTTGCCGGAAGGGTTTGTCCATGTACCCTTTAATGACCTGGCTGCTCTGGAAGAAGCGGTTGACGAGAACACCTGTGCCCTGATCCTGGAACCAATCCAAGGTGAAAGCGGTGTTGTCGCAGCAGACCCGGCTTATCTGGAACTGGCTGCCCGGCTTTGTCAAAAAACAGGCACCCGCCTGATTCTGGATGAAATCCAGACCGGCCTGGGCCGCACCGGTAAGTTCTTCGCTTTTGAACATTATGGTATCAAGCCCAATATTGTCACCCTGGCCAAAGGCCTGGCAGGCGGCGTTCCCATCGGGGCAGTAATTGCTGATGGGAACACAGCTGCAGGCTTTAAACCCGGTGATCATGGCAGCACCTTTGGCGGCAATCCCCTGGCCTGTGCTGCAGCCCTGGCAGTCCTGGACACTTATGAGAAAGATAGCTTGACAGCCCAGGCAGCCCAAACAGGCCAGTTGCTACTGGACCAGCTTAAGGATCTGGCCACCAGCCAGCCCTTGCTCAGCCAGATCCGCGGCAAAGGCCTGATGATCGGCATCCAGCTGGCCCGGCCCCTGGCCCTAAAGGTTAAACAGGCCTTTCTAGAAAAAGGTTATCTGGTCGGTTCAGTCGGTGACAGCATCATCCGGCTGCTGCCGCCGCTTATTTTACCCCAGGCTGAGATTAAGCCATTTTGTCAAGTCCTGGCAGATATTTTGGAGGGAGTTAAGCAGTTAAGCAATATATATAAATAATATAAAATAACTAAAATATTTCATAGTTATCGTGCTGATTCAGCAACTGCTTGCGTGACGAACGTATGTTTGATATAATGCAAGTAAAGG
>CAZZGG010000010.1:0-6533 GCA_964654125.1 uncultured Oscillospiraceae bacterium
GCTAGGTGGTGTGGGAGGTCCCCCGGCCAATTAATGGCCGGGGTCCTACCCGATCTCATTTTCGTTTATTTTGTCGTCAGCAATTAAAAGATCCTTCTGGTCTGCCAGGGGATAAGCCTGACCGGTACTTATCTTGCCGGGATGATCAGCCAGCCACTCTTGTAAACTGGGCGCTCGATCGGTATAGCCTGTTAAGTAATCCAGGGAAATCCGGTAATAATCCGCTATCTTCATCAAAGTCAGCAGGTCAGGAGTCCGTCTGCCTAACTCATAGTGAGTATATGTTCCGCGCGGCAGTCCAAGCATTTCAGCTAGTTGTCTTTGCGAAAGACGGTTGCTTGCGCGTAGATCAAGAAGTCGCTCCTTCAATAAGTAAGACATCAGCCACACCACCTTTTTAGTTAGATTATACGAAAAAGTGTAGCAAAAAGCAACAGATGATTATTGTTTGACAATGTTGCGAATCGCGACTATGATTATGTTAGTAATATAAAGGAGGTCTGGCTGTGCGTGAGTGGTTGATAGAGGAACGAAGATCCAGGCGGCTGACCCAGTTGAAACTGGCAAATGAAGTAGGTATATCACGGGCATATCTGGCCCAGATAGAACTAGGCCAGCGAAACCCTTCCGTGCCTGTGGCTAAAAAACTGGCCCAAGCCCTGGCAGTTGATTGGACACGATTTTATGAAGAAACGACAAGTAATTAAATAGTTAATGCTCCGTAGGCAGGCGGGCTCTGCTGTCCAAGCAAGCCGGCCCTGCCGTGGTAATTACGCAAAATCAACTCAGTAAAGCTCGCATCGGCTGTGGCAAAAATCAGGGGCAATGGTGCCAGCAGCTGCAATTCCTGCATAAGATCAGGCAGCTCAGCTTTGTTTTTGGCTGGCCAGCTGTTGAAGTCGAGCATTAAAGCGGCAGGATCATCTTCCAGCGCATCCATTATGTCATCAATCAAACTGTCTGGATCTTGAGCCAGGATAGTCGGCAGACCGGCAATATCTGACGCTGCCAGGCATTGCCGGCTGGAGCTGATAAGGTCAGGCCAAAGTGCCGGCTTTTGGACTGGTGCCAGAGATTTTGTCTCTGACAGCAATTCCTGCAGGGCATTAATATGGTCCGGTCCTGTCCCACAGCAGCCCCCGATCAGTCCTAGGCCAGCTGTCAGGCCCGGCTGCATGGCCTGGGCGAAACTGGCTGCATCCATATTAAAGACTGTCTTGTTCTCAATCAGCTGCGGCATGCCGGCATTAGGCTTAACAAAAAGTGGTACTGGACTGTAGTCTTTTAAGGGCAGGATATGTTCAAGTATCCTGTCCGGACCAAAAGAACAATTCAGACCAAAGGCGTCGATTCCCAAAGCCAATAAAGCCAAAAGGCAGCTCAGCGGGGTGTTGCCTGACAAGGTCCGGCCGTTTTCTTCCAGAGTCATTGAAACAAGTACTGGCAGATCACAAGACTCTTTGACAGCAAGCACCGCTGCCCGGGCCTGGGCCAGATCAAGCATGGTCTCAATGATAAAAAGATCCACTCCCGCAGCCAAAAGGCCCTTGACCTGCTGCTTATAGATAGTGATCAGCTGCTCAAAATCCAGTTCACCGGCAGGTTTGAGAAAAAGGCCAGTCGGGGCCAGGTCGCCTGCAACAAGCACTTTTTTGTCAGGCTGCTGGTGTAGAAAATCTGCCCGGGCCTGCAGGCTGACAGCAGCCAGTTGCTGGTTGATTAAGGCGACTTCAGCTGGATCCTCAGTCTGCGCTGCTAGTTTTATGCCGTTGGCTCCAAAGGTGAAAGTATAGATAATCTGTGAGCCAGCCTGCATATATGCGGTCTGCAAATCAACCAGTACCTGCTGGTTTTCTAAGAGCCAGATTTCTGGAATTGCACCTGCTGGCATGCCAGCCGCCTGCAATTGAGTGCCACTGGCACCATCTAAAAGAACCATGCCTGCTGCTAGCAGATCATTAAACAGAGCTCTACTCACTTTCATCCTCCTCACCAGGCTGGTCTTTCTGCCTGATCCTGATATTCTCAACCCGGTCTGTCCAGGAAGCCACAGTTGCGGCATAAGGATGGGCATATGGGTTGATGGTCAGTTGTTCCAGTCTTTTGCTGACAATAATAACTTCTGAGCGGTAGCTGTAAGCCAGGGCTGTGGCATCTGCCTGGCTGCTATTTTTAAAAGGTCTGGCGCCATGGGGTAAACGGCTGTTGGCAGTTGCTGGAAAAAGCATCAGGTCATAGTTGTGATTGGCGGCCCTTTCGGCCATCTCCGGCCAGGCCAAAGCCTTGCTGGAGATATTCAAACCTGCCCCGCCCAGCAAGGCTGCCAGATCATCTGCCTGTTGCCGGTTCTTATAGCGGACCTCTGCATCCACACCCTGAAAATAGTATAAGATCAACTGGACATTTTTTAGTTGGGTCAGGGCTGATTCCTGCTCAGCTGTCAGGTTTTGCCCTGTAGCCAGAGTCAGCAAAGCCAGGCGCTGCTGAGGATGCTGCAGCTTGCTTTGGGGCAGGGGCTGGGGGTTAAGCAGAAAATAGCTTTCAGGGCTGGTCGTGACAGGGTGAAAGGAGTAATCCGGCAAGGTCAAGGCCCTTTGCTGCATCCTGTCATCCCAGCTGTTGCGGATCAGGTCAAGCTGGTTTTCCAAAAGGAGGCGGTACTTGGCTTCTGAGGCAATCTGGCGGATTTCAATTGTGTTGATCTGGCCGGCATAGCCGTTGCGCAGTTCCAGTTCAACATGATTTCCCGTTTGCTCTTTGACATAAAATGAACCGCTGCCTTCCGGGAGCAGGTTACTGTCTTTAAGCTCAAAGATCCGTTCTGGCTCATAAGGATAATAATCAGCCTTCAAGATGCCAGCGGTTAATAAAGCCAGGTCTGGCTCATCTGCTCCGCTGCTAAACTGAAAGATGACAGTTTGTTCATCGGGTCCAGCCAGGACTGCTTCAAGTCCGGTTAGCCGTCCACTCAAAGGTCCGTCATAAGCGGGTGAGAGCAGACATTTGTAGGTGTAGATAACATCCTCCACTCCCACTACCCGGCCATCGCGGAAGGTGTGGTCGCGGCGCAGATGCACAGTTAAGCTGCTGGTTTTTGGGTTATAAGACCAGTCTTTCGCCAGTTGTGCCTGCAGATCACCTTGGGCATCAAACCTGGCCAAAGATTGAAAGACAAGCGAGACAACATCAATTTCACCATCACCTGTGGCAAAAAGCGGATTAAGCTGGAGCAGATTATCATTGACACCAACCAGTAAGCGATCCTGCCGCTTGTACTCAGGTAAATCACTTTGTGAGCTGCTTGGACTAGTTGCCAGCGGCAGGCTGGTTGACAAAGTAGTGCTGGTTTTTTTATGCCAGCGCACCATGCGGACAGAAGCTATTGTCAGCAGGACCAGGAGCAGTAAAAGAAAGACAGCAGTAATACAGTGACCTTTTGCAGTGATCAGCTGTGAGCGAATATTTTCATCTTTTCTTTTTTCAGCTGGCATCTGCTCTCCTCCTCAGCTTTTGTATTTTAACACTGATGAGATACATATTCTAATCTTTTCTCAATCCTGACAGTAAATTCTAACTTAAACTGCCCGGAGCATGCCCGGCCTGACCGACCGTACCTGTGTTACTGTTTTTGCTTGACAGTGCTGGCATACTTGATATAATAATACTATAGTCAAAGATAGACAAAGTCAAAGTGTGAAGGGAGGCGAGAACATGGCCAGGTTAAGTGACATGATCGAGGATATTTTAAAGCAAATGATAGAGCAAAATGATGGCTATGTCGAGATTACACGCAGTGAACTGGCTGATCAGGTTAATTGTGTGCCATCCCAGGTGACCTATGTTCTGGCAACCCGTTTTACCAATAACCATGGTTATCTGGTTGAAAGCCGGCGCGGCGGTGGCGGCTGGATCAGAATCCGCCGGGTCAGCCTGGATGATCCGGCCTCTTACCTGATGCATGCTTTAAATGGTATGGATAAGGCACTGTCCCAGCACCAGGCAGAGGTCCTGATCAGGAACTTTCTTGATTATGATGTGATTAAGCAAAGGGAAGGCCAGCTGCTGCAGGCAGCTACGACTGACCGCTCTTTGGCTAAGGTGCCGGTTGGTCAGCGTGATCTGATCAGGATGATGATTTTTAAAAACATGTTGACAAGTCTGATTGTTGACTAACGGAGGATAAGAAAATGTTGTGTGAAAGATGTGCAAAAAAACATGCCACAATTCACCTGACAAGCACCCAGCAGGGCAAGACCACAGAACATCATTTATGTGAGAGCTGTGCCCAGAGTCTGGGCATTGGCCAGCAGGTCAGTGATTATTTTGGCACAGTGGGCAATCTGTTTGCTTCCGGTGCCCTGGCAGGTGGCAGCATTTTTAATACAGCTGGCGGCATACCCAATTTCGGGTCGCACTTGCAGGCGGCAACACTGGCCTGCCCCACCTGTGCCCTGACATTTGATGAATTCCGCCAAACAGGTCTATTTGGCTGTGCCAGCTGTTATGATGCTTTTTCTGATCGTCTCAATGCTGTCTTTCGTCGTGTCCAGGGAGCTAACCAGCACACAGGTTGCCGGGTTGGTGATGCTGAATGTGTGATCAAGAGTAAAAATAAACACCAGTTGGATGAGCTGCGGCTGTCACTTAAAAAAGCTGTGGCAATGGAAGAATATGAAAAGGCTGCCGCTTTGCGGGATGAAATAAAAATCAAGCAAAAGCAGCTGGAAGAAGAGGAGACAGGAGGGGAGGATGCATGAGCTGGTATATTGACCAAGGACCACATAGTGATATTTACATAAGCAGCCGCGTGCGCCTGGCCCGTAATCTGGCGACTTTTCCTTTCCCGCAAAGGATGACCCAGCAGCAGGCTGGCCAGCTGGCCACTACTGTCACGGAGGCTTTTTTTGCTGCGGGCAGCACGCATAAAAAAGATTATCTGCTGCTTGATCTGGCCAGCATGAGCCAGGAAGATTGCCTGGCCCTGGCGGAAAAAAGGCTGATCAGTGAAAAAATGGCCGCTGGTGGCAAATGCCAGCATGCTATTATCAGCCAGGATGAATCAATTTCAATTATGGTCAATGAAGAAGACCACATCAGGATCCAGTCAATGCAGCCGGGGTTACGCCTGGAAGAAGCTTACGCGGCAGCAGTCAAGGTGGCACTCAGCCTGGAGCAAAACCTGCCTTTGGCTTATAACGAGAAATATGGCTATTTGACTGCCTGTCCAACCAATACCGGCACAGGTATGCGCGCCTCTGTTATGGCCCACCTGCCCGGACTTGTCATGGCAGACATGATCAAGGACACGATCAATGGCCTGGTTAAACTAGGATTTACTGTGCGGGGCTATTATGGCGAACACAGCAAGGCCAGCGGTAATCTGTTCCAGATCAGTAATCAGCTGACCTTGGGTATTGCTGAAGATGATCTGATTAATGATTTGGGCCGCATGCTGATGCAGTTGCTGGAGCAGGAAAAAGCCAGCCGCCAGGAGCTTTTATGGCAAAAGCCTCTGGAACTGGAAGATAAAGTCATGCGGGCCCATGGCATTTTGCAGTCAGCCCGGCTGATTTCGAACGAAGAGGCTATCGCTCTCTTATCGGACCTGCGCCTGGGCCAGGCCTTGGGCCTTATACAAGGCCTGGAAAAGACTGTGATCAACCGGCTTTATTCAGCCATCGGTCCAGCCAGCATTCAAAAAGCCCATGGCCAGCTGATGACAGCTCAGGAAAGAGACTGCTCCAGGGCTGGTATCATTCGCCAATTACTAGACTAAAAATAAAACTATAATTTGCATTATATGGAGGTAAAGATATGATGATGAGATTTTCTGACAGGAGCAGTGGTGTAATGGGTGTAGCCTACCAGATAGCCCGTTCCCATAATATAAACTACATTGGGACTGAGCATATCCTGGCCGGTATCCTGGCTGAAAAACAGGGGGCGGCCTTTGGCCTGCTCAGCCAAGCCGGTCTGGATCTGGAAAAAGTGCGCACAGCCATTGCCCAGATGAATTCACAAAAACAGACTGAACAGGATCCAGGGGATCTGCCGCCGGCAGAAAAAATCATGAGCATGCTGACCCCCAGAACACGAAGGGTTGTTGAATTGGCAGCTTATGAAGCCAGGATGCGCCAATTAGAAGTCATTGAACCGGAGCACCTGCTCCTGGGCATTATCCGGGAAGGTGACAGCGTGGCATTGCGTATCATGCGGGCTGCTGGCCTGGATCCGCAAAAAATGTACAATCAACTGGCTGGCAGCCGGCCTGAAGCATCCGAGGCTAACACTGGCCAGGATCCTGAGATAGCTGAGATCAACCGTAATTTGAGTGCCCGGGATGGCAGCGCTGCAGATAGCGAAAAATCTGCCACACCATCACTGGATAAATTTGGCCGTGATCTGACTGTGATGGCGCGGGAAGATAAATTTGACCCCATTATCGGCCGTGATGAGGAGATTGACCGGGTCATGCAGATCCTCTGCCGGCGCACCAAGAACAACCCCTGCCTGATTGGTGAGCCTGGTGTGGG
>CAZZGG010000010.1:6543-52006 GCA_964654125.1 uncultured Oscillospiraceae bacterium
GGAAAAGTATGCGCGCAATTTGAGTAAATTGGCAAGACAAGGCAAATTAGATCCTGTTATTGGTCGCGATGAAGAGATTCGTCGTGTGATACAGATCTTATCGCGTAGAAGAAAGAACAATCCTGTTTTGATTGGTGAGCCTGGTGTGGGTAAAACCGCTATTGCTGAAGGGCTGGCCCAAAAACTGGCCGCTGATGATGTGCCCGAGCCCTTAAAGGGTAAACGGCTGGTGTCTTTGGATGTGGCTGGTATGTTGGCTGGATCCAAATACCGGGGTGAGTTTGAAGAAAGACTCAAAAAAGGCCTGGAAGAAGCTGTCAAATCCGGCCAGACAATTCTGTTTATTGATGAGCTGCACACTATTATCGGTGCTGGTGCAGCTGAAGGTGCTATGGATGCTGCTAATATCATCAAACCCCTGATGACTCGTGGCGAGATGCAGATAATTGGTGCCACGACCATTGAGGAATACAGAAAGCACATTGAAAAGGATGCAGCCCTGGAAAGACGTTTCCAACCGGTCACTGTGGGTGAGCCTTCAGCTGAAGAGACCGTCCTGATTTTAAAGGGTCTGCGCCATAAATATGAAGAGCACCATGCGGTGAAAATTACCGATGAAGCGATTGAAACAGCGGTGAGCCTGTCCAGCCGCTATATCAGTGACCGCTTCTTGCCCGATAAAGCGATTGACCTGATTGACGAAGCGGCAGCAAAGCTGCGTCTGGCCAGGACCAGCGAACCGGCTGAGCTGCGCGAGATCCAGCAGCAAATTGCTGATCTGGCTGTGCTCAAGAAAAAGGCAGCTGATGAGGAACGCTTTGAAGATGCTGCCGACATGCGCCGCCAGGAGCAGGAGTTGACTGAAAAGTATGATCAGCTCAAGGTCAAGTGGCAGGCCAATGATGCGGAAAAGACACTGACCGATAACAATATTGCTGACATTGTGGCCAGCTGGACCGGTATACCTGTGCGCAAGCTGACTGAGTCGGACCACGAAAGGCTGCGCAAGCTGGAAGAGGAGATCGGCAGCAGGGTCATCGGTCAGGAAGAGGCAGTCCATGCGGTTGCCCGGGCCATCCGGCGCGGCCGGCTGGGATTGAAGGATCCGAAAAGGCCGACTGGTTCTTTTATCTTCCTCGGTACAACCGGTGTGGGTAAGACTGAGCTGGCCAAGGCCTTGGCTGATGTGATGTTTGGTGATGAGAATGCCATGATCAGGATTGACATGTCCGAGTTCATGGAAAAGTTTGATGTCTCGAAACTGATCGGATCACCACCAGGCTATGTCGGTTATGATGAAGGCGGCCAGCTGACTGAAAAAGTGCGGCGCCGTCCCTATTCGGTAGTCCTGTTTGACGAAATTGAAAAAGCCCATCCAGATGTTTTCAACGCCTTGTTGCAGATCCTGGAAGATGGTCGTCTGACTGATGGCCAGGGCAGGACAGTTGATTTCCGCAACACTATTATTATCATGACCTCAAATATCGGGGCCAGACTTTTGACGACAGGTGCCGGCCGGCGGATTGGCTTTAGCGGCCAGTCAGCTGAAGAGACCGAAGACGCCAGTATGTATGGTGGCAAGAGTTTTACTGAAGCCCGCCAGATGGTGATGGATGAACTGAAAAAAGTTTTTAATCCTGAGTTTATCAACCGGGTTGATGAGATCATTTTCTTCCGCATGCTGGACCGCAAAGCTATCTTGCGCATTGTCGATATCATGTTGACATCCTTGTATAAGCGGGTCAGTGATCTGGGCCTGACTTTGGAAGTCACACCAAAAGCCAAGGAGTGGCTGGCCCACAAAGGATATGATCCTGTGTACGGGGCCCGGCCCTTGCGTCGCCTGATCCAGGCCCAGGTGGAAGACCGCTTCTCTGAGGCCATGCTGGAAGGCGTCGTTAAGGCAGGCGATATCGCACTTTTGGATATCACTGAAGATGCACCATCGATCAGCCGTCAGGAGACAGTTAAAGATCAGATCACCACAGAGTGATCAAGCAGGGCACTCAGCACCGGCAAAGCCAGATTAAATAGTAAAGCTAAGATACTGGTCAGCAGGATCTGGACGAAGATAATCAGCAAGAAACAGCGATTACCGTCCAGCCTGCTGATCTGGCGTAAGGCCAGATATTGTAAAAGTACTCCTGCGGCAAAGCCTACCACCAGGGTCAGGATTGAGCTGAAGACCGAGCTGGCCAGGGCAAAAAGACCAGCCAGCAGGAAGAGGCCGGCATAGAACAAGCTTGGATTAAAGCTGGTCAAAATGGTAGTAAAACCAAGCGGGATCCGGAAGACCGCCTTTAAAACAATCTGATAAAGAAACACCAGCAACAAAACAGTGGCGAGGCAAAAGCCAAAACCCTGGACAAACATGAACCAGTAGCTTTGTGTGATTGTGCTGGCTGAAGCTGTGGCTGTATTAAGAGATAAAAGCAGCATCAGCTGGGGCTGGCGCAGGCCGCTAATTAAAAATAGTCCGCCCAGCCCAGCGACTAAAAGCAGCAGCAGGATGGCGATATAGGTATCAGCCGCAGTTGTGATCTGGCCGGCAGCATCGGCTGGCCGGGTCAGATAGAGCATAAAGTGTTTACCCAGCTGCAGGTCTGGTTTCCTGCGGAGGCGGAAAGAGCGAAAGCCGGTCTTGTTTTTAACAGGCCTGGCAGATAGAAAAAAACGCTTGATTCGCTCGGACCAGCTGGGTTTTATGGCTGGCTGGGGCTGGGCCTGTTTTTCTTTAACAGATGTGCGGCAACCGCACTTTTCCCCTGACTTGAGCGCTCGGCCACAGTAAAAGCAGTATCGGGCCATTAATCCTATACCTCCACGAATAAGTTACTTTTCCATCATAAACGCAATATGTTATCATTATATGACAAAAAGTTGTATTTATCAGCTTGATCATGATCAGGCTGGATTCAGGAGTTATGTAATGCCAATTAGTCTAGTCCTACAAAAAGAATTCGATCTGGCCGGCCATCTGGTCGAAAATATAATCAAACTGCTTGATGACAAGAATACAGTGCCCTTTATTGCCCGCTACCGCAAGGAGCAAACCGGCAGCCTGGATGATCAGATCCTGCGCCGTTTCGCGCAAAGGTTGGAGCAGATCAGAGCCCTGGTCAGCCGCCGGGATGAGGTGAGCCGCCTGATTGAGGCCCAGGGCCAGCTGACTGAGGCAGTCAAAAAAGCCCTGGCAGCGGCTGGCAGCCTGACTGAGATTGATGATATTTACCGGCCTTACCGCCCTGCGCGCCGCACCAGAGCCAGCATGGCTCTAACCCTGGGTCTTGAACCTTTGGCGGATTTGCTGCTCCAGCAGCCTGGCCAGGCTGCTTTGGACCGGCTGGCTGATGAACTAATCAAACAAGAAGCAAAAATCGGTGATAGGGCCACGGCCTTGGCCGGGGCCATGGATATCCTGGCCGGCCGGCTGTCTGATGACAGCTGGCTGCGCCAAAGCTTGCGCCGGCTTTTGTTCAGTGACGGGATCTTGCATTCCACAGCCAAAGTGGCTGAGTCGACCGTCTATGAAACTTATTATGACTATAGTGAAGCAGTCCGGCAGATTGCCGCTCACCGGACTTTGGCGATCAATCGCGCTGAAAAGGAAGATGTCTTGACGGTACAGCTGGAACTTGATAGTGAAAAGGCCCATACCATCATCCGCCGGCGTCTCTTAACAGCTGCTGTCACAGATGAAAGGCTGGAGCTTGTTGTAGCCGATGCCTGGAAACGCCTGCTCCTGCCTTCTTTGACCAGCGAGGTCAGGCGGGAATTGACCCAGCTGGCCCAGGAACAGGCCATCAAGGTCTTTGCCGCCAACCTGCGCAGTCTTCTGCTCCAGCCGCCTGTGCGGGGCCAGCGGATTCTGGCGCTTGATCCCGGTTACCGGACGGGCTGCAAGATGGCTGCAGTCGATGAGACAGGCCGGGTCCTGGCAACGGGGGTAATTTATCCCACTATGCCCCAAAATCAGCTGGAGAAAGCCGGCCGGCAGCTGCTGGATCTGGTCCAGACCCACCAGCTCAGCCTGATAGCTATCGGCAACGGGACGGCCTCGCGCGAGACCGAGCTTTTTGTCAGGGACCTGGTGAAAAAACATGAGCTCAGCATCAAATGGCTGGTGGTCAGCGAAGCTGGAGCCAGCGTCTATTCCGCCTCTGAAAGTGCAGCTAGAGAACTGCCTGATTTGGATGTTTCCTTACGGAGCGCTGTTTCGATCGCCCGGCGGGTGCAGGACCCCTTGGCTGAACTGGTCAAAATAGAACCGCGCTCTTTGGGTGTGGGCCAGTACCAGCATGACTTGAACCAAAAAGAGTTGGACGCTGCGCTGACTGCAGTAGTAGAAGACTGTGTCAACCAGGTGGGAGTTGATCTAAACACAGCATCAGCAGCACTTTTAACTTATGTAGCCGGCCTGGGCAGCTCCCTGGCTGCCAATCTAGTCAGCTGGCGGGATGAAAACGGCCCTTTTAGCTCGCGGCAGCAGCTGCTCAAAGTGAAAAAACTGGGTCCAGCCACCTTTCGCCAGTGTGCCGGGTTCTTGCGCCTGCCTGGTGCAGAAAATATCCTGGACAACACATCTGTCCATCCGGAGTCCTATGCTAAGGTTGCTCTGCTCAGTCAGCTGCTCGGCTCTTTGCCGACTGCAGAACTGGCCCAAAAAGCAGCAGGCCGGGATCTGGCCGGCCTGGCCAGGGAGCTGGAGATCGGCCTGCCCACCTTAAAAGATATTTTAGACGCTCTGGCCCGGCCGGGACGGGATCCGCGTGATGATTTGCCAGCGCCTTTATTTGCAGCCGATGTCCTGGAACTTTCCGATCTTAAACCGGACATGATCTTGCAGGGGACAGTGCGTAATGTGGCGGATTTTGGCGCTTTTGTTGACATTGGCGTCCACCAGGATGGTCTGGTCCATATCTCCCAGCTGGCTAATCGTTTTGTCGAACACCCGTTGTCAGTGGTAAAGCCGGGCCAGCAGGTCACAGTGCGTGTGCTGACTGTGGATATAAAGAAGAAGCGGGTTTCCTTGACTATGAAAGACCTCAAACAAACTGGAAAGCAGATGTGATAAAAATGGCTGTTAAAAAAGAGAAAAAGCAGAAAGATCAGCTGGTGCCAGCCTGGTGGCTCTACTGGCCCCTGGCCGGCTTGGCAGCGATCCTGCTGCGGCTTATCTTCCGTTTGCGAGTCAGGGTGGACCGTGAAGTGCGTAAGTTGAAGGGTCCTCTGATCATGCTTGGCAACCACCCTTCCTATCTGGATCCCTTCATCATGGCTGCCGCCATGTTGCCGCGCCGGATCCGTTTTGTCACCTCACGTGATTTTTACCGGGGCCGCTTTTTGGCCTGGTTGCTGCACCGGATAGCCACTATACCTAAAACCCAGTTCCGCACTGATACTCAGGCTATCAAGTCTATTTTCAGCACTATCCGTGCTGGTGGCATAATTGCAGTCTATCCGGAGGGTCAGCGCTCCATTGATGGCTGCCTGCAACCCTTTGATGACTCCATGGCCAAGCTGATTAAAAAAACAGCCTGCCCGGTTGTGCTGGTGATGGAATATGGTGCCTATCTGGCTTGCCCGCGCTGGTCAGCCAGTGGTCTGCGTCCGGGCCGGATTGATGTGCAGGCTGGGATCTTGCTCACAACCGAGCAGATAAAAAAACTGGATGTCAACCAGATCCAGAACCGCTTGATCAAAGCCATGTCCTATAATGATTATGAATCACAAAAACGTAATCTGTACCGCTACAGGAGCCGCTCACCGGCGCTGGGTATGGACAAGATCCTGCACCAGTGTCCTGCCTGCCACAAAGAGCTGGCTATACAGGCGGCCAGGCGGACCCTGACTTGCCGTTTTTGTCATAACAGGGCGCTTGTGCGCCAGACCGGGTTGATTGAGCCCGACCTGTCTGTTGATCCTAAAAAGGCTGCCAGGAGCAGGGCTTATCCGGATCTTGCCGCCTGGAATGCCTGGCAGATCGCCAATCTAAAGACCCAGATCACGGCCGGGAATTTTAAGCGCTTTTATCCCGCCAGTATGTCCCTGCCTTTGGAAGCGGACTCTGGCCCGGCCCAAAGTGGCATCTTACAGTTGGACACGCAGCAGCTCAAGTTTTATCAGGATGCAGCCAGCCAGGCCAAAGATCAGGCCGATCTGATCATTCCGATTGCCAACCGCAACGGGGTCAGCGCTGATTTTGGCCGTCATTTCGAGATAGCTTATGCTGACAAGGTTTATCGCTTCAGCCCTGAGCCAGGCCAGGCTGTGATTGTCCTGGTTGATATTCTGCGGACGCTTTAACAGTAAAAAATATGCTCAGCCCGGTATTTTAGCGCGCTTGACAAAAAGAGCGCTGCAAAGGATAATTTGGCATAACCCGCAAGCAGTCATTTAAATAGCTGTGGGCTTTTTCACTTTAAAAGTGTTTAGCTAGGGAGGCAAAGATGAAAGGTTACATCTGGAATAAGGAAATGGAAACAATGCCGCTGGAGAAAATGCGTCAGCTGCAGGGAGAGCGGCTGGCTGAGTGCGTCCAGCGCATGTATGGCACTGTGCCCTACTATACCCGGCGGATGCAGGAAGCTGGCCTGGAACCAGGTGATATCAAAACCTATGCTGATCTGGAAAAACTTCCCTTTACCGGTAAAGAAGACATGCGGGACAACTATCCCTATGGCACTTTTGCTGTGCCCCTGGCAGAAATCGTCAGGATTCATTCTTCTTCTGGGACAACCGGCAAGCAGAAGGTGGTCGGTTATACTGCTGCTGATATTGATATGTGGAGTGAGTGCTGCAGCAGAGCCCTGGCTGCAACCGGTATGACCGCAAAAGATATCCTCCACGTTGCCTATGGTTATGGTCTTTTCACGGGTGGACTGGGCCTGCATTATGGCTCGGAACGCATGGGAGTCACGACCATCCCTGTCTCCTCCGGTAATACCAAACGCCAGATTCAAATATTGCTGGACTACCGGCCGACCGCCCTGGCTTGTACCCCCTCCTATGCTCTGCATCTGGCGGACGAACTGGCTGCCCAGGGGATCGACAAGACAGAACTGGCTTTGCAAGTGGGTATTTTCGGGGCTGAGCCCTGGTCCCTGGCCATGAAAGAGCAGATTGAAGCAAAGCTGGGCCTGAAGGCATTTGATATATATGGCTTGTCTGAGACAATGGGACCGGGTGTTTCCATCAGTTGTGAAGCTGGCGATCTTTTGCATATTCAATCGGATCATTTCATCGCCGAAGTGATTGACCCTGAAACAGGCCGCCAGCTGCCGGAGGGGGAGCTGGGTGAACTGGTCTTTTCCAGCATGACCAAGCAGGGCACACCGCTGCTGCGTTATAACACCCACGACCTGACCCGGCTCTACTACGGACCTTGTGCCTGCGGGCGCACCACCGTGCGGATGGAAAAGGTGACAGGCCGGGCTGACGATATGCTGATCATTCGCGGAGTCAACGTCTTCCCCAGCCAGATCGAAACCATTCTCCTGCAATATGGTGAGCTGGAACCCCATTATATGATCTATGTGGACAGGGTCAACAATCTTGACTATATGGAAGTACAGATAGAAATGACGCCGACCTTCTTTTCCGACTCGATCAAGGAGATAGAGCAGATAGAAGGCCGGCTGTTCCGCGATATACAATCAACTTTAGGTATTTCTGCCAAAATCCGCCTGGTTGACCCGCGCTCGCTGCCCCGCAGCGAAGGTAAGGCTAAACGCGTTATCGACAAGCGCAGTTACTGACTAGAGCCTGGCCACCCCTGACTGGCGGGCCGCCTGGGCTACAGCAGCAGCTACAGCGTCTTTGACTCTGGGATCGAATGCCGCCGGCATGATGTTTTCCGCCGACAGTTCCTCAGCGCTGATCAGGTCCGCCAGGGCATGGGCTGCAGCCAGTTTCATAGCATCATTTATATCAGCTGCCCGCACATCAAAGGCGCCGCGGAAAACTCCCGGGAAGGCCAGCACATTATTGATCTGGTTGGGAAAATCACTGCGCCCGGTACCAACCACAGCTGCTCCGGCAGCCTTGGCGGCAGCATAATCTATTTCTGGCACAGGATTAGCCATGGGGAAGATGATGGCGTCGCTGTTCATACTTTTTATCATAGCCTGATTGACAATACCCGGAGCGGAAACGCCGATGAAGACATCCGCACCAACCAACAGATCAGCCAGGCTACCTTTGATCTGCGCAAGATTGGTTAGCTGGGCCATCTGGGCCAAATAAGGATGCATGCCGGGTCTTTTTGCATAAACAGCGCCTTCGATGTCACTGTAAGATAAATGCTGGACACCAACATGCAGCAAGAGCCGGCCAATGGAGATCCCGGCAGCGCCTGCGCCTGATATAACAACCTTAACTTCTTCAATCTTTTTGCCTGTCACCCGCAAGGCATTGAGCAGGGCGGCCAGGACTACAATAGCTGTGCCATGCTGGTCATCATGAAAAATGGGAATGTCACAGCACTGCTTCAGTTTCTCTTCAATTTCAAAGCAGCGGGGGGCTGCAATATCTTCCAGATTGACACCGCCGAAGGAACCGGAGATCAGGCGAATGGTTTCGACAATGGTTGCAACGTCCTGTGATTTGATACACATGGGAAAAGCATCAACATCACCGAAAGCTTTAAAGAGGGCGCATTTACCTTCCATCACCGGCATGCTGGCCTCAGGGCCTATATCGCCTAACCCTAAGACGGCTGAACCATCACTGACAACCAGGCACATATTCCAGCGTCTGGTCAGGCTATAGCTTTTATTGACATCCTTTTGGATCTCCAGGCAGGGCCGGGCCACACCTGGCGTGTAGGCCAGGGACAAGGCCTCCTTGCTATCGGCTGGGACCTTGGCGATGACCTCAATCTTGCCCTGCCATTGCTCATGCATCTGTAAAGATTTTTCCATTATGTCCATTTTTCCAGATCCTTTCTACTCGACTGGTTTTTGTGACGAATACTGTTTATATTATGCCCTAATAAACTCTTTGTTTGTTATGGGTTGTATTTTTAATTTTTTCCGGACTCCAGCCGGCGGCGGCCCAGGTGGTGTCAAGCAGCACCCAGCTGCTGCCATCAATTTCAGCCAGGCGAAAATTAGCTATGACAACCCAGCCTTTGCCTTTGAAGTAAACTTCATTCCAGGCATGGTAGCCTAACGGTGTCGAACCCTTGACCAGGCGGGTGGGAATACCCTGGGACCTGAGCATGGCACACATCAGGGAAGCATAATCAAAGCAGATGCCCTTGCGCGAGGACATGGTTTTATCAGGGTCAGGCAGATAAGCTTCATAAAGGCTTTTGTTTTTAATAATATTGTTGGCCAAAGCAGTGTCATAGCTGATGTTGCTGGCGATCCAGTTGTAGACTGCATTGACTTTACCGTCCTGGCTGCTAATGCCCTTGCAGAGGCTGGCTGCCTGTGCGACAGCTTTTGAACTGCGGGAAAAATCACTGATAATAGAAGCTGCCGTATAGGGTTTGAGGCTGGAGGATAAATTAACTGAAAAACCCAGGGCCATGACAGCAACATAGGATGTACCGGCGACCTGCTCATAAACAGTCAGAGTGTAGTTGCCATTGCCCAGTTGCAGGGGCAGGCCGACATATCTGCCCCGATCAACAATATCGTACTGGTAGGTGTTATTATTAGCCACCACGATAGCCTTGACCTGCTTGCTGGCCGGTATGCCATCGATTCTGATAAGGACAACCCCATTGGCTGTGCTGCCGGTATCGATCAAGACTGTTCCGTCGTCACTTTTTGTCACCTGACTGTTGCCACCATACTGATCGCGGAAAAAACTGCCATAATTGGTCGCCGGGAAACTGGCTGTCGCAGCTGGGGTGGCTGTTGGTGCCGCTGTCGGTGTGGGGCTGGCCACAAGCAGGGGCGGCCTTGTTGGAACAGGTGTGGCAGTAGGCGTTGGTGTAGGCGGGCTAGTCGGTTTATGACTAGAAATCGGAGCGGTCGCTGCCGGAGTGGGTGCCTTGGTCGGCCGGGGCGTGCCAGTTGGTTTTTGATTCTGGCTGACCTGTGGACTGGTTGTGCTGGTCGGTTGGCCAGCAGTTGGCCTGGTGGTGCTGGTGCTAGTGGTCTGGCTGCTGCTTTCAACAATCTGGCTACTTTGTGTTGTCGTGGGCTGATCAGCAGTTGCCGTGCCAACTGGTCCGCTGCCAGTGGTGCTAGAAGCGGTTGGTGCGCTGGTGCTTTCGGTGTTGGTGGCAACAGAACTGGCGGTCGTCAAGGCGGCCGTTGCTGTCAATGTTGTTTGGCTAGTAGCAGATAGTGTTTCCGGGCTGGACATATATACCTGGCAGGCACTGAGACAAAAAGATGCCAGCCAGGCCAGCAGCAAAAGCAAAAAGCCAAGCCGGATTGGCTGGCGCTGTGCAATTTGCAGGCGAGGATACTTTTTTCGGCGGTTAGTTAACAAAATATCTTACGCCCTTTCCTGTCATCATTATGGTTAATATGCTCATTATAGCGGAACAAGTGGCCGGCCTGCAAGACAAAGGCTGGCTGCTGGTACTGCTAAAAATAAAAGTGTATAATGATTTTGTGATTTGTTATCTAATTTTCGCAATAAGTCAATCATGGGAGGTCACTGATGGCTGTGAGGAGAAAAACAAGACTGGAACCAGCGCAGCTTGCCTGGTTTTGCGAACAGTTGGCCCTTATCCTGCGGACCGGGATTTTGCTGCCCGAAGGTGTTGAACTACTGGCAGAAAGCTCAGACAACCGCCAGCTGCGCAGTGTGCTGGACAGCCTGGGAAGTGAGCTGGCCAAAATGCAGCCTCTGGCAGCAGCCATGCAAAACACAGCGGCTTTCCCAGCTTATCTGGTCCGGATGGTCAATATCGGTGAGGTATCGGGCAACCTTGATCAGGTGCTCAGCGGCCTGGCCACCTTTTACCTGCGCGATAATGATCTGCGTAAAAAAGTGCGCAGTGCCCTGGTCTATCCCCTGATCCTTTTGTTTTTAATGCTGGCGATTATTTTGTTGCTGATTGTGCGGGTCCTGCCTGTTTTTGACCAGATTCTGGCTTCTTTTGGCAGTGATATGCCACTTTTTGCCAAAGGCTTGCTGCGACTGGGCCTTTTCATGACCAACCAGGCTATCTGGCTGCTGCCACTGCTGGTTATTGTCCTGCTGGCTCTTTGGGCCTGGCTGAGGCTGGCCGCTGGCGGCAGACGGCTCTGGGATAAGGCAGTCTTGCGCCTGCCTCTTTTTAAAGCAGTATTTATCCGCCTATATGCCGGCCGCTTTGCCCTGGCTATGCAGTATCTGCTGGGCAGCGGGATCGATTTTACAGCTGCTTTATCTTTGACCGAAGATGTCATGGATAACAGCGAAGTCAGTCGCAAAATCAGACTGAGCCGCCAAAAAATCGAAAGCGGAGCCGATGTCTTTATTGCCCTGCAAGAAATTGATCTCTTCCCCAGGCTTTTTGTGCGTATGCTGGCCCTGGGCAGCCGGGCTGGTGAGCTGGATATCGTCATGAGCAAGCTGGCTGATGCCTATGAGAGCGAAGTAAACAATCGCCTGACCCGCCTGGCCAGCCTGGTAGAACCGTTTCTGGTCATTATCTTGTCGCTCGTTGTCGGAGCAATTCTTTTGACTGTCATGCTGCCACTGGTTGAAATCCTTTCATCCATCGGTTGATTAAGGAGTCGGGCTTAATGCGTGAAGATACACTGAAAAGAAGCGGCCTTGTCATTGCTCTGGTTATTTCACTTCTGATCATCAGCCTGGTTTGGCGTAATTTTGGCCGACTACAGGAAAAAAACGCGCAGACCGGCCTGGCAACAGCCCGGGCTGCTCTGGCCCGGGCCGTTTCCCAATGTTATGCCCTGGAAGGGATGTATCCACCTGACCTGGACTATCTCAAAGAGCATTATGGTCTCATGCTGGACGAGAAAAACTATGCAATTTATTATGAGGTGATTGCAGCTAATATCTATCCGGTGATTGACGTGCAGCTGGCAGAGGAAGTGTGGCAATGAAGAAAAAAGGCTATTCTTTAATTGAGATGGTCCTGGTCATGCTGCTCTTGATTTTTGTCGCCTTTTATGTCTTTTCCCTGACAGAGACCGGCAGCACAGCCTACCTGCGCCTGACCGACCGGCAGCAGGAAACAGCAGATTTACGTGTCGGCCTCTCCTACATTGATGTCAAGCTGAAATCCAACGACAGCAGCGGACAGGTCATGATTGAGCCGGATCCGTTCAGCGGCCAGCCGGCCTTGCTGATCAATCAATCTTTTGGTACTGAAAGCTACTGCACCTGGATCTATGTTTATGAAGGTACTCTTTATGAGCTCTTTATGCGGGAGGGGGCTTCGATCAGCCCCCTGCTCGGTAACAAGATTGCCCAGGCTGGCCGGCTGGAACTGGAAATGGTCGACGCACAACTTTTGCAGGTAACTTTGACAGGCATAAGAGGCGACGAGGGGCAAGCCCGCAGCAGAATAATCAGGCTTAACAGTGCAGGTGGCCAGGAATGACAAAACAAAGATACAATAAAAAAGGCTTCACTTTGGTTGAATTGATCATGGCCATAGCCTTGCTGGCTTTTTTCGGCACCATGATTGTCCAGGTCTTCTTCAAGGCCCACCAGCTGACCCGGCAGGCGGCTGTCCTGGATCAGGCTGTGGCCCTGGCTGCTGATTTATCAGACATCTGGAAAACAGACCCGCAGGCATTAACGCCAGGCCGCACTGACCAGACCTATTATGACAAATCTTTTCAGGCCTGCCCCAAAGATGAAGCTGTCTATCGGGCTGATCTGGCAGCCTTGGCAGATCCAGCTGGAATCTGGTTGTTGCGGATCAAAATCAGCCAAGCCAATGAACCAGGTCAGCCATCTATCTATGAGCTGGAAGCTGGCCAATGGCCAGGTGGGGAGTGAGTAAGACAGATGGCAGCGAAGATTGTTAGTTTAAAACAAAAAAAAGGAGCAGCTTCTGCCCTGATCATCCTCTTGCTGGTGCTCTTGATCTTCTTTGGTGTCCTGGCCCTGGTGGCGGGCGCAGCCGACCTGCGCCTGGCCAAGCGGCGGGCAGAATGGAATACTGATTATTACCTGGCTGACAGCCAGGCTCAGCAGCTGCTGGGCTTGATCAGCCAGACCTGCCGCCAAACCAGCTTTTTGGAGGAGATGCCCGCAGTGCAGGCCAGGATCCTGGCCGAGCAGCTGGCTGGCCAGGCCCAGCTAAGCGAACCGTCGGTGGCGGCAATCGATGATACTATCGTGCTTGATGCTCTTGTCCATAGTCCTGTCGGAGCAGACCGGGGGATAGAAATGACTGTGTTGATCCAACCCGGCACAGACCAGCTTTTCACAATCAGCCGCTGGAACTGGTGGCATGAACCCTTTGCTTATGGCGATTCTTTTGAAGGTGTCTGGGATGGAAAAAGTGGCTAACTGCATGTTAACTGTTTTAGACAAGATGGTTCAACTGGGTGCGTCTGACCTCTTTATCACGGTTGGTAAACCACCGATCATGAAAGTTGAGGGCATGATGCAGGCCATGGACCAGTTTGGTGTCTTTGGCCAGGCTGAGACTGAAAATGCTGCTTTTGAGCTGCTGCGTGATGAAAAGGACAAGGCTGTTTTCAATGAAGAAGGTGAGACTGATTTTTCCTTGTCCCTGAGCAGGGTGGGCCGTTTTCGTGTCAATGTCTTCCGCCAGCGCGGCTCTTTTGCCCTGACAGTGCGGCGGGTGATCGGCCAGATCCCGGACCCGGGCCAGCTGGGTATCCTGGATGGCATCATGGATCTGGCTGGGGAAAAAAGAGGCCTTGTCCTGGTGACAGGGCCGGCCGGCTGCGGCAAGTCAACCACTCTGGCTGCCCTGATTGACAAGATCAACCAGGAGCGCTCCTGCCATATCCTGACCTTGGAAGACCCGATCGAATACCTGCATCGTCATAAAAAAAGCATCATCAACCAGCGCGAGATCGGCACTGACAGCAAGAGTTACGCCAAGGCTCTGCGTTCGGCCTTGCGCCAAGCCCCGGATGTGATTCTGATCGGGGAAATGCGTGATCTGGAGACTATCTCCATTGCCTTGACTGCAGCTGAAACAGGCCATTTTGTGCTCTCAACCCTGCACACCATCGGGGCAGCCAAGACAATTGACCGCATCATTGATGTTTTTCCGCCGGCCCAGCAGCAGCAGATCCGGATCCAGCTATCCACTGTCCTGCAGGCTGTTGTCTCGCAGCAGCTGCTGACCAGTAAGGAAAACCGCCTCTTGCCGGCCTTTGAGATCATGCTGGTCAATAATGCTATCCGCAATATGATCAGGGAGAACAAGTCACCCCAAATAGATGGAGTGATCCAGATGAACCCCGCTGCCGGCATGATGACCATGGACATGCATCTGGCTGCACTTTTGGCTGCCGGTAAGATCGAACGCCAGGAGGCTCTTTTACATGCAGTCAGCCAGGACGCTGTCCTGCGTTATCTGGCTGGCCTGGAAAGGGCATAAGCAGGCCATTTTTTTTATGTTATTGCCTTGACTGCAAGGCCGGCAGCAGTCAATATTAAAGATAAAACCAGAAAGTGAGCCGGCTGATGCAAAATATAGATCTGCTGTCAAAGCCTTTCAGCAGGGCGGGAATAATCGGTCTGGGCCTGATCGGGGCTTCCCTGGCCCGGGCTATCGGGCAAAGGGCTGGTCTGGCTGTGACTGGCCTTGATACAAAGCAGGAAGTCATCCAGCAGGCCCTGGCAGATCAGGTTATCGACCAAGGTGCTGTGCTCCAGCCTGATACCAGCCAGCAGGCCTTGGCTTTACTAGCCGACTGTGACCTTGTCTTTATCTGCACGCCACCAGCCACGGTGGCAGAACTGGTCAATCAGGCTGGAGACTATTGCCCCGGACTGATAACTGATGTGGCCAGCGTCAAAGAGCCCATCCTGGCCCAGATCAAACTGGACCGGTTTGTCGGTGGCCACCCCATGGCCGGCAAAGAAAAACAAGGTTATGCCTTTGCTGCTGAAAATCTTTTTGAAAATGCGATTTACGCCCTCTGTGTGCCAGAGCAAACCAGTTTACCCTACAACAGCATAAAAAATTTGCAGGACCTGATCCGCCGGATTGGAGCTGAGCCCTATCTTCTGACGGCAGCTGTGCATGACAGGGCGGTGGCGGCTGTCAGTCACCTGCCCCATCTGGCGGCAGCGGGCCTGGCCCTGCTGGCGGCCAGGACAGATGACGGAGCCTTATCACGCCTGGCGGCGGGAGGCTTTCGCGACATCACCCGCATTGCATCAGCTGATCCGGCTCTTTGGGCCGCGATCAGCCTGGAGTCAAAACCATTTCTGCTGCCAGCCCTGGATTCCTACATCGGGGTCTTACATGAATATGCCGCCGCGATCAGGGCAGGTGACAGCAAGGCTGTTGAACAGCTCTTTTTCCAGGCTGCCCATTACCGCAATAATCTACCAGCCGCCGGCAGAGGTGCCTTGGCGGCAGCCAGCACCCTGACTGTCTATGTCAGTGATAAGCCGGGTGTGCTGGGTCATATCACGACTCTTTTGGGCGAGAATGAGATCAATATCAGCAATATCAAGATCAAGGAGCAGCGCGCCTATGAGGGCGGCTGCCTGCAGCTTTTGCTAGCTGATGCCAGCCAGGCGATCAAGGCAGCCTGGCTGCTGGAGGAGGCAGGTTATGAATGTGACTGAGCTGGGCCTGATCGGCCATCCTTTGGGGCACAGCCTGTCTCCTTTTGTCCACCAGGAGATCATGGCCGGGGCTGGCCTTTTGGGCAGCTACCGGCTCTACGATATCAGGCCGGAAGAGTTGGAGCAAAAAATTGGCGGCCTGCTGCAGAGTCTGACCGGTTTTAACTGCACCATCCCTCATAAAGAAGCTGTGATTCCCTATCTTGACCGGCTGGATGAGACAGCCAGGCTGACCATGTCAGTCAACACTATCTGGCAAAGGCAGGGCTTTAATACAGATTATGCCGGCTTCAATAGTGCCTGCCCCCTGCCTTCAGGCAGCAAGGTCCTGATCCTGGGTGCCGGAGGTGTCAGCCGGACCATGGCTTTTGCCGCCGCAGCCCGCAACTGCCGCATCTGGCTGGTGGCCAGACGGGCAGAACAGGCCGCCGGGCTGGCCCGGGCTGTCAAGCAGCATTGGCCTTTTTGTGATATCCACACTGCAGCAGACCTGGACAACTGGCAGCAGGCAGCGGCAGGCACAAAGGACTGGATCCTGCTCAATGGCACACCTGTTGGCCTGTGGCCTAGGACCCGCCAGATGCCCATACCGTCACATTTGCTAGGGTTTTTCAAATTTGTTTATGATACAATTTATAATCCCCTGGCCACCAGGCTGGTACTTGCGGCCAGGGCAGCTGACATCAGGGCCGGCAATGGTCTGACCATGCTCTTTAACCAGGCCCTGGCAGCCCAGCAAATCTGGCATCCGCAAGCGCTGTTTCCAGATGCGGCGCTGGCAGTGGCGCAAAGAAAACTAACCCGGGCGGTATTGCAACGCTTTCCTTATAAAATCATCCTGACTGGTTTTATGGGCAGCGGCAAGACCACAGTGGGCCAGATCCTGGCCCGGCAGCTGGAACTGCCTTTTGTAGACCTGGACAAAGAGATCGAAAATAAAGAGGGCAGCACTATCGCCAGGATCTTTGCCAGCCAGGGTGAGACAGCTTTCCGGCAGATGGAGAGCCAGCAGCTGGCCCGGGTCCTGGCTCAGCCACAAAGCCTGGTTCTGGCCACAGGCGGCGGTGCTCTTTTAAACCAAGCAGCAGCGGCTCTGCTGGATGAGACAGCCTGCTCGGTTGTCTTTTTAAAGCTCGACCTGGCCGAGGTCAAGGCCAGGCTGAGCCAGGATACAACAAGACCCCTGCTGGCTGGGGGCACTGCCAAGACAGCAGAGCTTTTTGCCAGCAGGCAGGTGCTATACCAGCAGCTGGCTGATCTGTCAGTGGATGCCAGGCCAGAGCCAGGGCAGGTGGCAGCAAAAATAACAGCTAGGCTGGGCCTGGAGGAAATATTATGATACTAGTTTTAAAACAAGGAACTGAAAAAGAAAAAGTCGATGCACTATGTAATTGGTTAAGTGACACTTTTGCTGTGCAGACCAGCCCTATTTTTGGCAGCGGCACCACAATTGTCGGCCTGGTGGGCGATACATCCGGCATCCCGATTGAAAGCCTGGAGATGCAAGCTGCCGTTGAGCGGGTCATGAAGGTGCAGGAGCCCTATAAAAGGGCCAACCGTAAATTCCATCCTGATGACACGGTGATCAGGCTCAATGATTTATTGATCGGGACCAAGAAGATCAGCCTGATCGCCGGGCCCTGCTCAGTCGAAGCCGAAGACCAGATCACCCAGCTGGCCGGCCAGGTCCAGGAAGCTGGAGCTGTCATGCTGCGCGGGGGTGCTTTTAAACCACGCACATCGCCTTACTCCTTCCAGGGACTGAAAGCTGAGGGCTTGATGTATATGAAAAAAGCCAGGCTGGCCACAGGCCTGCCGGTTGTTTCAGAAATCACCAACCCGGCCCAGCTGGAATTGTTTTTAGAGTTTGTCGATATGATCCAGGTCGGGACGAGAAACATGCAAAATTTTGAGCTGCTCAAGGAGCTGGGCCGGATTAAAAAGCCGATTCTGTTAAAGAGGGGCTTTGCCAATACCCTGGATGAGCTGCTCATGTCAGCCGAGTATATCATGAGTGGCGGCAACAATGATGTGATCTTGTGTGAACGCGGTATCAGGACTTTTGAAACCAGCACCCGCAACACGCTTGATATCAGTGCAGTACCGGTCCTGAAAAGCCTGACCCACCTGCCTGTTTTTGTTGATCCCAGCCATGCGGCGGGTTTTGCCTACCTGGTGGCTCCCCTGGCCAAGGCGGCTGTTGCCGCCGGTGCGGACGGCTTGATTATTGAAGTGCATAATGATCCGCTCCATGCTATGTCTGACGGGCAGCAATCCCTGACACCTGCGGCTTTTGCTGAGCTGGTGGCAGACTTAAAGCAGGTGGCGGCTGCAGTCGGACGGGAGGTCTAGCATGGCTGCCTTTAAGGCTGAGCTGGAGGCCCGGACTAAAACTGCCAGCTACCCGGTTTATATTGCCAATGGCATCCTGGCTGAGAGCGGTGCTCTAATTAAGCAGCACAGCCAGGGCCGCAGTTGTGTCATTGTGACAGATGACCAGGTTGCACCCCTTTACCTGGCCGGAGTGGAAAAGTCTTTACGCCAGGCCGGCTTTAGCTGCAGCAGTGTCATTTTAGCCGCAGGTGAGCAGACTAAGAGCCTGGCCAGTTTGACTTATTTATATGAAAGATTCCACCAGCAGGGCCTGACCAGGCTGGATCCTGTGCTTGCTTTAGGCGGTGGTGTGATCGGTGACCTGGCCGGTTTTGCCGCAGCCAGTTGGCTGCGGGGAGTGCCGCTTTTTCAGCTGCCAACCACCTTGTTGGCCCAGGTTGATTCATCCCTTGGTGGCAAGACAGGCCTTGATCTGGTCCAGGGCAAGAACCTGGTTGGGGCTTTTTACCAGCCCCGGGCCGTCCTGATGGACCCTGCTGTGCTGGCCAGCCTGCCGCCACGCCGTTTAGCTGAAGGGATGGCTGAGGTCATTAAATATGCTCTGATCGGTGACCCGGCAATGCTGGAGCGTCTGGAGCAAAAGGCAGCTGATCTAGACTGGCTGGTCAGGCGCTGTGCTGCCAGTAAAATAAAAATCGTAGCTGAGGATGAACTGGACCAGGGCGGCCGCATGCTGCTCAACTTCGGTCACACAGTCGGCCATGCTATTGAAAAAGTCAGTGGCTACAGCTTATACAGCCATGGTGAGGCGGTGGCAGCTGGCATGGTCATTGCTGCCAGGATAGGCGAGCTGACCGGCCAGACCAGGCCAGGTACAGCCCGGCAGATCAAGCAGCTGCTCAAGCTTTACCAGCTGCCGGTCAGCGTCGATCTGCCGGGCCGGGATCTGGCTGCAGCTCTTGACAGTGACAAGAAAAAGCTAGGTGATATGATCCACTTCATCCTGCTGCAAGAAGCAGGCGCAGCCTTTATCAGCCCCATGCCTGTCCAGCTGCTGAAAAGTCTCTTGCTGGAGGTGCTGGCGGATGGCTGATCTTTTTATAGCTCCGGGCCGCCTGCAAGGTAAAGTAAGCCCACCCGCCTCGAAAAGCCAGGCCCACCGGGCCCTGATAGCTGCGGCCCTAAGTGGGCAAAGTACTCTTGTCAGTGGCCTTGGCGAACCTTTGTCAGATGATATTAAGGCGACAAAGGCCTGCCTGACAGGTCTTTTTAAGCCGGGCAGTGTCCTGGACTGTGCAGAATCAGGCACCAGTTTAAGGCTTTTGCTGCCCCTGGCCGGAGCTGTGCCAGAGGCTGGCCTGCAAGGCTACACCTTTACCGGCCAGGGCCGGCTGCCCCGCCGGCCTCTGGGTGATTATGCCCGTATCCTGGCCGGAGCCGGCCTGGAGCTGAGCTGGACAGAGCCGGATTATTTGCCGCTGCAGGTGAAAGGCCGTTTAAGGCCAGGCACTTATGCGGTGCCGGGCGATATCAGTTCGCAGTACATTTCCGGTCTGCTCTTTGCCCTGCCTCTTTTGCCAGCTGATTCAGAAATAGTCCTGACCAGCGCCCTGGAATCCGCCCCCTATGTGGACATGACCCTGGCTGTGCTGGAGCATTTTGCCATAAGAGTGCATCAAACACCCAGGGGCTATTTTGTGCCCGGCCGGCAGATCTACCAGCCCCGGGCCATCACGATAGAAAAGGATTATTCCCAGGCGGCTTTCTGGTTAGTGGCAGCTTATGGCGGCTGTCCGCTAGAGGTTTGCCAGCTGCCTGATAAAACCAGCCAGGGTGACCGGGCGATCAAAGATATTTTAAAAGAGTTTTCCCAAGGCACCGGTCCTCTAGCGATCGATGTGGCCCAGATACCGGACCTGGTTCCGATCCTGGCTGTTGCAGCAGCTCTGACGCCGCGCCAGATCAGGTTGGTCAACGCTACCCGCCTGCGTTATAAAGAAAGTGATCGACTGCTCAGCACCCAGTCAGCTTTGGCTGCAATTGGGGCAGATATCAAAATAGTAGGTGATGAGCTAGAGATCCAGGGCCGGCCGGAAACTGGCCTGGCCGGAGGCACAGCAGATTCCTGGGGAGACCACCGCATTGCCATGGCACTGGCAGTGGCGGCTCTTTTTAGCAAAGACGGCCTGGTGCTGCAAAATGCTGAGGTGGTCAACAAGTCATATCCTGATTTCTTTACTGAATTCAGACGGCTCGGAGGTGTTGCAGATGAGCTCAATCTGGGGTAACAAGTTAAAAATAAGTCTGTTTGGTGAATCGCATGGTCCGGCTATCGGTGTGGTTATAGATGGCCTGCCGGCCGGTTACCAGCTCGACTTTACCAAAATCGCCAAGTTTGCCGCCCGGCGGGCTCCCGGTCTGACGCCCTGGTCCACGCCGCGCCGGGAAACAGATGAAGCAGAGGTGCTCTCTGGTCTCTACCAGGATAAGACCACAGGTGCACCTCTTTGTGCCATCATCCGTAATAAGGACACCCGTTCCCAAGATTATGAGCAGCTGCGCGACAAGCCGCGGCCCGGCCATGCTGACCTGACCGGCCAGTGGCGTTATAAGGGGCACCAGGACCCGCGCGGCAGCGGCCATTTTTCCGGCCGCCTGACTGCTCCGCTGGTTTTTGCCGGTGCAGTCTGCAGCCAGATCATTGCCCGCAGCGGGGTCACAGTGGCAGCACATATCGCCCGGATTGGCGATATCCTGGACCAGCCCCTGCCTGAACTGACGCTTGATGCCGCTCTGCTTGGCAGTCTGGCCGAAAAAAAGCTGCCTGTACTGGATGATCAGGCCGGCCAGCGCATGATTGAACTGGTCCTGGCTGCTGCTGAAGATGGTGATTCTGTCGGTGGGGTGGTGGAGGCGGCAATCTATGGCCTGCCCAGGGGTCTGGGCAATCCGATCTTTGCCGGTCTGGAACCCCATCTGGCCAGCCTGATATTCGGGATACCGGCGATTAAGGGCCTGGAATTCGGGATTGGTTTTCAGTCTGCCCGGATGCGCGGGTCAGAACACAATGATGTGCCTTTCTGGCAAGATGAGAAAATTGCCTATAAGACCAACCACAGCGGTGGAATTGTAGGTGGAATCAGTAATGGAGCACCCCTGATTTTCCGGGCTGCTGTCCGGCCGCCGGCTTCGATTGCCAAGGTCCAGCACACGGTTAATTTAAGCAGTGGCGAGAATGAGCTGCTGGCTGTGCGGGGCCGCCATGATCCTTGTATAGTGCCAAGGGTGACACCGGTGGTGGAGGCAGCAGCAGCAGTTTTTGCGCTTGATCTTCTTCTAGACAAAGAAGGTGTGGCCCATGGTTGAAGCAAAAACAAATCTGCTCCTCATTAACGGACCTAATCTTAATATGCTGGGCCGGCGTGATCCTCATCATTATGGGACATTCAGCCTGAAAGATGTCGAGGAGCTGGTTGTGGCAACAGCAAAAGAGCACGGCTTTAGCTGTGACTGTTACCAGTCCAACCACGAAGGCTGCCTGATCGACCAGATCCAGGCGGCCCTGGGCAGCTATGCGGGGATTTTGCTCAATGCCGGCGCATTCACCCACACCAGTTATGCTTTGCGTGATGCCCTGGAATTAACTGGCCTGCCGGTGCTGGAGATCCACATTTCCAACATATATGAACGTGAACCCTTCCGCCACATTTCAGTTATCAGTCCGGTTTGCCTGGACCAGGTTGTTGGCCTGGGCCTGGCCAGCTATAAGGTGGCCACCGCAAAACTCTGTGCCTATTTGAAAGGAAAGTATGATGCAGAAGGATAATGATAAAATGGCACCCCTGCGTCAGGCAATTGACCGGATTGACCAGGAGATGATCCGGCTCTTTGCCGAAAGGATGACAGTCGCGCAAAAAATTGCTGCCGTCAAGCAAGAGTCCGCAGCACCAGTTTATGTGTCCTGGCGGGAAAAAGAAAATATCGCCCGGGCTGTCTTGCAGCTGCCGGCTGGACAAAAGTCACGGGCAGCCAGTTTTATGGCCGGCCTGATGCGCCTTTCCCGCAGTGTTCAGTATGAGGACCTGCTGGCAGCAAGGGTCGACTTTGCCACGGGCGATCTGCTCAGATCCAGACAGGAGGCCTGGCTCCAGGCTGGCAGGGTGGTTGTGCAGGGTAGTGCCGGCTCTTATTCTGAAAAGGCGGCAAATGAACTTTTTCCTCACAGCAGTCTGGCTTATGCTGAAAGCTTTGCCGCAGCCTGCCAGCAGGTCAAGGCAAAAAGCGCTGATGTGGCTGTCCTGCCTTTGGAAAACAGCACAGCCGGCACGGTGGATGATGTCTATGACCTGCTTTTGGCCAACGAGCTTTATATCTGGCGTTCCTTGTCCTTACCGATCCGCCATTGCCTGCTGGGCCTGCCCGGAGCTGACTTGGCTGAGATTAAAACGGTTGTCTCCCACCCCCAGGCCCTGGCCCAGTGCCGGCAGGCGATCAGCAGCCAGGGCTGGCAGCTGGAGCAGGCCCACAACACAGCCTTTGCCGCCCAGCTGGTGGCCAGGCGCCAGGACAGGACCTGGGCTGCGCTGGGCTCAGAAGCAGCTGGCCAGGCAGCCGGTCTGGTTGTTTTATCTTCTGATGTAACAGACAGCGGGCTCAACCAGACCCGTTTTATTGCTGTGGGCAATGAGTTGGTCCTGACCCCTGATGCCAGGCGCATCAGCCTGATACTGAGCCTGCCCCATACCAGTGGCGCGCTGGCGGCAGCCCTGGCAGTCTTTGCCGACCATGAACTGAACCTGAGCAAGATTCAGTC
Organism: uncultured Oscillospiraceae bacterium; assembly: GCA_964654125.1. GTDB lineage: Bacteria > Bacillota > Clostridia > Saccharofermentanales > UBA5734 > JAAYBY01. Next base: position 29,402 of record CAZZGG010000010.1, read on the forward strand.
CCGGCCGGACAGAGATAATCCCTGGGCATATTTATTCTATCTTGATTTTGAATGTAGCAGGGCACAGCTGGACCAGGCCTTGACCGCCCTATACCAGCTTTATTGTGAAATGCCCCAGCTGAGGCTCTTAGGTTGGTATGGTGAAGTGAAAGCTGAGCCGGAGGAGGGGCTATGATCAGGCTGGCAAAGGTCAGTAAAAGCTATGGCCGGCAAAAGGCTGTCGATCAGCTCGATCTCTTGGTCCGCCCCGGCGAGATCTTCGGCTTTCTTGGTCCGAACGGGGCTGGCAAGACAACAACCATCAAATTGATTACAGGCATCCTGGCAGCAGACAGTGGCACGATCCTGGTCAATGGCCATGACATTGCCCAAGAACCCCTGGCAGCAAAAGCATCCTTTGGTTATGTGCCGGATGATCCCAATACTTTTTTGCGCCTCAAAGCAATGGAGTATCTCAGCTTCCTGGCTGATGTTTACCGCTTGCCGGCTGCTAGAAGACAAGACCGGATCCTGGATCTGGCCCAGCGTTTTGAACTAACTGATGTTTTAGCCAGCAAGATCCAGAGTTTTTCCCATGGTATGCGGCAAAAACTCCTTCTCATAGGAGCTCTGCTGCATGAGCCGGATCTGTGGATCCTGGATGAGCCCATGACCGGGCTTGATCCCCGTTCCGCTTTTACTTTGAAAGATATGATGCGGGAACATGCCGACAGCGGGAAAACTGTTTTCTTTTCCACCCATGTGCTAGATGTGGCCGAAAAGATCTGTGACAGGGTAGCGATTATCGATCAAGGCCGGATCCTGTTTTGCGGCACCATCCAGGATATGCAAAACCATTTCCGCCAGAACAGTTCTTTGGAGGCGATGTTTTTAGAGCTGGTGAGCCAGGCTAAAAACTCTGCAGACGAATTATGAAAAGGACAGTCAGACTAACTGTTTTACTCTTTAAAAACTCCGGCCTGACCAGCCTGGGCAGTGACAGCAGCCGCCAGCAAAAAAGCAGCTGGCGCCGGGTTTTACTTCTCGTAATCGCTGGACTTTATATGGCTTTTGTGATGTCAGCTGGCACAGCCGGCCTCTACAGTTTCCTGGCACCAGCCGGTCTGGCCGATCTCCTGCCCAGCCTTTACTTAAGCCTTGCTTCTGTCGTGGCTTTTTTCATGGGTGTACTTTATATAGTCAGCATCTTTTATTTTGCAGGCGACATTAATTATCTCTTGCCTTTACCGTTACCTGTCCGCACGATTATTGCAGCAAAGTTGCTCGTCACCCTGGTCTGGCTTTATGTTTTCCTGTTTGTTTTGCTTTTCGTGCCCCTTTTTACCTATGGCCTGATCAGTGGCAGTGGGCTGTTTTACTTTTTAAAACTGCTGCCTGTTTATTTACTGCTGCCAGTGCTGCCGCTTGGCCTGGCAGCTGGCCTGGTTATGCTGGTTTTGCGCTTTGCTCCGCTGGCCCGCAACAAGGACCGCTTCAATTTTATTGCCAGCCTGCTGATTTTGATCTTGGCCCTGGGCTTTGTCCTGACCAGCCAGTCAGCCAGTGGTTTGGCCCGGCTGGATCTGGTCCGCCTGTTTAACCAGGGAGCCGGCCAGCTTACCCGCATAACAAGTTTGATTTTTCCTCTTTTGCCCTGGGCTATTGGAGCCCTGGCAGATAAGTGGCAGAGTGTTTGGCATCTGTTTGCCTTGCTGGCCGGATCTGTGTTCGGTCTGTTTCTGATTTTGCTCCTGGCTCAGGTTTTATATTTGCCTGCAGTCACATCCCTCAGCTCAGCCAACCTGAAAAACCGGCTGGGCCAGAGTAAACTGGAACGCCTGGCTGGCCGGACCAGCCTGGTCTGGCTCAGTTATTTAAAAAAAGAGCTGCGTATCCTGCTCCGGACCCCGGTCTTTTTCATGAACAATGTTTTGATGAGCTTGCTCTGGCCCGTCTTTTTCCTGATGCCCGCCCTGGCTAGCGGGCTGGGCGAGCAGCTGGGTAATTTGCCTGATCAAGTCAGGCAGCTGCTTTTTTCTGCAGATAGCAAAGCCGGTACTTATGCCCTGCTGCTGGTTTTTTTTACAGCTTGTATCATGACAGCGACCAATGGCATAGCAGCCAGTTCTATTTCGCGTGAAGGTAAGGTTTTTTATCTGATTAAAATTCTACCGCTGAGCAGTTTTTACCAGGTTCTTTGCAAGCTGGCAGTTGGTGCTTTGTTTGGCCTGATCAGCATCCTGCTGCCCCTTGTACCGATGCTGGTTTTTTTACGGCCACCGTTTTGGTTTGGCCTGGCTTTATTTTTGGTCATACCCGGAGCTGTTGTTTTGCCAAATCTGTCTGGTGTATTTTTCGACCTGCTCTGGCCTAAATTGAAGTGGGATAATGAGCAGGCTGCCGTCAAACAGAACATCAATCTTTTTTATAACATGCTGGCTGCAACCCTGTTGGCAGCGCTTCTGGCTGGCCTGCCTTTGCTGCTTGCTTTAAGTTTTGCCGGGACTATGGCCTGGCTGGCCGGCACTAGTGCCCTGCTGATTATTCTGCTGGGCCTCGTTCTAAAAAGAAAACTGCCTGCTTATCTGGCTGCAATAGATTGACATGCTCCCCATGGATTAATCCAGGGCTTTTACGGCGGGAATGATAAAACTTCCAGACCATAGTATTTGTATGTTCTTTTTGCTATAATGACACCAGTTATGGTTTTTTAACTATTGCATAAAAAAGGAGGCAGCCCATGGCTGAACAAGATTTCTTAGGCAGAATTCACCAGGCTGAACAAGAAGCTGCTGGTCTGATCAGTAAGACCAGATCCGAGGCTGACCGATTGGTGGAACTGGCCAAAAAACAAGCTGAGGCTGATCTAGTGCAAGCCCAGACCAATACTGCCAAAACCCAGCAAAGACAAAAACAACAGGCTGCTCATACAGTCAAGCAGCTGGAAGAATCAACTCAGGTAAGAATACAGCAAGAAGCGCAGCAGTTGCGTGAACAGGTTAGCAGTAAGTTGGACCAGGCTGCCCGGCTTTTAGCAGAGAGGATTGTGAGTAGCTTTGCCGACAGTTAAGATGGACAAATTGACTGTGATCGGTCTGAAAGAAGAGCAGACTGCTGTAGTGGCGGCCTTAATGAAGCTGGGTTGTGTTGAGATAAGGGAAAATGAAAACCCCGGTGCAAACGAAAAAAGGCCAGCCAGGCAAAATGATGAACTGGCCCGCTTGACCAGGCTTGAACATATAATAGAAATGAGCCGCCCTTTTTATTCAGCCCGCCAGCAAAATGGCCTGGGCCGGCGCAGAGTTGCAAAAGAAGCTCTGCTCCAAGTGGCTGGACGGGAAGAGCAGCTCTTGCAGCTGGCTGACTCTTTGGAAAAAAACAGTGAACTGCTAGCTGGCCTGAAAAGTCAGATCAACCGTTTGGGAAAAATGCTTGATCTCCTGCAGCCCTGGCAAAAGCTGGATATTGATTTAAAGGACCCCTCTACTAAAAATGTAAAATTCTATCTGGGCAGCATTGACACCCAGGTCACTTTGCAAAGGATCAAGGATCAATTTGCCCAGGAGTTGCCGCAAAGCCATATTGAAGTAGTGCTGGATGATGAGCATGGTTTGCGCTGTGTAGTGGCAGTTTTGCAAACCAGGGCAGAACTGGCCCTGGCGATTTTGCGCCGGTCAGGCTTCACCCTCTTGCCAGAGACAGAATTGACCGGTACAGCTGCCCGGCAGACTGAGCTGATCAGGCAAGAATTGGCTGATCTGGAAAACCAGCAATCCGAACTGATAAGAGATAACCGTAAGCTGGCGGAATCTTTGCCGGAGCTGGAAGTACTTTATGACTTTTTACTGATCCGGCATGATGAAGTGGCAGCAGCTGCCGGCCTGTCGGTCAGCCAGCGCACATTCTGGCTCAGCGGCTGGGTGCCCTCACATCTGGCAAAACCTGTCCAAAAGGGCCTCCAGAGTAAATTCCTGACTATTGTCCAACATGAACCGGCTCCGGCTGATGCTGAATATCCCATAGTCTTGCGCAATAATCGTTTTGTCAAGCCTTATGAAGTTATTGTGGAAATGTTCAGCCTGCCCTCCTCCCAGGAAAATGACCCCACTCCGCTCCTGGCACCCTTTTTCTTTTTCTTTTTCGGCATGATGCTGAGCGATATTGGCTATGGCCTGGCCCTGGCCGGCATCTGCGGCTTGTTGCTCTTGAAGAACAAGGGCAAGGGAGAACCGAGCTTGATGGTGAAAATGCTCTTTTATTGCGGCATTTCCTCGGCTTTGTGGGGCGTCTTGTTCGGTAGCTTTTTTGGCGATATGCTCTCGGTCCTTTCCCAGGGCAGGATTGAGCTGGCGCCTGTCTGGTTCAATCCCATGGATAATGCCACCCAGCTGATGATCTGGAGCATGATCTTCGGCACCTTGCACCTGTTTGCCGGTATGGCTGCCAAGGCCTGGCTCTTGTTCCAGACCGGCCAGGGCAAAGATGCCATTTTAGATATCTTCCCCTGGTTTCTCATCATACCCGGCCTGGGTCTGATGATTGGAGGAATTGGTGGTCAGCTCGGCCTTTATCTGGCTCTAACAGGAGCAGCGGTCTTGGTCCTCTTTGGCGGGCGTGATGCCAAAAACCCCTTGCTGCGTCTGATGAAGGGTGTCTTGTCCTTGTACGATATCACAGGCTATTTAAGTGATATTCTCTCTTACACCCGTATCCTGGCCCTGGTTTTGGCAACCAGTGTCATTGCCATGGTGGTCAATCTGCTGGGCTTTTTAGGTGGCCCGTCGTTGTTGGGTTTTTTGGCCTATGTGGCGGTTGCCTTGTTCGGCCATGCCTTGAACCTGGCCTTGTCCGCCCTGTCTGCCTATGTCCACACCAGCCGTCTGCATTATGTGGAATTTTTTGGCAAGTTTTACGAAGGTGGCGGCCGCTCCTGGAATCCGCTCAAGATCAGGACGCGTTACACCCAGTTTGAGCGGGAAGAAACAAACTAAACAAAAATTATATTATGATACAGATGAAAGACCAGGAGGACAAATAAATGAATTTTTTGGAAAATCTAGGCATGATCCTGACCTTGACAGCGGGCGCTTTTGCAGCCTTGCTGCCAGGTATTGCTTCGGCCAAAGCAGTCGGCCGCGTCGGTGAGATGGCTGCCGGAGTCCTGACCGAAGATCCCAGTAAGTTCGGTAAGCTGCTGATTCTGCAGGCTCTACCCGGTACCCAGGGTATTTATGGACTTTTGACCTGGTTTATGATTATGCAACAGTCCGACCTTTTAGGCGGCCAGATGGAAATCAGCTGGCAGATGGGCCTGGCCTATTTTGTGGCAGTTTTACCGGTTACTGTTGTTGGTTATTTCTCAGCGATTTATCAGGGCAAGGTTTCTGAAAGCGGCGTGGCTCTGGTTGCGAAAAGACCGGAAGAGCAGACCAAGGCCCTGGTCATGGCAGCTATGGTTGAGACCTATGCCATCCTGGCCCTGCTGGCTTCAGTACTGTCGATCATCAGCATTTCCTAAGCGGTGCCAATACTGAACGGCCTGTCCAGAGAGGAGCATTGCCTTGAATGGTTTGGATGCGATTATCAGCCGCATAATGGCTGACGCAGAGGATGAAGCCCGCCGTTATGAAGAGGCGGCACTAAAAGAAAAAGAAGCGATCCTGGCCAAAAGCCAGGCTGTCTGCGCCGAGATCAGCCAGGCTGCCGAGGACGAAGCTGCCCTGCAGATCAGTGACCTGGTCGGCCGGGCTAAAAGCATGGCCAGCCTGGACCAGCGCAAAGCTTTGTTGGCTGTGCGCCAGGAACTGCTGGATGAGGTTTTGGCTCTGGCCTTGGATCAGCTCGCCAGCTTACCGGATGACCAAAAATTGGACTTTTATAAAAATCTGGTCCGCTACTCCGGCCTTGCTGAAGGTGAACTGATCTTAAATGAGCAAGATAAAAATCTGGCTCCTGCCCTTATTGCTGGCCAGGCCAATCAGCTGCAACTTGCTCCTGAAACCGGCTCTTTTACGGGTGGCTTGATTGTCAGGGCAGGCTTGATTGAAGAAAATATGACGATTGAATCTTTGCTGAAAATGCAGCAGGCTGACCTGGTCAGCCTGGCTGCTGCTTTCTTATTTGAGGGGATGGATGACACGAGGTGAGGTTTTTATGTTAGCTGCGCCGGGGTCAATTTCATGCGTAGATCAAAAAACAAAAAAGACCAGGCCTCTGGCCCAGGGACGTTACCTTTATATCAGCGGCCTGGTCAAGGCTAAAGAAATGCAGCTGCTTGACCAGATTCAGCAAAGCCGCCTGCTGGATGCTGCCAGCCTGGCAGAAATTGGCAGGCTTTTGACTGAATCTGCTTATCCGGCAGCAAAAACACCCCAGGAGATGCTGGCTAAGGAAGCGGTTAACCTGCTTGATTGGCTGCAAAAAGATCTGCCGGAACCGGAATTGGCTCAGGTTCTGCTTACCTTTAACGATATTCATAACCTGAAGCTTGTCCTCAAAGTCTTACTGCAGGTCTGGCTGGCTCATGCAGATGGTCTGGATCCAGCGCAAAATCCTCAGGCTGATGCTGAAAACAAAAAGTCAGAAAAAATCCTGGCCAGTTTTAGCCGTCTTGATGAACTGCCGGCTTTTACCACAGTCAAGCAACTGGCAGCCCAGCCGGCTCAGGTGGATGCTGAGCTTTTATACCAAAGTCTGGCTGAAAATGATCTGGCCGGTCTGCCTGCTTGGATCCAGCAGGCGGCCCTGGCAGCGATAGACCGCTATATGGGCCGCTATGATCTGGGCGACCTGGAATCAAGCCTTGATCAGCTGGCCTGGCAAAGAGCCTACCAGCTGGCCTGTCAGACTGGCTGCAGTTTCCTGATTGAATATCTGGCCAAGAAAGCAGACCTGATCAATCTGGAGATGTTGCTGCGCACAAGGCTGCTGGCCAGTGGCGAAGCAGCCCTGGCTAGAGCTTTACTGCCGCTGGGCCACATGCCCAAAGAGAAACTGGCCGGGCTTTATGCGGCAGAACCAGATCAGATCAGTCAGTTTTATGCCAAAACACCATATGCCGCCTTGGCCAGAATGGCTGGGACATATGACCAGCCGGGTCAAGCTGCCCAGTTTGCTTTGTTGGCAGATAATCTGCTCCAGGAGCATATCCGCAGCGCCAGCTTGTCCAGCAGTGGACCTGAGGTCCCCCTGGCCTTTGTACTGGCCCGGCAACTGGAGATAAAAAATATCCGCATTGTGATCACCTGCCTGGAAAATAATGTGCCGCAAGCCAGAATGCGCGAACTGGTCCGGGACAGTTATCTTAGCTGGAGGTGATGCAGAGTGTATAAAGTGGCAGTTTTAGGTAAACAGGATAGTGTAATGGGCTTTCGAGCTGTTGGTATGACTGTAGTTGCCCTTGAAGATGCGACTGAGGTGGCCGGCGCTATTGAAAAGCTGATCGCCGACCAGCATGCCATTATCTACATTACAGAGGATCTGGCCCTGCCCAATGAAGCTTATCTGGCCAGCTTACGCAAACTGCGTCTGCCGGCTATCATACCAATACCGTCGCTGCAGGGCAGTAATGGTCTGGGCATGCGCCTGATCAGTGATTCTGTCAGGCGGGCTGTTGGGATAGACTTGTTTGAGCGGGAAGAAGATTAGCCCAGTTTGAAACTTAGAACTGGTCAGATAGAGGAGTAAAGAAGATGAAAGAAAAAAACCAGGGCATTATCAGCAAGGTCTCCGGACCACTGGTTGTTGCTGATGGCATGCGGGATGCCAATCTTTTTGATGTTGTGCGCGTGTCAGGCAAACAGCTGATTGGCGAGATAATTGAAATGCATGCCGACAAGGCCTCGATCCAGGTTTATGAGGAGACCGCCGGCCTGGGGCCTGGCGAAATTGTTGTCTCTGAAGGGGCACCGCTGTCAGTGGAACTAGGACCGGGTTTGATTGGTGGTATCTTTGATGGTATCCAGCGGCCGCTGGATCGCCTGGCTGAACTGGCCGGCAATAATATTGCCCGCGGTGTTTCTGCCCCAGCCCTGGATCGGCAAAAAAAATGGCACTTTGAAGCAAAAGTTAAAGAAGGCCAGTTTGTGACCAGCGGCGACATTGTCGGCACAGTGCGGGAAACGTCCCTGGTTGAGCACCGGATCATGGTGCCGCCCGGCCTGGCAGGCACAGTGGAAACCATCAAAAAAGGCCTGTTCAATGTGGATGAAGAAGTCCTGATTTTGCGTAAGGAGGATGGCACTAGCCAGTCCTTGACCATGCTGCAAAGATGGCCGGTTCGGCTCAGCCGCCCCTATAAGGCCAAGCTGGCCCCAGACAAGCCCATGATCACAGGCCAGCGCTCCATCGATACTTTCTTCCCGGTGGCCAGTGGCGGCACTGCCACAATCCCTGGTCCTTTCGGCAGTGGTAAGACTGTTATCCAGCACCAGCTGGCCAAATGGTCTGATACTGATATAGTCGTCTATATCGGCTGTGGAGAACGCGGTAATGAGATGACAGACGTCCTAATGGAGTTTCCTCAGATCATTGACCCCCGTTCCGGAGAGTCGCTCATGAAAAGGACCATCCTAATCGCTAATACCTCTGATATGCCGGTGGCAGCCCGCGAGGCATCCATCTATACTGGCATCACTATTGCAGAGTACTTCCGTGATATGGGCTATTCAGTTTCCATCATGGCTGACTCAACCTCACGTTGGGCGGAAGCTTTGCGGGAGATGTCCGGCCGGCTGGAAGAAATGCCTGGTGAAGAAGGCTACCCGGCCTATCTGGGTTCACGCCTAGCCAACTTTTACGAAAGAGCCGGCCTGGTCAGCTGCCTGGGCCAGGATGAACGCACAGGTGTAATGACTACGATCGGGGCTGTTTCGCCACCAGGCGGTGACCTTTCTGATCCTGTGGCCCAGGCCACGCTGCGTATTGTCAAAGTCTTTTGGGGCCTTGATTCTGACCTGGCCTACCGGCGCCATTTCCCGGCGATCAACTGGCTGAACAGTTACTCTTTATATGCCGATATGGTGGATGACTGGAAGACAGAAGAAATTGCATCAGACTGGACCAAATTGCGCGGTGATGCCATCCGCCTGCTCCAGGAAGAGGCCGAACTGGAAGAGATTGTTCGTCTGGTTGGCCAGGATTCATTGTCTGCGGCTGATCGCTTGAAACTGGAGGCAGCCCGTTCCTTAAGAGAGGACTATCTGCATCAGGATTCCTTTGACCCGATCGATACCTACTCATCTGTGCAAAAACAGTATCACATGCTCAATATGATCATGCAATATTATTATCAGGGCAGCCAGGCTTTGACTGAAAATGTATCTTTCAGGCAGCTGAGCCGCTTGCCGGTGCGGGATGAAATCAGCCGCCTGAAGCTGGTTGAAGAAGATGTTTTTGCCGAGCACTGCCGTCAGCTGGCTGATAAATTGACTGAGCAGATCAAGGGTCTGGTCAGTGGGGAGGATGTTTAAATGCCCAGAGAATATCGCACAATCGAGGAAGTGGCAGGTCCCCTGATGCTGGTACAGCATGTCAGTGGTGTCAAATATGACGAACTGGGTGAAATAGAGCTGCCTAATGGTGAGATCAGGCGCTGTAAGGTGCTGGAAGTAAGTGGCAGCGATGCCCTGGTCCAGTTATTTGAAAGTGCTATCGGTATAAACGTGCAAAACAGTAAAGTACGCTTTTTAGGCAAGGGTCTTGAGCTGGCAGTCGCACCTGATATCCTGGGCCGGGTCTTTAACGGCATGGGCAATCCGGCTGACGGCGGACCTGCAGTCATAGCCCAGCAGATGCTGGATGTCAATGGCCAGCCCATGAATCCGGCGGCCCGGGCTTATCCAGATGAGTTCATCCAGACCGGTGTTTCAGCTATAGATGGCCTAAACACCTTGGTACGCGGCCAAAAACTGCCGATCTTTTCAGCTTCAGGCCTGCCCCATGCTGAACTGGCGGCCCAGATCGCCCGCCAGGCCCGGGTGCTGGACCAGTCAAGCAAGTTTGCTGTTGTTTTTGCTGCCATGGGTATCACATTTGAAGAAGCTGACTTTTTTATCAATGATTTCCGGCGCACCGGAGCGATTGAAAGAGCTGTCCTCTTTATGAACCTGGCCAGTGACCCGGCCATTGAAAGGATTTCAACACCAAGGGTGGCGCTGACTGCAGCAGAGTATCTGGCCTTTACTCTTAACATGCATGTGCTGGTCATCATGACAGATATCACCTATTACGCTGAAGCTTTGCGCGAAGTATCAGCTGCCCGCAAGGAAGTGCCAGGCCGGCGCGGTTATCCAGGCTATCTTTATACAGATCTGGCCTCCCTTTATGAAAGAGCCGGCCGCCAACTGGATAAAGAAGGTTCCATCACCCTGATGCCCATCCTGACTATGCCGGATGATGATAAAACTCACCCAATCCCGGATCTGACCGGCTATATCACAGAAGGCCAGATTATCCTCAGCCGTGACCTTTATAAGAAGGGTGTCCGGCCGCCGATTGATGTTTTACCTTCGCTTTCCCGCCTCAAGGACAAGGGTATTGGTGAGGGCAAGACCAGGGCGGACCACGCTAACACCATGAACCAGCTTTTTGCTGCTTATTCGCGGGGTAAGGATGCCAAGGAGCTGCAGGTGATATTGGGTGAAGATGCCCTGACCGAGCTGGATTTGGTTTATGCCCGCTTTGCTGATGCTTTCGAAGAAAAGTATGTCTCGCAAGGCTTTTTCACTGAACGCACGATCGAAGAAACCCTGGAGATTGGCTGGCAGCTGCTTTCCATGCTGCCACGCAATGAACTGAAACGGATCCGCGATCACTTCATTGACCAATACTACGGGAAGGACTGAGCCTTATGCCCGGCAAACAAATAAATCCTAACCGGATGGAGCTGCTCAAGCTGCGCCGTCAGCTGAATACAGCCCGGCGTGGCCACCGCCTGCTCAAGGATAAACGTGATGAGCTGATGCGCCAGTTTTTGGAGGTTATTGTCCAGAATAGACAGCTGCGCAAGCAGGTGGAAGCCCAGCTGGCTGATGCAGCCGGGCAGATGATGCTGGCCCGGGCAGTCCTGGAACCCCAGGTTTTGCTGACAGCCCTGCTGGCGGGACGGGATTCTTTAGGTGTCTCTGTCGACACCCGTAATATAACCAGTGTCAATGTACCTGTGTTTGTCACCTCTATTGAGGATTTTGCTGCTCTGCAAAGGCTGCCTTATGGTATGGCGGCAACGTCTGGAGAACTGGATCAGGCTGTTTCAGCTGTTAATGAAGCATTCGCTGTGATGATTAAACTGGCCGAAGTTGAAAAAACTGCCCAACTGCTGGCTGATGAGATCGAAAAAACCAGAAGACGGGTCAACTCGCTCGAATATGTCCTGATTCCTGAGTTACAAGCTTCCATTCGCTCTATCAGCATGAAGATGGAAGAAAATGAGCGGGGCAACCTGGTTCGCCTGATGAAAGTTAAGGATATGATTGTGGCCCAGGCCATAGCCAAGTCCCGCCAGGCTGAAGCAGCCAGAGATGCAGTTAAGACCTAGGCACTTTAATTTATTTTTCATTAGCCCTGGTTCCAGAGTAAAAACATGAGGTGCCAGGGCTTTTTTGTGCCTTGACAGCTGCCTAGCGCTTAAGTATAATGGCATTTACTTTATCATGATAATACATTATCGCGCTAAAGTGAAAGTGAGGAGTAGACAATGAGTAAATGGCAATTTCACACTCCTGATGGGGTCAGCGACCTGTTGCCGGACCAGTGTCAGGCCAAAAGAGTTTTGGAAAACAAGCTGCGCAGGCTGTTTCAGCTGCGTGGCTATGCTGAAATAGAGACACCAGGGATCGAGTTTTATGATGTCTTTGCAGCTGGCAGTGGAGCTGTGCCCCAGGAAGAGTTATTCAAGTTTTTTGACCAGGAGGGTAGGATCCTCTGCCTGCGCTATGATGGCACAGTTCCAGCCGCCCGGCTGGCAGCCCGGCTGTGCCAGGATATGCCCCTGCCCCTGCGTTTTTCCTACATTAATAATATGTACCGCTATGCTGAATATGGCGGTGGCCGCCAGCGCGAATTCGGCCAGGCCGGCATTGAGCTGATCGGCAGCAGCAGTCCGGCTGCGGATGCGGAAGTGATTGCCACTGCCATCAGGTCGGCCCTGGAGTGTGGGATCAAGGACCTGCAGGTTTCCCTGGGCCAGGTTGGCTTTTTCCATGCCCTGCTGGCCCGCTGGAATATCAGCCAGGAGGCAGCCCGTCTGCTGCCTCACCTGATTGACAGCAAGCAGCTGGTGGCAATTGAAGAGTTGGCTGAACAAGAAAAGCTGCCTGGCCGGCTCAGCCAGGTGGTCAGCCGTCTGGCAGCCAGCCAGGGCAGCCAGGCTGATCTGGCTGTATATGAGGAGCTGGTTGACCACCCTCAAGCCAAAGCGGCTCTGGATAATCTGCGCCAGGTGCTGGAAATCCTGACAGAAGAAGGCTTTGACCGCTACATTTCGGTTGATCTGGGTATGCTGCAGAGCATTAATTATTATACAGGGATCATATTCAAAGGTTTCACCTATGGCCTGGGCTTTCCACTTTTCAGCGGTGGCCGCTATGATGGCCTGGTCCAGGATTTTGGCCGGGATCTGCCGGCAACCGGTTTTTCGATCGGGGTCAGCCTGGCCTTGACAGCTCTGCAGCGTCAGGGTCTTTTGGCTGCCAGCCAGGCCAGGCCGCTCTTACTGGGCTTTGACCCCCAAAAACGCACCAAGGCCCTGGAGTTGGCTGAAAAAATGCGCGGGCAGGGTAGACCAGTAATCTTGGACTGTGATGGACTGGGCCCGGCCGGGCTGGCCGAGAAGGCTGGACCGATCATGTTTTTAGATGACAAGGGCCAGCAGGTCTGGCTGAGGAAAGAGGAGTAAAATGCAGCAATTAACAATAGCCCTGGCCAAGGGCCGGCTGGCCGAACAGGCAGTTGATTTACTGGAAAGTGCCGGCTATGACTGTTCCGTAGTCAGGGAAAAATCCCGTAAGTTGATCTTGACAGATGAGAAGGCAGCCCTGCGCTTTATCCTGGCCAAGCCGGCTGATGTGCCAACCTATGTCGATTATGGGGCTGCTGATCTGGGTATCTGCGGCAAGGACACTTTGCTGGAAGAAGGGCGCTTGCTTTATGAGGTTTTGAATCTGGGCTTTGGCCAGTGCCGCATGTGTGTCTGCGGTCCAGCTAGTCTATCTGGCGGCCTGGGCGGGCTGCCCCACAAGAGGGTGGCCACCAAGTATCCTCGCATAGCGCGGGAATATTTTGAGCTGCGCCGGCGCGAGACAGTAGAGATTATCCGCCTCAATGGCTCAGTTGAGTTGGCGCCCTTGATCGGCCTGGCTGAACTGATCGTCGATATAGTAGAAAGTGGCCGCACTTTGCGGGATAATGGACTGGCGGTGCTAGAAACCATTGCTCCGATCAGTGCCCGCCTGGTGGTCAATCGGGTCAGCATGAAAATGAAAGCTGACCGGATCGGCCCCCTCATAGAAGGGCTGGGCAGGCAGCTGAAGCAGGCAAAAAATCAGGAAGAGGACATATAATGGATGTAATAAAGCTGATCAGAGCTGACAGGTCCCAGCTCAGCCAGATTTCCCAGCAATTGGGGCTGCGTGGCAAGATGGATCTGGAACATGTTGTTAAAACTACCACTGAGATAATCAGCCAGGTGCGCCAGGCGGGTGATGCTGCGCTTCTTGAACTGACAGCCAGATTTGATAAGGTGCAGCTGACAGCTGATGCCCTGATAGTAAGTCAGGCTGAGCTGGACCAGGCTGTGGCAGAGGTCAGTTCCTCGCTTTATCAGGCCCTGGAGCAGGCTGCCAGCCAGATCAGAAAGTTTCATCTGGCCCAGCTGACCAATGATGTGCGGCTGGAGACAGCAAATGGCGGTTATATCAGCCTGGTCAGCCGGCCGCTGGATACTGTGGGTGTTTATATCCCCGGCGGCCTGGCTCCTTTACCTTCGTCAGTCCTGATGAACATTATCCCTGCCCGGGCGGCTGGAGTGCGCCGGGTTATCATGTGCACACCGCCCCGCCCGGATGGCTCAGTCGATCCGGTCATCCTGGCTGCGGCCCGTCTGGCTGGAGCGGATCAGATCTACCGCCTAGGTGGTGCCCAGGCTGTGGCGGCATTGGCTTATGGCACTGAAACAGTTCCAGCTGTTGATAAGATAACCGGGCCGGGCAATATCTATGTTAATACAGCCAAGCGGCTTGTCTTTGGCCAGGTTGATATTGATATGTTTGCCGGGCCCAGTGAGATATTAATTATAGCTGACCAGGCAGCCGACCCGGCCTATGTGGCAGCAGACATGCTGGCCCAGGCCGAACACGATCCATTGGCATCAGCCCTGCTCTTGACTGACAGTGATGAGCAGGCCCGGGCTGTGCTGGCTGAAATAAAAAAGCAACTGGTCTTTTTGCCCCGCCGTGAAATCATTGAGCAATCGCTGCGTGATTATGGGGCTATCCTGCTGCTACCTGATCTGGCCACAGCAGTAGATTTTGCCAATCAGTTGGCGCCAGAGCATCTGGAGTTGCTGTTGGAAGACCCTGCAGCCTGGCTGGACCAGATCAAAAATGCCGGGGCCATTTTTGTCGGCCCTTACAGTCCAGAATCACTGGGCGATTACATGGCCGGCACTAACCATGTCCTGCCAACCAGTGGCACTGCCCGCTTTTTTTCTGTGCTCAACACTCAGGATTTTATAAAAAAACACAGTGTTATCCATTATAGCCAAAAAGATCTGGCCCGTTTTCAGGCATCTATTGTGGAACTGGCAGAGGCTGAACAGCTTAAAGCCCATGCTGAGGCAGTGCGGGTGCGCTTTACCGGAAGGGAGTAACAGATGAATGATGCTAAAGCGGCTGATAATTCCGGGGCCAGGCGTTTCTGGAATAAAAAAACAGCTGGTTTGATACCTTATATACCAGGTGAGCAGCCCCAGCAAAAAAACCTGATCAAATTAAATACTAATGAAAACCCGTATGGACCAGCCCCACAAGTGGAGGATGTCCTGCGCAGTTATCCCAGCCAGAATCTGAGGCTTTATCCTGACCCCACCTGTGCCAGCTTGCGCCAGGCCATAGCAGACAACTATCAGTTGACCAGTCAGGAGGTTTTTGTCGGCAATGGTTCAGATGAAGTGCTGGCCTTGGTTTTTCAGGCCTTTTTTGAGCTGGCCCGCTCTAGGTCCAAGGACCCGGCTCAGGCTGTGACCTTCCCTGATGTGACCTATAGTTTTTATCCTGTCTACAGCCGTTTTTATGAGCTGAACTGGCGCACTATTGCCTTGAATGACGATTTTTCCTTGCCCTTGGCTGATTTTGCCCGCCCTTCAGCTGGTATTATCCTGGCCAATCCCAATGCCCCCACGGGCATGGCTATCAGCCTGGCCCAGCTGCGCCAGCTACTTGATGCTGACCGCGATCGCTTGATTCTCGTTGATGAAGCCTATGTTGATTTTGGGGCTGATTCAGCTGTTGGCTTATTGGCTGACTATGATAACCTCCTCATCTGCAAGACCTGTTCCAAGGCCAGGTCTTTGGCCGGCCTGCGCCTGGGCTATGCCCTGGCCGCACCGGATCTGATCACTGCCCTGGAAAGGGTGCGGGATTCCTTTAATTCCTACACAGTGGATAGTCTGGCCCAGCTGGCCGGACAGGCGGCTTTTGCAGCAGAGGATTGGTTTAACAAGACCAGGCACCAAATTATTGCCAGCCGCGAGTATCTGGCAGCAGAGCTGGCCAAACGCCAGTTTTTAGTGCTGCCCTCCCAGGCCAATTTTCTATTTGTCCGCCATGCCACAAAAAAGGGGCCTGAACTCTACAGGCTGCTGCGGGAGGGCGGGGTGCTGGTGCGCCATTTTGACCAGCCCCGCATCAAGGATTTTTTAAGAATCACCATAGGGAAACAAGAGCAGCTGGAGGCTGTACTTTCCCTGCTGGACCGGATACTGGTATAATCAGGGAAGCAAAGGAGATAATTGCAGATGCGCCAGGCAGAAGTCACCCGCCGCACAGGCGAGACAGATATAAATGTCAAGATTAAACTAGATGGCAGTGGCAGATCAGAGATTGCAACCGGGATTGGCTTTTTTGACCATATGCTGACCATGATTGCCAAGCATGGCCGGCTGGATCTGCTGGTCCGGGCCGAGGGAGACCTAGAGGTTGATGACCACCATACCGTGGAGGATGTGGGAATTGTCCTGGGCCAGGCGATTGGCCAGGCCCTGGCCGAAAAAAGAGGTATCTGCCGATATGGCCAGGCCTCTATTCCGATGGATGAAGCCCTGGCTACTGCTGTGCTTGATTTGTCAGGCCGGCCTTATCTGGTTTTCCAAGCCGAGTTTAAAGCAGACCAGCTGGGTGGTTTTTCAACCCAGATGACAGGAGAGTTTTTCCGGGCCCTGGCTTTTGCTGCCGGTATGACCCTGCATCTTTGCTGCCCTTACGGCGATAATGATCACCATAAGATTGAAGCCTTGTGCAAGGCCTTTGCCCACAGCTTAAAAAAAGCTCTCACCATCGATCCTGCGGCGTCAGATGATATTTTATCTACAAAAGGGGTTTTGTAAAGATGAGCAAGACAAGAGGACTGGAGCAACACCTGGCCGGCTTGCCGCTTTTTGCCCGCGGAAAAGTCAGGGATATTTATGATTTAGGGGACAGCCTGCTGATCCTGGTCACTGACCGGATTTCGGCTTTTGATGTGGTTTTTGCTGAAGAGGTGCCACAAAAAGGTGTGGTGCTTAATCTGCTGGCAGCCTTCTGGTTTAACCGGACAAAGGATCTAGTGCCCAATCACATGATCTCAGTTGATCCCCTGACTTATCCGGCTGGTTTAGCTGATTTCGCCCGGGAGCTGGCCGGCCGCTCCATGCTGGTGCAAAAGGCCAGGATGCTGCCGGCTGAGTTTATTGTACGGGGTTATCTGGAAGGGTCTGCTCTTAAGGAGTACCGCCAGAGCCAGACTGCGGGCGGGATCTTTTTACCGGCCGGACTGGTCCAGGCCCAGCGGCTGCCTGAACCTATCTTCACGCCTTCCACCAAGGCAGATGCAGGCCATGATATTAACATAACTTTTGCCCAGCTGTGTGAATTGATCGGCTTTGCCAAGGCTGACCAAGTCCGCCGGCTTAGCCTGGCTCTTTATGCTGAAGCAGCAGATTATTGTGCAGCCAGGGGTATCATTTTAGCTGACACCAAATTTGAATTTGGTGAAATAGATGGTGAGATTGTGATTGCAGACGAGATGTGTACGCCTGATTCATCACGTTTTTGGGAAAAGTCAGCTTATGAGCCGGGCAGGCCGCAAAAAAGTTTTGACAAGCAATATTTACGGGACTGGCTGGAGACGCTTGATTGGGATAAAGCACCGCCCCCGCCGGCTTTGCCGGCAGCAGTGCTGGCGGCTACCGCCAGCAGGTATAAGGAGGCCTACCAGCGTTTGACCGGACAGGATCTGCCAGAGCTGGTAAAAAGAGGAGTATATGACAAAGACAAAAAGTAAGGAAATGATAATCTACCCAGCGATTGATCTTTTAGCTGGCCAGTGCGTGCGCCTGAAGCAAGGCCGCTATGACGATGTAACTGTCTACAGTGATGATCCACTGGCCCTGGCCAGGCAGTTTAAAGAAGACGGGGCAGCCTGGCTGCATGTGATTGACCTGGAGGGTGCCCGCAGCGGTCAGCCGGTCCAGGCTGAGCTGGTCCGGGCTATCAAGCAGGAGACAGGGCTTAAGGTCCAGACAGGTGGTGGGATCAGGTCCATGGCAGACTTAAAGCTTCTGCTTGATGAATACGGCCTGGACCGGGCTATTTTGGGGACGGCAGCAGTTAAGGATAAGGCTTTTGTCAACCAGGCCCTGGCCAGTTACGGTGAGCGAATCGCTATTGGCATTGATGCAAGAGATGGCAATGTCTGTGTGGAGGGCTGGACTGCAGCCAGTGGCCTCAATTATCTTGATTTTGCCCGCCTGATGGCCCAGGCAGGTGCCCGCTGTATTATTTTTACTGATATCAGCCGTGACGGCATGCTAAGTGGCCCGGCTGTGCGCCAGACCAAGGAGCTGCTGGACCTGGAGCTGTTTTCTGTGATAGCTTCGGGCGGGATCAGCAGCCAGGCAGATATAGCAGCTGTACGGGATTGCGGTGCTGACGGTCTTATCATTGGTAAGGCCATTTACGAAGGGAAGGTCGTGCTCAGCCAATGCTGGTGAAAAAAATCATCCCCTGTCTTGATCTGAAAGATGGCCGGGTCGTCAAGGGTGTCAAGTTTGTTGATATCCGTGATGCCGGAGATCCGGTGGCTGTGGCCCAGGCCTACACTGCTGCCGGTGCTGATGAACTGGTCATGCTGGATATTACAGCGACCGTGGAAGGTCGAACGACCATGCTTGATCTGGTCAGTCGCATAGCTCAGGCAACAGACCTGCCTCTGACTGTGGGCGGTGGTCTGGCCAGCCTGGCTGACATTGAAAGGACACTGGCAGCCGGTGCTGACAGTGTGGCTTTAGCCTCTGCTGCCCTGGCCCAGCCTGAACTAATTCGGGCTGCTGCAGAAAAGTTCGGCAGTCAGCGTATTGTCGTGGCGATTGATGCTAAAAAGCAAGCCGATGCCAGTTTTGCTGTATATGCTGCCGGCGGCAGGCAAAGAACTGGCCAGACAGCCCTGGTCTGGGCCCGCCAGGTGGCGGAGCTGGGTGCGGGCAGGATTCTTTTGACCAGTATGGACAAGGATGGCACCAATACTGGTTATGATTTGGAACTGACCAATCAGGTGGCAGCAGCTGTCCCGGTTCCGGTTATAGCTTCGGGCGGGGCTGGCAGCCTGGCAGATTTTTATGATGTACTGTCTGGTGGAGCCTCAGCTGCCCTGGCGGCCAGTTTGTTTCATTTTGGCCAGATTAACCTGGCCCAGCTGAAAAGGTACCTGCTCCTACGCAATATCAAGGTCAAATCGCCTGCTGGCGGTCCTGACCAGCCCCAGGCTTATTTTGCCGCGGGCACACCGCTGGCTCTGCCTGATGCTGCTGCAATGATCTGGCAGCGCTTGAATAAGGACAGCCAGGGCCTGGTGCCTGTGATTGTCCAGGAAAAGGATAATGGTCTCGTCCTGATGCAGGCCTTTACAAATGAAGCAGCTCTGGCGGCTACTTTAAGCACCGGCCTGATGCATTATTACAGCCGCAGCAGGCAAAGCCTCTGGCTGAAAGGTGAAAAGTCCGGCCATTTCCAGCAAGTGCAAAAGCTGTGGGCCGATTGCGACCAGGACTGTTTACTGGCTCTGGTGCAACAGTATGGACCAGCCTGCCATACAGGGGCAAAAACATGTTTTGCCCAACCTTTGGCTGGACTGCTTGATTAATGGTTTTAGATGATAAGGAGAAGATGAGCATGAGTCAGATTGGCAAGATGCTGGATGAAGTTTACGAAGTTATCCTGGACAGGCAGGAAAATCCCAAAGATGGCTCTTACACCAACTACCTGCTGGATAAGGGTCTGGACAAGATCTGCAAGAAGATAGGTGAAGAAGCGGCTGAAGTTATTATTGCCGCTAAAAATGATCGTCCTTCTGAATTGTCTTATGAAGTGGCGGACCTGCTCTACCATCTGTCTGTGCTGCTGGTCAGTAAAGATATCAACTGGGATGAGATAGAAGAGGAGTTACGCCGGCGCCGCTAGTCCGGTTGTGAAGACTATGGCTGATGGTAAAATCAAGGTTGGTGTTTTTGGTGCTGCCCGGGGCATGACCATGATCAGGGTGCTGGCCCAGCATCCTGATGCAAAACTGGTCGCTATCTGTGATAAATATCAGCCGCTTTTGCAAAAATGCCGTGAGCTGGCAGATAATATGGGCTTGAAATTAGGCCTTTATGAGGCCTTTGACGAATTCTTTGCTCATGACATGGATGCGGTTGTCTTGGCTAATTATGCCAATGAGCATGCGCCATATGCCATCAGGCTGCTGGAGTCGGGCCGGCATGTGATCAGTGAAGTGTTACCAGTTGAAACCCTAGCCCAGGCAGTCAGCCTGGTTGAGGCTGTCGAAAAAAGTGGTAAGGTATATGCCTATGCAGAAAATTATTGCTATTTTTCAGCTGTCCAGGCAATGAAAAAGCTTTACCGCCAGGGTGAAATTGGTGAATTCATGCATGGTGAAGGTGAATATGTCCATGATTGTGAAGCGATCTGGCCCCGCATCACCTATGGTGATAAAGACCACTGGCGCAACAGGACCTACTCGACCTATTATTGCACACACAGTCTGGGTCCAATTATTTATATTACGGGAACAAGGCCAGTCCGTGTGGTCGGCTTCGAAACGCCCAATGCAGCCAACATGGCGGCTGTAGGTTATCCCGGTGGCACTTCCGGCCTTTTGGTCATGCAGATGGATAATGGTGCCACTGTCAAAAGCCTGCATGGCCATCTAAAGCGTGAGCCAGGCTCAATCTGGTATAGCGTTTATGGCCAAAAAGGTATGATGGAATCAGATCGCTGGGGCGAAAGGATCGATAGGCTGAATATTTTCCGTGAAGGCGATACCCTGACAGAAAATGAAATCAGCTACCGGCCGCGTCGCACTGATGATAGTCAACTGGCCCGGCAGACCGCCGGACATGGTGGTAGTGATTTTTACACCATGCATTATTTTTTACAAAAAATCCTAGGCCGGCCTGGTGGTGAAGAGAGCATCGATGTCTACCAGGCCCTGGATATGAGTTTGCCTGGCATCCTGGGCTATCGCTCGATCTGTAATGGCAATATACCATTAGAGGTGCCGGATCTGCGGGACAGGCAAGTCAGAGAAGCTTACCGCCATGACAACTGGTGCACCAACCCAGCTCTAGCAGGTGCGGATCTGGCACCATTTTGTTCCAGTGGCAGCCCGGATATCCCCGACAGTGTTTATGCAAAGGTCAAGCAAGCCTGGGAAGATATGCAAAAAAGCTGAACCTAAAAGGCTAAAGAAAGCGCTAACAAGTTGGACGACATCACTGATCTGCCGACCTGCTGTTTTATGTTATCTGAAAGAGTTGCATCGCTTCTGCAACTTTCACTAGACTTGGCTATTCTATGAGATAGTTTCTTGAGGGCAGTATTATTGGCAAAAAAGAGGATTTTAAGAAAAACAGATTTCTCTTAGTTTCTGTCATAGTATTTTATTCAAATGATTCTCGCATTAGTATTAGATGTTCATTTCTGATTTTTCAGTATAGCACTACTCATATGTAGTTATTGTACAATATTATAAATAAAATGCTATAATGCAGTTGTATATATTGAACATAACTGCATCTTTCTTTGTTCGTTTAAAAAGAGATTGAGAGGCTTCAAAATGAAACGACTTTATCACTTAATGCTCATTGTTTCGTTAGTATTGATGTGCTTTACAAGCTGCAGTTCCGCTGAAAATAACCTGGAAAGCTTGCTTTCTGAAAGAGATGCATTGCAACATGAAGTTGATTTATCGGTTGAGAATCATAATATTCTATCGTCTGAAAAAGAAGTAATAAAAAAGAATTATGATAAGTTGTTAGTTGAACACAATGAATTGATGGTTGATCACAATGATTTAAAAAAAGAATATGAAAAACTGGTTGAAGATTCATCAGATTGGCTGGAGCTCACAGAGAAGCAAAAAGCTGCTGAGATTGCTCAAGCAGAAGCGGATAAAATTGCTGCGGAACTAGCTGCGCAGGTAGCAGCTGAGGAAAAAGCAAAAGCTGATAAGAAAGCTAAGGAAGAAGCAGCAAAAAAGGCGGCCGAAGAGGAAGCGAAAAAAGCAGCCGAAGAAAAAAAAGGATATGATACAGGTATAACATACAATCAGTTGGCGAGAGATCCAGACGATTATTTTGGAAAAAAAGTCAAATTCAAAGGCGAAGTATTACAAGTGTCTGAAGTAGGATCAGAGATCCAAATCAGATTGGCCACCAAAAAAAATAGCTGGGGTGGATATAGTGATAATGTAGTATATCTCTATTTTGATGAATCTTTAATAAAAAGTAGAATTCTTGATGATGATATTATAACTATTTATGGTGTCTCCCACGGATTACACACATACACAACAGTGCTTGGATCAAGCGTTACCTTACCGCTGATTGAAGTAGATAAAATAGACAGTTGACCAAGTTAATAGACTTGGTCACATTTAGTTGAAAGAGAATTAAAACATTATTATTCATTTGGCAGCTTATGGATAGGTTTGATAGTTTTATAGTGGCCATAGGAAGCGATTTTGGGGGCTTTATCCTGTGCTGATCTTATCTGCTATACTGTTCGCCAGTCTGGATTGATAGAGCTGACATGTAGATCATATATAAACTCAACATGGTTTTGCTTGAACTTATCAAACTGTTTCAATATATTTGTTCGAGTGTCAAAAGGTCATCATTTTCAGCCTGCCAATTCAGATAACAGCTGAGTGGGCAGATGATATTTTCGGAATTCCAGGCACCAAATCTCAAAAAAAGTAAAAATGCGAAATATTTGTCAAAAAGGCTGAGAGCTCTGCCAGTCTGCTACCCTTTTGACGTACATTGCGCCTATTTTGAAGAAATATCTCATTTTTGAGCGCACGTATCCCCTGACA